>NZ_JBNWCP010000025.1:0-51858 GCF_053522345.1 Agrobacterium sp. 22-226-1
AGCTCCCGCTGAAAACACGCGGAGCAAGGTTCAAAACATGGGTCAATTCTCGATGACAATATCCGGCAATGCCGGGTCACTTCTCAGTGCAAATCAACAATGAGTAAACCAGATGCGTGGAATCGACATACTGCTGATACTAGAGCCGCCGATTCGGATTTTCCTCATCGAAGATCAGTTTCCGCTCAGTTGACATCAAATGGTTGAGGGCTACGCGATCGGCCCGTTCGCGACGCCCTTTGCCTGGAGCGTTATCGAGCGGGATGATGATACGGCTTCGTCACGATGGTCTCGCCGGGTTTCAGCTCCGGCGCCAGAATGCCAACCGACATGACGTTCCAGCTACTCGATGACATCTTCGTTGGAATCATTCGCCGCCTGCAGGATGAGGATTGTGTCGAGACCACAATGGCAACGCCGGGAGGTGCGGTGAAACCACAGGTCGGGTTTTGCGAGGAATCCGGCCGTCTTCGAGGGACTCCCCTGACGCCCGTCCCTCGAACTCCCGCCCCACCCTTCACTCAGAACTTATATGCGCCGACGTCCTTTCGGAGTCGGAACAACAGTAGTTCAATCGCACGTCAAGGTCGGACGTACATCTTGGATCGCCGGAAATCAGGCACTCGGTCGACTTCTTTGATTATTGCCCGGCGAAACCGGACGCGCAATCACACTGATTGCGGCCCGGATCCATCGGAGTGCGGGATCGGCTTGTCGCCTCTTGTGCGAGATCAGCGTGAACGGGACCGTAGGGAACTCGATTGGCGAAGGCAGTATGACCAATCTCTTGTGGCGCCGAAGCGTCTCCAGGCTTTTCGCGGCGACTGTGAGAATGAGGTCGGTCCCGATAATTGTATTTGGCGCGACGCTCCAGTGCGGGAGCACCAGCGCCACCCGGCGACTGAATCCTGCCGTGTGAATGGTCTTGTCAATCTCTGTCGATGCCTCACCATGAACGGCGACCAGCGCATGGGGGCGAGCGAGATAGGCATCCAGGTCAATCCGCTCGACCAATGGCGGAAGAGTAGCGCGATCTACAAGGCAGACATACTGATCCGAAAACAATAACTCCGAGTGAATCTGGGCAGGCAGGTGCGGAAACACGCCCAGGCCCAGATCGATATCTCCATCGACCACCCCGGCGACCATTCCTTCCCGGCTCAGCTGAGTGATTGACAGATCTATGCCCGGCGCCGATCGCCCTATCAGCGACATCAGTTCGGGCAGGATGATGCTGGCGCCGTAATCCGACATTGCCAACCTGAAAACGTGCCGGCCTCGCGCCGGATCGAACCCGCCGGGCCCGAGCACCGCGCGTATCTGGGCAAGCGCTTCCTTCACCGGCTGTGAGAGTTCGAGCGCGCGGATAGTCGGTGAAAGACCGCCGCTGTGGCGCGTAAAGAGAGGATCTTCAAGAAGCACGCGCAATCTCGCCAGCGCGTGGCTGACGGCCGGCTGACTCATGTTCAGTCGCAGCGCCGCGCGTGATACGTGGCGCTCGGATAGCAACGCATCGAGTACTACCAGAAGGTTGAGGTCCACACCGCGAAGATTATTCATGCTGTGCATGATACTCGCCCCAATCTGAAGTTTACATAGTCCATCTGCATAATTAGGAGAAGAGCCTGTTCAAGTCGCGAAAGGACATCCTCTCATGCAGCCTTTGGCTTTCCTCGTTGCTGCGCTGATCTCTGGCGCTCTTGTCCCCTTCCAGGCCGGCGCGAATGCGGCGCTCGGCCGCGCTCTTGGCCATCCCCTCTGGGCGACAGTGGTATCGCTTGCGACAAGCGCCATCCTCGTCGTACCGGTGATGATTGCGTTGCGCGTTTCCGCGCCGGCGATCGCAAATCTCTCGGTTCAGCCGAAGTGGATCTGGATCGGAGGCATTGCCGGAGTGATCTACATCACGGTGGCGCTCCTTCTTGTCCCGAAGCTCGGGGCTGCGGGCTTCATGACGGCAGTCATCGCGGGCCAGATCCTCGCTTCGATCACGATCGACTATTTCGGTATCGTCGGTTTCACGGCAAGGCCGATTACCGGATATCGTCTCGCAGGAGCGCTGCTGGTTGTCGCCGGCGTCCTTGTCATGCAGGGCCCAGTTCTTTGGCGAACGGTGCACCAGGTGTCGCAACTTCCCACTCAATCCTGATCAGCAGGAGGAATATCATGGACAATCACGACAGAACCTTCCCGAGCGTATATTCGCTGGGCGGTGACGTTGTACCAGTGCAGGTGCGCATTGCCAGGCCGACCGACAAGCTTGAGGACGTAGTTGCGTTTTATCACGGTGGCCTGGGCCTGCCGGAGCTCGCCCGATTCGAAGCTCACGCCGGCTACGATGGCATCATGCTCGGCCTACCCGGCAAGTCTGTGCATCTTGAATTTACCCGACACGCAGAGGGCAGTTCGTGTCCCGCTCCAAGCTTCGATAATCTGCTGGTGCTATACATAACCGAGCCTGATGCATATGATCGCCTCAACGAGCGGATGCAAGGAATGGGTTATACGCCCCTGGAACCGGAAAATCCATACTGGCTCGAGCGCAGCTTCACCTATCAGGATCCCGACGGCTGGCGCGTGGTGATATGCCGCGAGACCGGCATTTGACGCCGGCGGTACACCGGTACGTCGTTGTGGATCCTCTCGCTGATGTTGCAGCGAGACTTTGCCAGTAACGTGTCGAACCCATCAGTTCCATAAAAAGGGATGGTGCGTTCCTCCGGATAAGGAAGCGGGACGTTCCATCCGCGAAGGCCCGGGCGCCATAGCGCCAGGTCCCGCCAACGCGCCGGAAGATCCGGACAATTCTCTGGACGGGGTTGGCGTGACACAGCTACAGTGAAAAATCCAGGCGGCTCGATCGCGGAAATTCCCGGCGACGACACAGCAAGCTGATCTCGCATCGGACACGGTCCAATGCAATCGCTATTGTGGTAAAGAGAGGAGTAGGATAACCATGGACTTGATAATTCCCAGCGCCGCCAGTCTCAGCCTGTTCGTCAGCGCCACGCTGGTGTTGCTTCTCGTGCCGGGACCGGCTGTTCTTTACATCTTCGCGCGCTCCGTCGAGCAAGGTCGTTCCGCCGGTCTCGTTTCGATTCTCGGCATACATTCGGCCACGCTGGTTCATGTCGTCGCAGCCGCTGTGGGGCTGTCGGCGCTCCTGGCGTCGTCTGCTCTCGCCTTCAGCGTGGTAAAGTATGCAGGCGCGGCCTATCTGATCTGGCTTGGTCTCAAGAAGCTCTTCGGCCCATCGGATCTTCCGAACATGGAAGGAGGGGTGCCAGCGCGTAGCCGCATGCGCATCTTCCGTGAGGGTTTCATCGTCAACCTCCTCAACCCGAAGACCGCGCTGTTCTTTCTGGCATTCCTGCCGCAGTTCGTTGAGGTCGACCGTGGCCATGTGGCAATGCAGGTCGCATTCCTCGGGATTCTCTACACAGCGATCGGTGTGCTCACGGATGGCGCCTATGCACTTGCTGCCGGCACGGCGGGCAACTGGCTGAAGCGCAGTCCTGTCTACCTGAAAGCTGAACGCTGGGTCAGCGGTTTCGTGTATATCGGTCTTGGCATGACGGCTGCTTTTTCGGGCAACCACAAAAAATAGGGCACCATACGGTCGGGAAAGCTCCGTGGTAATGACAAAGGCCGAGCGAGAACGTTCTTCCCGTTGCGCCGTAGCGATTGCAGAGGCTCTGAGGTCGCGAGCACGGCCGTCCTCAGGCCGCTCTACTGGTCTTTCAGTATCACGATGATCTGTTCGTCCGGGAACCGTGAATGATCCGTTCCGTCCGTCTCACTGATACGACGGGTCTATCCACACCTCAAAGAAGTTAAGTGTCTCAGGATACCGTGCGATGGCGCTTCGATTCTACGCCACTCTCTCTATCGGGAACGGAAACCTCATAGCCCGCCGGCCGTTAGTCGTCACGGGTCGTCTCCACTTTTATCACACCGAGATGTGCGCTCATTCGCCCGGCTCGGATTTTTTTATTTTCCCTCTTGAACAACCGGATCTGAAAACCAAATCGTTACGCGCCGGTTGCCGAAAGCTGGACCGGCCGAATGGAGGCGCTGTCTTACGGTGCTTCCATGCCCATGTTGCTTCAAGGAGAATATGGCTATGACGACGTCTTTTGACTATGCACCGTTATTCCGGTCGACGATCGGTTTTGACAGGGTGTTCAATCTGCTTGAAAATGCACAGCACGCGCGCCAGCTCAACGACTGGCCACCCTACGACATTCTGAAGACTGGGGAAGAAACCTACAGCATCGCACTTGCGGTAGCCGGTTTTTCACCCGATGAGCTCGAAATTACCTTTCAGTCAAATCTTTTGAAGATCAGCGGGAGGAGGCAGGAAAACGCCGGGAACGGCTATCTGCACCGCGGCATCGCAGGGCGTCCGTTCGAGCATCGCTTTGAGCTTGCCGACCATGTCAGGGTCACCAGCGCCGATCTCCGAAACGGTCTCCTGACAATCAGTCTTGTCAGGGAGATACCGGAAGCGCTCAAGCCGCGAAAAATCGAGATCCGAGCGGACTCACGCGCGCTTGCATCGCCTGCATCAGTACAGATCGACGCGCAGGAGGCAGCTTAAACGGACCTTGTCCAGAAGGGAGCCGCTCAGGCGGCTCTCCATAATGTGTCAGGATTGGGAAGGAGAGCAAAATGAAACCAGGAATGTTTCATGAACCGGTCACCGTTCTTGTGGGGCTGGGTTTTCCGGTCGAGATACGCGGGGTGACGGAGGCGTACCGGCATCTGTGCGAGTGGCCGCAGGCCCTCAGAGACAGAGCGCACGCTGTCGCTGTCAACGCGTGCCGGGCAGCGTTGTCGGATGAAATTGAAGCCGAGACCGCGCGGGGCCTTTTTGTCGCCTTTGCCGAGAAACATGACCTGCTTGCCCCTGACTGCAATTCTCTTGTTGCATTCAGGAGGCCTCGCGACAAAAATCCAAACGTGCGGTAGGTGGCGACGCCACCAGACAAGTCGGTGATGGACAGCTATACTTGTTCCATCTGTGCCAAGAGGCAAGTCACAGTTCGTCCAGTGTTTCGTTAAGGGCCTCTATATTGCGCAGGCGGGTGCGACCGGTCGCCCCCGCCTTTTCAAGGCAACGGGTGATGAGAAGATGGCAGAGAGCCATCACCGCCGTATGATTGAAGAGCGGCCCTGGCGCGAGCGTCTGGCACTGAAAGTGCCATGTCGCCTTCGTCTCAAAGGGAGCGCCCTCGTCGGTCACGTAAAGAAGCTGTGCCTTTGAGCGTCTCACCTGATCGACGATCCCATCGGATTGGCTGGTTCTTCGACGCAGTCCGAAGAAAATCACGACGTCATTTTCACCAATGCTGACCAGATGCTCGCCCATGGTCTGCCCGGCACCCGGGATAACGATAATGCTTTCGATGACCTGAGTAAGCTGCCATTGGAGATAGGCTGCAAAGGGGTAGCTGCTGCGGAAGCCTATCACCCAGACCTTGCGTGCAAGAAGTAGTGCTGTGACGGCACTGTCGATCTGGTTTTCCGAAATTCCGAAAAATGTGGCTTCGATATTGAGGAGAGCCTGTGCGACATGCGCCTTGATCGATTGTCTGGCTCCGGCATCGGCAGCCCGCGCCAGAAAGAGTCTCGAACCCGTCTGCTTCTCCGCCCTGGCGTGTCGTCTGGCTTCCTCGTAGTTTTCGTAGCCAAGCCGCCGGATGAAACGTGTCACGGTTGCCTTGGAAACATGCGCCAGTGCTGCAAGCTCCTGGGCAGAATAACTGGCAAGTTCGCCGGGAAAATCGCAGACGAATTCTCCAATGCGCTTTTCTGCAGGGTGAAGATCCGGCAGCGATTGCCTGACGCGGAACAGGAATGATCTTTCCTTGGGCATGCAATGCTCCGGCGAAATCTCAACGACATAACCTTCAGGCGCCTTCGTGCGGCTTGCAACAGAAAAAGCAACAGTTTGCGAGGTTGGCAAGCCGTTAAGCGTTACCGTTGCGAGGTCTTTGTTTCCCCCTCAAGCTCCATCGTGCGGATGAGCAACTCCACCGCTGACCGGATTGGTGCAATGATTGGCACGGACAGGATACGCTGCAGGTTGTCAGCCGCTTGCCCCAGTGGGCCGCCACCTATGATAACGACATCAGCGCCGTCTTGCTCGAAACATTCCCGAACAGCGATTTCCAGCGCAGTCTGCAACGCCACCGGATCTGAAGCCAGATGCCGAGGATCACCCCTCGTTAACCGTGTACCGGTGAAAAGCGATGCCACACCGAGCGTTTGCGCCTTTGCCGCAAAACAGCCTACCAAATCGGGGGTCACGGTGGCGATCCCGAAACGACGATCACCTGCAGCGGCTTCCATCATGCTGGCCTGACAGATGCCGACGGAGGGCACGCCGGATGCAACAGCGAGGCGCTCCAGTCCCGGATCGCCGAAGGCGCAGACAATCAGGCCGTTGTTCCGGCGAGCCAGTTCGCACCCTGTCTCCACGACGCTATCGGCGGCGGCGGCCAGTTCGATGTCGTTGAGGATCATGGGCACGCCATGTGCCGCGGTGCGCCCTTCGATTACAGTGCCCTCCGGAACGTAGCTGCGGGCGATATTTATCATCATCGCCGTGGTCGCTTGCGAGGTATTCGGGTTGATCAATCCTATGCGTTTCATCGGTCCTGCATCACCACAAAGGTTTGTTTGCCCCATCCGGTTGTTATGGCTGGCGCCGATACTCAAGGGTGTTCAACCGGGAAAAAGGCAGGCAACACCCGCACCGCCGGAGAGCGGAACGAGTGGTGGAATCTGCGTTTGGCAAAGATCGGTGGCCTGCCCACATCGCGGCGCGAAAGCGCAACCCGGTGGCATTGCCGCCAGATCGGGTGGGGCGCCTGGAATGGTGACCAGTCGGTCGCGTCCTTCGGCCAGTTCGACGCGCGCGCCAAGCAAGCCTTTCGTATAGGGATGACGCGGGTTATGGATGATATCGCCAACCAGCCCCTCCTCGACGATACGCCCAGCATACATGACTGCAATACGGTCAGCCACCTCGGCCGCCACGCCGATGTCATGGGTGACAAAGATGACTGACAGACCATATTCCCGCTGCAGCTCGCGAATGAGCAGCAGGATCTGAATCTGGACTGTGGCATCCAGTGCTGTCGTCGGTTCGTCGGCCAATAAAACTTTGGGATTGCACGCAAGCGCCATCGCGATCATGGCGCGCTGAAGCATACCGCCCGACATTTCGTGAGGATAATTGGAAAGGCGTCGCTCTGGCGAGGGAATACGGACTTTCCGGAACAAGGCAAGCGCCCGTTCGGCAGCTAAACCGCGTGACACCTTTTCATGCCGCATGATGGTTTCCTCGATTTGCCGACCAACGATATAGACGGGATCAAGCGC
The DNA here is from genome assembly GCF_053522345.1 of Agrobacterium sp. 22-226-1. Taxonomy (NCBI): domain Bacteria; kingdom Pseudomonadati; phylum Pseudomonadota; class Alphaproteobacteria; order Hyphomicrobiales; family Rhizobiaceae; genus Agrobacterium; species Agrobacterium sp. 22-226-1. The sequence goes on from NZ_JBNWCP010000025.1 coordinate 7,390, forward strand.
CAGACGCGGCTCCTGAAAAACCATGGAGACGACAGCCCCGCGCAGATCGGAAAGCGCACGGTTGGAAAGCGACATGATATCATGCCCGTCAACCGTCATGCCGCCTTCGATCAAGGTTCCCTTGGGGTGAAGCCGCAACAATGAGCGCATCGTCACGCTTTTGCCCGAACCGGATTCACCGAGCAGGGCGACCACTTCTCCAGGCTTCACGGAAAGGCTGACACCGTTGACGGCCTTTACCGCCTTTCCGCCACGCTGAAACGTTACCGAAAGATTGCTGATATCGATCATCGCATCATTCTGCATGGTCATGCCTCCATCATTACAGGGGCGCGGCTATGGCCGGAACCAGGTACCGCCATGAGACAGGCTGCGGCCTGATCACCGGAAATGCCGGTCAACGGTGGCAATGTCCGGTGGCAGACATCCTCCGCAAAACTGCAGCGGGTGTGGAAGCGACAACCGGAGGGCGGATCGATCGGGTTTGGCGGATCACCCGTCAACGGCGGCGCGTCGGTTCGCCCGGCCGGGTCCATCTTCGGCATAGAGGCCAAAAGTGCCGCCGAATAGGGGTGAATCGTATTGCTGTAAATTGCATCGCGACTGCCCACTTCCGCTACCTTGCCGAGATACATGACCATGACCCTGTCGCACATGAAGCGCACGACATTGAGATCGTGTGAGATGAACAGATAGGTCAGGCCGAAATCGCGTTTGAGGTCGAGAAGCAGATTGAGTACCTGCGCCTCCACAGACTTGTCGAGGGCTGAGACCGCCTCATCCAGAATGACCAATCGTGGCTCAAGCGCCAGCGCGCGGGCAATATTGACGCGCTGCCTCTGTCCGCCGGACAACTCATGAGGATAGCGGCCTGCGAAACGTGACGGCTCCAGACCTACGCGTTGAAGCAGATCATGTGCTCTCGCAATGGCCTTTGCGGCTGGCGTTCCATGAACCTGTGGAGCAAATGCTATGGATTGCTCGATCGTCAGTCTCGGATTGAGGGAAGCATAACTATCCTGAAAAACCATCTGCACCTGACGGCGATAGGCCGAAAGCGGCAGTGCGCCTCCAACCGTTTCACCGTCGAAGAGAATTTCGCCCTGGTCCGGTTCGATCAGTTGCATCAAAAGTCGTGCCGTCGTCGACTTGCCGCAGCCGCTTTCACCGACCACGCCCAGCGTTTCTCCCTTCAGGATATCGAAATCGACCCCGTCTACAGCGCGCACCACTTTCTTCGGCTTGAGAAAGCCGCTGCCCTTGACCGGGAAATGCTTGAGCAGCCCGCGAGCGGAGATCAACGGCTGGGCAGGGCCACCCCGTTCACCAACAGGCAGTTCGAAAGCCGGTTTTCCAACGATGTTGATCATGACTTCACGTCCATGGCTGTGCGCAGCCCGTCTGAGAAAAGGTTGAAGCAGATCGAAGTGATGAAGATCATCGCGCCTGGCAGAGCCGCGACGAAGGGATTGGTGTAAATCGCCGTGCGCAGCGTATTGAGCATCAGCCCCCATTCAGCGTCGGGCGGGCGTACACCCAGCCCCAGGAACGACAGGCCTGATGCAAGGATCATCGACACCGAAATCAGGCTTGTGGCGAAGACAAAAATCGGGCCAAGCACGTTTCCAAGGATATGAACACGAATGATGGTGAAGGCCGGGGCACCCGATGCGCGTGCCGCATCAACGTAATCCAGCTTTCGCACCTGCGTTGTCACGCTTTCGGCGATACGGGCGATCTGCGGAATGAACACCACCGTCAAAGACACCAGCGCGTTGGTGAGGCCGGACCCAAGTGCTCCCGACAGCGCGACGGCAAGCAGAACCGACGGAAAAGCGTAGAAAACATCGACCGTGCGCATAATCAGGGTGTTGATTAAGCCGCCGGTATAACCGGCAATGATGCCGATTGCCGTGCCGATAACAAACGCGATAGGCACCGGCACGACCCCCATGATCAGCGACAGCCGTGCCCCATAGATCAAACGTGACAGCATATCGCGACCGAGTTCGTCGGTTCCGAGAATATATCCTTCCGTTCCAATCGGTTTCAGGCGGCGGATCACACTGCCCTTTGCCGGGTCGTAAGGCGCAAGATAAGGGGCGAAAATGGCAATAAGGATGAGAAGAACGAGGAGTGCCAGCGCCACCATCGCGACCGGATCGCGACTGATACGTCTCAAAACGCCGCTCCAGAAGCCGGGAGACTTGGTAATTTTCTCGATGGGAATTTCGGACGCTATGGTGATGGCAGCCATTGTCAGCTCCTCTGGATGCGGGGATCGATGGCGCTCTGCAACACGTCGACCAAAAGATTGAGGACAACGAAGAACATCGCGAGCACCAGGATGGTGCCTTGCAGGATCGGCAAATCACGGGTGAAGATTGCACCGTTCAGAAGAAAGCCGGTACCAGGCCAGGAAAATACCGTCTCGATCAGAATTGACCCGCCGAGAAGATATCCCAGTTGCAGGCCCATGACGGAAAGTGCAGTGGGCGCGGCGTTGCGCACGACATGGCGCAGAATATGAGCTCGCATCAACCCCTTGGCCGCAAGCGCCTGGGTGAAATCCTGGGCAAGAATGTCTGCTACCAGCGAACGGATCGTGCGGGCGATAATCCCCATCGGAATAACTGACATGGTGACTGCCGGCAGAACAAGGTACTGGAGATATTCCCAGCCGAAGCTTCGACCGGAAGACCCTCCAGGGCCGCCACCCATCGCCGGCAACCAGCCCAGCGTGACCGAAAAGGTGATGACCAGCACCATGCCGAGCCAGTAATGCGGCACGCTGACGCCGAGCATTGAGATCCCGGATGAGAGGCGGTCTATCCACCCACCGCGAAAGACACCTGCCAGAAAACCAAGTGTCGCCCCGCCCGCAAAGCCGATGACCGCCGCCGACAGGGCAAGAATGATCGAATTGACCGACGCATCTATTATATCGGCCAGAACGGGGCGCCCTGTTGCAATAGACGTCCCAAGATCACCCTGCACGGCATGCCAGACCCAAAGTGCATATTGCACCGGCAAGGGACGGTCGAGGCCGTAAAATGCCCGCATCTGTGCTTGCATTTCCGCAGAGGCGTCCGAAGGCAAGATCGCGGCAAGCGGATCACCGGGGGCGATATGGATCAGCATGAAGCATACAATGCTCACGCCGATCGTTACGGGAATGACATGCAACAGTCGTTTCAGTGCATAAAGCAGCATGAGGTCCTCGCGAGTGTCAGATCTGGCTTCGGCAATGACAGGGCGGGTTTCATTCCCCGCCCTGTCACTGCGAAAAGTCAGGGATCCATGGAGATCGTCGAAAAGTCCTGGAACCAGTTCTGTGCCTGGACAAAGCCCTTGACCTTGGGAGACATGGCGCGCGGATTGACGTCATGCGTCACCATCAGGAAGAGTGCGTCATCGACATATTTTTCGTGAATCTTCTGAAGTACCTTGTCCTGCTCGGCCGCATCGAAGGTCGTGCGCACCTGATTGAAAAGGGCATCCATTTCCTGGTCACAGTAAAAACCCCAGTTGGTGCCGTTTGGCGGCGCCAGATTGCACTGAGACTGGCGGATCAATGCCGTAAAAGGGTCCTGGATGAAGTAGCTGTAGTTAACGGCGGTAGCGCCCTTTGCGCTCGGGTCCTTGGCACCGGCGCGCCAGATGTTGATAACCGTGTTCCAGTCGGCAACCTCATACTCGACATTGATGCCGATTTCCGACAGGGTTTGCTGGATGTATTCGTTCATAGCGAGCGGCAGCATCTGGCCAGAACCGGATGAAGAGATCACAACCTTTGTGGTGATGGGCTTGTCCGGGCCGTATCCGGCTTCGGCCATCAGCTTTTTTGCTTCCTCGACATTATACTCAAGCTTGAAAGTCGGCTTGCCGAACCATTGATGCCCAGGTGGCAGATAACCCTGAGCCGGGACGGAGAGACCGCCGAGCAGTTCATTGAGGCCTTCGCGATCGACCGCAAGGTTGGCAGCCTTGCGAACGCGGATATCGTTCCATGGCGACCCTTCGACGCGCGACAGATGCCATGTCCAGTTATGCGGATAGGAATTGGTGACGATACTGAAGCCGGCATCCTTCAGCGACTTGACCGAATCGGGCGCCGGGGCCTCGATCCAGTCCACCTGCCCGGACCGCAGGGCTGCCACGCGCGTGTTGGGTTCGGGAAGCGGCACAAGAACCAGCTTGTCGAGCTTCGGCACCCGCGTCTTGTCCCAATAGTCCTTGTTGGCAGTCAGCTCAGCGCGTTCACGCGGCGTGAAGCCGCTTTCCATCTTCCAAGGCCCCGTGCCTGAGGGCTTCTGGGCGACAGCATCCCAGTTCTTGCCTTGCGCTTCCCAGTTCGAGGGAGAGGACATCAGCACCCAGCTCAACTGATAGGGAAGTGTGGCGTCGGGGGTCTTGGTGACGATTTCAACCGTCAACGGATCGATGACCTTGTAGGAGGCCACTGCCGGAATGCGGGACTTGCCCTGTGCCGACTGGCGCTTGTCGAACTGCGGTGCATCGCTCACGAGCAGCTTGTCGAGATTCCAGACCACTGCCGCAGCATCGAATGTGCTGCCGTCATGGAATTTTACGCCATCACGCAGTTTGAACGTCCACCTGGTCTTGTCGGCGGGATCGACCTCCCAGGAGGTCGCAAGCGCCGGGATCAGTGCCGAGGGTTTGTCTGCGCTCGAGAGGTCCCATTCGATCAACGCATTGTAGAGCGTATAGCCCATGAAACGTTGGCCTTCGCCACCCTGATCCGTTTGACCTGTGGTGAGCGGTATATCGGAGGCGGTCATGCCGATACGAAGCGTCCCGGCTGCCAGGGCTTCTGACGCATACCCCGCCATCAGCGAGACTGTGGCGACGCCCGCCAGCGTTGCTATCCGCAGGCCTTTGAGCATCGGAGGCATCTTCCCGGATATCTGCATCATGCTGTTCCCTCTTTTTGTTTGCCGCCAGGTCCCTGCCCGGCAAAAAAGAAGAAGCAGATTTCATGCCAGTTTCCGTGAAACTGGAATTTCACTTTGTTATCAGTCCCATGAATGAGCGCAGGGCCGCAAGCCGTAAGAGACCGAACAAATGCGGTGCAAAATTTCCGGGCTACCCGTTGCAATCGTGCATCCGGGTGAGGACGACCGGGCGCTTCGGGATCGACGCAAGGCGCCTGCTTCAACCGTACTGACCACCCGGGATCACAGTGGAGATATCACTCGCGTGCTGGCCTCGTGATCATTGCCGGGGCCGGATGGCGCGCACTCGTCAACGTCGCATAGACGGAGACAGCGGACATTCCTTGATGAAGCCGCATGGAAGTTTCAGTGGCACCCCGCCTGTCAACCATCCGCAGTGCGCTCGGAGCCATCGCAGCGTCGATTGCTGGGGCCTTCAGCGCGCCGATGTGTTGCACCACATCAAGCTTCAATGGGTGTCAGACTTTATCGGCAGGCTGCGGGATCATTCGTCGGCAATCTTGCAGGCTTTACGAAATCTGTGCCGGTGCGGACGCCTTGCTCCCGAAAAGGGGTGTGCATGCGCACGTTACCCACCCGCCTGATATTTGCACCAGACCAGCTGCTTGACATGATCGAACTCTGGAGATATGTCAGAACTATATCTGATATCTCAGTTATGGATTTGATATGTCTGAAACTCACGAGTTTCCATCGCTTCCCCTCTTTCAGCTCGTCACGCCTGAAGAGCTGCCGGCGGGTGGCAGCATGACCAACCGGATCCATGCGCTGCTCCGCAAGCTCATCGTGGAAGTCAAGCTGCTTCCAGGGCGCGCCCTGTCCGAAAAAGAGATCGCCGCTCTCCTGAATGTAAGCAAAACGCCGGTACGCGAAGCGATCATTCGCCTGTCGGAAGAGGGCTTCGTCACCGTTGTCCCGCAGGGTGGGACCTACATCTCTCCGATCGATGTGCAGCGGTATATGGAAGCCTGCTTCATCCGGTTCAAGCTTGAAGAGGGTGCGGTCATAGAGGCTGCCAAACGTCATTCGCTCGAAGACATTGCGCGCCTCAAGACCTGCCTTTCAAATCAGCGCATTGCTGCAAAAGACGAAGAATTCACGAACTTCTTCCTGCTTGATGAGGAGTTCCACAAGAACATCTTTGCAGCCGCGCGTCTCCCGGGAGCGTGGAGTGTTGTCAACCAGGCCAAGGGGGAAATGGACCGTATGCGGCATCTGAAGCGCGTGTTTGCAGTCAGACGCACAGAAAAGGTTATCGAGGAGCACGAGGCAATCGTGGATGGAATCGAGTCAGGCGACGTGGAAGCGGCCCGGGAGGCCGTCCAGCGTCATCTCGGATCACTCGAGACCAAGATCGCAGAACTCTCCAGAAACCCGAAAATCTGGACCTTCATCGAGCAGGTCAACACGCGCGTCACGAGGAAGCGCGCTTCACGGGGGTCGAGGACGCCTGCCTGAACATTCAAGGCTTTTGAGGAGGGGCCTTTCATGTCTGCAGTTCAAATCAACGATGTCGTCAAGCGCTACGGCGCTCTCGAAGTCGTCCACGGTATCAATCTTTCCATACAGCCGCAGGAGTTCGTTGTCCTCGTTGGTCCGTCGGGATGCGGAAAATCCACCACGCTGCGCATGCTCGCGGGACTGGAAGACATCTCGGACGGCACCGTTTCCATGGATGGCCGGGTGGTCAACAAGATCGCGCCGAAAGACCGCGATGTCGCCATGGTGTTCCAGAACTACGCGCTTTACCCCCATCTGAGCGTTGGGGAAAACATCGCCTTCGGCCTGCGTGTCAGGGGCGAGAAGCGGGCCGTCATCGACAAGGCCGTTGCCGAAGCCGCACAGATATTGGGGCTTACCGAATATCTGGCCCGCAAGCCGGCCGATCTTTCCGGCGGCCAGCGCCAGCGTGTCGCCATGGGCCGCGCCATCGTGCGCCGGCCGAAAATCTTCCTGTTCGACGAACCCCTCTCCAATCTCGATGCCAAGCTGCGCACACATATGCGTGCCGAGATCAAGCTGCTGCACAAGCGGATGCAGGCCACCAGCATCTATGTCACCCATGACCAGGTGGAGGCGATGACGCTTGCCGACCGCATCGTCATCATGAATGGCGGCCACATCGAACAGGTCGGCTCGCCGATGGAAGTTTTCCTGGAGCCGGCGAACACATTTGTCGCAAGCTTCATAGGCTCCCCGCCCATGAACCTCCTGGACGGCACGATTGAAAGCCATGACGGCCGTGTCACCGTTGTCCTCGGCGGTGGCTCCGGGCAGCGCTTCAACATTCCCGACGCCTTCGCGAAGAGCGCAGCGCACGGGCAGGCTGTCAAGCTCGGCGTGCGGCCGGAAATCATGTCGGTGGAGGCTGGCGACGGTCGTGACGTTCTTGATTGCAGCATCGACCTCGTAGAGCCTTTGGGCGCCGAAGCACTGCTGCATGGGAAGGCCGATGGTCAGCCATTTATCGCCAAAGCCGAAACGCTTTATGGTGACCATGCCCTTAACGGCGTCAACCGGCTTTCCATCGATACAGCACGCGTTCACGTCTTTGATGCGGCGACCGGAAGATCGCTCAAAACCCGGAGTGGAGGGCGTCCATGAAACAGGATTTTCAAGGGCGCCTTTACGACCTCCGGGAAGACATGCGCCGCGACTGGCAGCTCTACCTCTTGCTCGCGCCAATGCTCATCTGGTTTGCGGTCTTCCTCTACAAGCCCATGTACGGATTGGTCATCGCATTTAAGGATTTCTCGATCTTTCGCGGTATCGAAAAAAGCCCTTGGGTCGGGTTTGCAAATTTTGTGGAGCTTTTCCACAATGACATGTTCGTACGTTCCTTCTGGAACACCATTACCATCAGCGGCCTTGGCCTGATCTTCGCCTTTCCCGTCCCGATCATTCTTGCCCTGATGTTCAACGAGGTTCAAAGCGGCCTTGCCCGTCGCTGGGCGCAGACAGTCGTTTACCTGCCGCATTTCATTTCGGTGGTGATTGTCGCCGGCATCGTTATCAATTTCCTCTCGCCATCGATCGGCATCGTCAATCTTATGCTGAAAGGCCTTGGATTCGAACCGGTCTACTTCCTGACCCAGCCGGAATGGTTCCGTCCCGTCTACATCGGCTCTTCCGTGTGGAAAGAGGCAGGCTTCGAATCCATCGTCTATCTCGCCGCCATCGCCGGCGTGAGCCCGACGCTTTACGAATCCGCCCGGGTGGACGGCGCATCGCGCTGGCAGATGATGTGGCGCATTACCCTGCCCTGCATCCTGCCAACAATCGTGATCATGCTGATCATCCGCATCGGCAATCTGGTCGAAGTCGGGTTCGAATATATTATCCTGCTTTACCGTCCATCCACCTACGAGACGGCGGATGTCGTTTCCACCTTCATCTACCGCACCGGCCTGCAGGGCACGCAATACGATCTGGCGACAGCCGCCGGCCTGTTCAATGCGGTCATCGCTTTCGTCCTCGTCTATTCGGCAAATCGCATAAGCCGAAAAGTCTCGTCGACGTCGCTGTGGTGAGGAGCTGAAACATGGCGCACTTCAATCTCTATTCACGCGGCGACAGGATTTTCGGCTGGGCAAACGCCGCTCTTCTCGGCCTGTTCGTCCTGTCAACGCTCTATCCCTTCATCTATGTGCTGTCAGTCTCGCTCTCTTCGGGCGCTGCCGTCACCGCGGGCCGTGTCACGCTCTGGCCCGTCGATGTCACGCTCGCCGCCTATGACCGGGTCTTGTCTGACAGGATGTTCTGGGTCGCCTATGGCAACACCTTCATCTATACCTTCGGCGGCACGCTCATGAGCCTGCTGATCATGATCCCCGGCGCCTATGCCCTTTCGCGCAAACGCCTGCGTGGCCGCACCTTCTTCAACATCGCCATCGCGTTTACGCTCTGGTTCAACGCCGGCATGATCCCCTTCTTCCTGAACATGCGCGATCTCGGGCTTCTCGACAGCCGTTTCGGCATCATTCTCGGCTTCGCGGCCAACGCCTTCAACGTCATTCTGCTGCGCAATTTTTTCGAAGCCGTGCCGAAATCCTTCGAAGAGGCCGCCAGGATGGATGGCGCAAGCGAATTGCAGCTGCTGTGGAAGGTATTCATTCCGCTGTCGAAACCCGCAATCGTCACGGTCGCGTTGTTCTGCATCGTGTCGCGCTGGAACGGCTATTTCTGGGCCATGGTGCTGCTGCGCGGCGAAGAAAAAATCCCGCTTCAGGTCTATCTGAAGCGCGTGATCGTCGATCTCAACTCGAACGATGAATTCGCCTCGAGCCTGCTCACCGCCCACTATTCATTCGAGACGGTGACATCAGCGATCATGATCGCATCAATCATTCCAGTTCTCATCATTTACCCCTACGCGCAGAAGTACTTCACCAAGGGAATTCTGCTGGGCGGGGTCAAAGAGTAGCAGCACAAGGGAGGAGAACCTGTGAGAGCACTACGAAAAGGCGCGCCCCTACTGGCGTTGATGACAGCCGCAACCCTTTCCATGCCGGCATTGGCACAGGATACGGGCAAGATCACCGAAGACCCGCTGGAACTGACGATCCATTTCCACTTCCGCGACAAATACGTCTATTCGGAAAAATGGCCGGTGGAGCAAAAGGCCGCGGAAATAACCAACATCCACGTCCGCAATGTCGCATCGCTGGCGACCACCAGCAGCCGCGACGCGTTCAATCTTCTGATCGCCTCGGGCAACCTCCCGGACATCGTTGGCGGCGACGCCACCGGCGGCTTGAAGGAAGACTTCATCCGTTACGGGCTGGAGGGCGCTTTCATTCCGCTCGACGAGCTGATCGAGGAAAACGCCCCCAACCTCAAGGCATTCTTCGACAGTCACAAGGAAATCCGCAATGCGATTTCCGGACCGGACGGCAAGCTTTATTTCATTCCCTATGTTCCTGATGGCAAGTTCTCGCGCGGCTGGTTCATCCGCCAGGACTGGCTCGACAAGCTTGGCCTGAAGCAGCCGGAGACACCGGAAGAGGTCTATGAGGTCCTGAAAGCCTTCCGCGACAGGGACCCGAACGGCAATGGTCTCAAGGATGAAGTGCCTTATTTTGCCCGTGAGGAAATCGATGCTGTGCGCCTCATCAACCTTTGGGACGCACGTGTGTCCGGATCCGAGCGCTATGGCGACTTCGCGGTCTACGACGGGCAGTTGCGTCACCCGTGGGCGGAGGAAAACTACAAGACCGGCATTTCCAATGTCGCCAGGTGGTACAGGGAAGGCCTGATCGACAAGGAGATATTCACCCGCGGCTCCCGTTCGCGCGAATATCTGCTGGGCAACAATCTCGGCGGCATGACACATGACTGGTTTGCCAGCACTTCGACCTACAATGACGCCCTGTCGCCGAAAATTGCGGGCTTTGCGCTGAAGCCGATGCTGCCGCCCAGGACGGTTTCAGGTGAGCGTTTCGAGGATTCCCGCCGCCTGCGTGTCCAGCCTGTCGGCTGGGCTATTTCGGCAACCAACGAACACCCCGTCGAAACTATCAAATATTTCGACTTCTGGTTCTCGCAGCAGGGTCGCATCCTGTCTAACTTTGGCGTCGAGGGCCTCACTTACGAAATGGTCGACGGCAAGCCGCAGTTCAGGAAGGAAATCCTGGACAACAAGGATCCGGTCAATGCGCAGCTATGGGCAGTCGGTGCCGCGATCCCTCGCGGATACTGGATGGATTACGAATATGAGCGCCAGTGGACGAACAAGATCGCGCTTGAAGGCATCGACATGTACGAGAAGTGCAACTGCCTGAAGGACGAGTTCATGGGCGTTTCCCTGAACGCCGAGGAAAAGGCGACCTTTGACCGCTACTGGCCGGGCATCCTTACCTACATGACCGAGATGCAGCAGACCTGGATTCTCGGCGCGCAGGACGTCGATACCGGTTGGGACGCCTACAAGACGCGCCTCACTGCCCTTGGTTACGACGAGGTCATCAAGATGATGCAATCGGCCTACGACCGCCAGTACAAGGCGGCGCAATAAACGCTGCGACCACGGTGGCGGCTTTGTTGCCGCCATCCTTTCCCATCTGTTTTCACAGGAGTTAGAGCGCAATGCGTCCCTCTGCCCCGGCCATCTCCAGACAGACGCTTCTTGATGAACCCCGCACGGGCTCATTGACCATTGGCTATGAGCCGAGCGAAGAAGTACCGCCGACGGAGAACCCTCCGCGCTTTTCATGGTTACCCGATATCGACGACGGCGCGCGTTACGTGCTGCGCATCTCGACTGATCCCGGCTTTACGGGCAAAAAAACGCTCGTCTTCGAAGATCTCGCCTGGAATTTCTTCACCCCGGACGAAGCGCTGCCGGAAGGCCGTTATCACTGGTGTTATGCGCTTTGGGATCAGAAATCCGCGACGCAGGTCTCCAACTGGAGTACCGTGCGCATCTTCCAGATCGGTGCGTCACTGCCGAAGACGCCGCTGCCCGGCAGACAGGCGCGGCATGCCGCTGCCCATGCCAGCCACCCGAGGCTCTGGCTCAATCCGGAACAATTGAATTCCTTCTCGCAGGCCGTGGCAAAGGACCCCAACCATTGCGGCTGGTCCGAATTCTACGAAAAATCGGTAGAGCCCTGGCTTGAGCGGCCGGTGATGCCGGAGCCACAGCCCTATCCCGACAATATCCGCGTCGCGTCGCTCTGGCGGCAAATGTATATCGACTGTCAGGAAGTCATCTATGCCATCCGGCACCTGGCCATTGCCGGCCGTGTGCTCGGGCGCGACGATCTGCTCGACGCGTCCCGAAAGTGGCTGCTGGCCGTCGCCGGATGGGATCCGAAAGGCGCGACTTCGCGGGCCTACAATGATGAGGCGGGATTCCGTGTCGTCGTGGCACTCGCCTGGGGCTATGACTGGCTATACGACCATCTGGGCGAGGACGAGCGCGAGACTGTGCGGTCGGTTCTTCTCGAGCGGACGCGCGAGGTTGCCGACCACGTCATTGCGCATGCCCGTATCCACGTGTTTCCCTATGACAGCCACGCGGTGCGTTCGCTGTCGGCAGTCCTGACACCGGCCTGTATCGCGCTTCAGGGCGAAAGCGACGAGGCGGGCGAATGGTTCGACTACACCGTTGAATTCCTCGCCACACTCTATTCCCCATGGGCTGGCACCGATGGCGGCTGGGCGGAGGGGCCGCATTACTGGATGACTGGCATGGCCTATCTCATCGAGGCCGCCAATCTTATCCGTTCCTATATCGGTTACGACCTCTATCAGCGGCCGTTTTTCCAGAACACCGGACGCTTTCCGCTTTACACCAAGGCGCCGGGAACCCGCCGCGCCAACTTTGGCGACGACTCCACGCTCGGCGATCTTCCTGGTCTGAAGCTGGGTTACAATGTCCGGCAGTTCGCCGGCGTTACCGGCGATGGCCATTACCAATGGTATTTCGATCACATCAAGGCCGATGCGACGGGCACGGAAATGGCCTTTTATAATTACGGCTGGTGGGACCTGAACTTCGATGATCTCGTCTATCGCCACGATTATCAGCAGGTGGAAGCCGTCTCGCCTGGTGACTTGCCGGCACTCGCCGTTTTCGATGATATCGGTTGGGCGACCATCCAGAAGCATATGGAAGACCCGGAACGGCATCTGCAATTCGTCTTCAAATCCAGCCCCTACGGTTCGCTCAGCCACAGCCACGGCGACCAGAACGCCTTTGTGCTTTATGCCCATGGCGAGGATCTGGCGATTCAGTCGGGCCATTACGTGGCATTCAATTCGCAGATGCATCTGAACTGGCGTCGCCAGACACGGTCGAAAAATGCCGTGCTGATCGGCGGCAGGGGACAATATGCGGAAAAGGACAAGGCGCTCGCGCGCCGCGCCGCTGGCCGTATCGTCTCGGTTGAGGAAAAGCCCGGGCATATCCGCATCCTCGGCGATGCGACAGCTGCCTATCGTGTGGCAAACCCGCTGGTTCTAAAGGCCGAGCGCGAAATTCACTTTGTCAACGACAGCTACTTCGTGATTGTCGATGAGGTGGAATGCTCGGCCCCCCAGGAACTGCAATGGCTTTGCCACACGACAGGGGCACCGCAGACCGGCAGATCGAGCTTTCGCTACAATGGTGAAAAGGCGGGCTTTTATGGCCAATTTGTCTTTTCAGCGGCCGGCAAACCGCAGATCGCGGCCGTCGAAGGGTTTCCCGATATCGATCCCGGGGAATTCGAGGGCCTCGACAATCACCATCACGTTTGCGCCACGGTTCCGGCGGCCACCCGGCATCGGCTGGTCACCCTTCTGGTGCCGTACAGCCTGAAGGAACCGAAGCGCATCTTCAGCTTCATCGACGACCAGGGTTTTTCGACCGACATCTATTTCAGCGACGTCGATGACGAGCGTTTCAAGCTCTCCCTTCCCAAGCAATTCTGACCACACGAGGTTTTAAAATGCACCGTTTTACCAACAGGACCGTTTTTGTCGCCGGCGCGGGCCGGGATATCGGTCGCGCATGTGCCATCCGTTTCGCACAGGAAGGCGCCAATGTCGTTCTCACCTATAATGCTGCCGCCGAGGGCGCGGTCGCAGCCGTTGCCGACATCGAAAAACTTGGCCGTTCGGCTCTGGCGATCAAGGCGGATTTGACAAATGCAAGCGAAGTTTCGGCTGCGATTTCTGCCGCTGCGGACAGGTTCGGCGAAATTCATGGCCTCGTCCATGTTGCCGGCGGTCTGGTCGCCCGCAGGACAATTGCGGATATGGATGAGGCCTTCTGGCATCAGGTTCTCGACGTCAATCTGACATCGCTGTTCCTCACGGCCAAGGCCGCATTGCCCAAAATGGCAAAGGGCGGAGCAATCGTCACCTTCTCGTCGCAGGCCGGCCGGGATGGCGGCGGTCCAGGAGCCCTCGCCTATGCCACCTCCAAAGGTGCCGTGATGACCTTTACCCGCGGACTTGCCAAGGAGGTCGGCCCTGATATCCGCGTCAACGCCGTTTGCCCCGGTATGATCTCGACTACCTTCCACGACACCTTCACCAAACCCGAAGTGCGTGAAAGGGTGGCAGGCGCCACATCGATGAAACGGGAAGGCTCGAGCGAAGACGTTGCCGGTCTGGTGGCTTTCCTTGCCTCCGACGATGCCGCTTATATCACCGGTGCCTGCTACGACATCAATGGCGGCGTCCTCTTCTCCTGATATCAGGAAAAAACCATGTCCGTATCGTTACCAAGAGCGAGCCGGATTGCCGTTCTCGGCACTTCACTCGTCCAGCAGAACCATATTGGCAACGCAACCTCGCTTGCCACATCGTCCCGCGGCTGGATGAGCTGGGCCGAGGTATTGTCGCACGGCAGGCTTTGTTGCCCTGTCCACCATGATCCATCTGTGCCGCCCGGCTGGGAACCTGGCAATCGGCCGGGCGTCAGCCGGTTCTTTTCCGGTCTTAATTTCGGGGTTTCCGGCCAGAAGGCAATCGAGATCGAACGGCGGCTGCCGCGGCTGCTGCAATCGGATTTCGATCTGATCATCGTTGATGCCGGTACCAATGACATGATGGTGGAAACACGCCAGACAATTGCGGATATACGGGCGCGGATCGTTTCGGCTTTACTCAACGCGGGCAAGACCGTCATCCTGCTCCCGATCCTCGCCCGTGGCATTGGAAAATGGCCGGCTGGCGGTGCGGAGCGGGCAAAGGCGCACTGGATCAACCGGCAGGGTATCGAATTTGCTGCAGATCATGCCAATTGCCATGTCTTCGACTGGAACTCGGCCTGGGTCGATCCCGAAAGTGAATTTGGCGAGCCCTGTCCCGGCTACTCCGACGACGGCACCCATTTTGCGGTGACAGGCGCCTTTGCTGTCGGGAAGTTGCTTGCCACCTATCTTGAAACGATCGTGCCGCGCGCGCCGGCCCGTATCCTGGCGAAAGACGATCGTTTTGACCCGGTGGACAATCCGGCAGGCAATCTGGCGTCGGATTTTTCAGCCCTGACAGTCACGGAAACAGGTGAGCAAAGCCACCGCCTCGGCGGGAGGCTTGTCCATCCAGGGGCAGGCTTATGGGTTGAAGCCATATGCGATGTAGAGGTACCAGCGCACGAGGAGGTGTTCGGAATATCGCTCCGTCTTAAAGATATCGCAGCCGAAGGACAGGAGGCAGTGGCGCTTGCGCCTTTCCTTGCGGCGGACGGTACATTTTTTCCTTTTCCGGCGACCCGATGGTGCGGGGCGCTTAGAACTCCTCCCCTGAAACTCGGGCCAGGTGGAGCCCCTCCCGAACTTGTTTTCGATGTGATCCTGGGGCCCGGTTCTCGACCGATCGAAATTGACGTCACCCGCATCGAGGTTCGCCCTGTTTCAAGTCCGGTACGCCCATGAGACAATTCCAGGACAAACCACGGCTGTTGATTGCCATGCGCAACGAACTTCCCGAAGGTTTCTTTGGTTCGCGCGAATGGGCGCGGCTGAATGCCATTACCGACATCATCCCGGGTTTCCCCTATACGGATTTCGATACGGCCGCGGGTGCCGAAGCTCTGGCCGATGCCGATATCCTGCTCTCCGCCTGGGGCACGCCGTCCCTGACACGCGAGCGCCTCGCCCGTGCGCCAAAGCTCAGGATGGTTGCCTATGCCGCATCATCGGTGCGCACCGTCGCACCTGCCGAATTCTGGGAGACATCCGGTATCCTCATCACCACGGCGGCATCCGCCATGGCCGTGCCGGTTGCCGAGTTTACCTGTGCGGCAATCATCATGTGCGGCAAGGATGTGTTTCGTCTGCGAGACGAACATCGGGCAGAGCGCGGCACGGGCGGTTTTGGCAGCAGGCGTGGCATGAGGCTGCCCTATCTTGGCAATTATTCGCGCAAAGTCGGCATTGTAGGGGCATCACGGATTGGTCGGCTGGTCATGGAGATGCTGGCGCGCGGAAAATTCCAGATCGCCGTCTACGACCCTTTTATTTCAGCAGAAGACGCGGCCGCATTTGCTGCCACAAAAATGGAGCTCGACGAGCTTCTCGCCTGGTCCGATGTGGTCTCACTACACGCGCCAATCCTGCCCGAAACCCGCCACATGATTGGCGCCCGTGAACTGGCGCTGATGGCCGATCATGCGATCTTCATCAATACGGCACGCGGCTGGCTGGTGGATCACGATGCCTTGCTCGCTGAAGCAGTTTCAGGGCGTTTGCGTATTCTGATCGATACTCCGGAGCCGGAACCCCTGCCAACGGATAGCCCTTTCTACGATTTGCCCAATGTCGTGCTCACCCCGCATATTGCCGGGGCGTTGGGCAATGAACTGCGGGCGCTTTCCGACTTGGCCATCACCGAGATTGAACGTTTCGTCGCGGGACTTGCGCCGCTTCACCCGGTCCATAAGCGGGATATGGAGCGCATGGCATGAGAGCTTTCAATTATTGTTTTTCGACGCTCGGTTGCTCCGAACTCAGTCTGTGCGAAGTCGCCGATCTTGCAAAGCGCCATGGCACCACAAGCGTGGAATTGCGCGCGTTGTCCGGCACGATCGACCTGATCGCGGCGCTCGCTGCCGAGTTTGGCACCCCCGCCGGATTTGCAGCCTTCCTTATCGAACGCAATCTCAGGGTCGCCGCCCTGAACACTTCCTTTCGGTTGTTCGGCAGCGCCGACCTTTCCGCAATCGAGCCCTTCATTGCCTGGGCAGAAGCTGCCGACATCGCTTATCTGCGGATTTTCGACGGTGGCAGGCAACCGGGGCCGAAAGGGATGGCATGCGCATCGGCGCTGCTAAACGAATGGCAGGCCCTTCGGCAATCACGCGGGCTGAATGTCGATCTGATGATCGAGACCCACGATGCGCTCGCGGATTTCGGGCATCTTGTCTCCTTCATCGAGCATGTGCCGGCAGCACGGATATTGTGGGACACTCATCATACCTGGGTCAATGGCTCCGATCTCAAAACCCTTTGGAGTCGTATCGAAAGAAACGTCGTCCATCTGCACGTCAAGGACAGCACGACCGACAGCGATGGGCAACGGCGGTATGTATTGCCCGGCCACGGCGATTTTCCCATGGCGGAACTGCTTTCGATATTAAAATCGGATGAACGGCATATCCCCCTCAGTCTGGAATGGGAACGCCACTGGCATCCCGAACTGCCGTCACTGGATGATGCCATGAAGGCTGCACGCAGCTGGTGGAGACAAGGAGCTTTTTGATGCGGATAGCCGAAATTCAACTCACACCGGTCGCAATTCCAGACCGTCCACTGCTCAACTGCAAAGGTGTGCACCAACCGCATGCCCTGCGCACCATCATCGAAGTCGTATGCGATGACGGTACGGTTGGCCTCGGGGAAAGTTATGGAAGTATCAAGGCGCTGGAAGGGTTGCGACGCGCGGCTCCGGCACTTGTCGGACTGGATCCGTTTCATCTGCATGAATTGAAATCGCGTGTTTTCGCCGCCTTGCCGGGCGCTGGTGGCATCAATGCCAAGTCGGCTGTCGCTGATCACAAGCTCACGGATGTGGTTACTTCGGCCTTTGAAGTTCCCTGCCTCGATATTCAAGGCAAGATCCTTGGCCGCCCGGTGTGCGATCTCCTCGGCGGTGCTGTCCGGACGAGTGTCCCTTTCAGTGCCTATCTGTTCTTCAAGTTCGCGTCGCATATCGGCGAGGATCCGGACGAATGGGGGGAAATCCTGACACCTGACCAGATGGTTGGCGAAGCTCGCAGGATGGTCTCAAAATACGGCTTCCAGTCGCTGAAACTAAAAGGAGGCGTGCTCCACCCCGACCTTGAAATAGAAACAGTGCTGAAACTTCGGGAAGCTTTCCCGCGCCATCCTTTGCGCATTGACCCAAACGGCGCCTGGACCGTCGAGACTGCAATCTATGTGGCGCGCAAGCTCGAAAACGTTCTGGAATATCTGGAGGATCCTGTCCTGGGCATGGACCAGATGGCGCAGGTGGCCGCCGCAACCTCAATCCCCCTCGCGACGAACATGATCGTACTCGAGTTCGATCACATTGCCGCTGCCTTTAAGAAAAAGGCAGTGAATATTGTTCTTTCCGACCATCATTACTGGGGTGGACTTCGGGCCTCGTCTCATCTTGCAAAAATCTGCGAAGTGCTGGACCTTGGCCTTTCCATGCATTCGAACTCACATCTGGGGATCACCCTCGCCGCGATGGTCCACGCCGCTGCCGCGACACCAAACCTTACCTTCGACTGCGATACGCACTACCCATGGACCGCTACCGACGTAACCGAGGGAACGCCCTTCACTTTCCGCAACGGGAAACTTGACTTGCCGGCAAACCCGGGGCTTGGCGTATCACTGGACAGAAAAAAACTCGCGTCTCTTGCTGCACTTTATGAGAAAAGCAGTTCGAAGGAACGCGACGACACGGCATACATGAAGCTGTTTGATCCGCGATACGAGAGACTTGTGCCACGCTGGTGAGGTTGCCTCGGGCTTGCCAGCGTCACAAATCGCAACGCGTCCGGACGAGACATGTCTTTGGTCGCGAACATACAACCATGCTTTTGTGAACCCTGTGGGTTGATTTGACTTTATCCCGTCGGAACTGGCAACCGCCTGCTCCGTTAGTGCTTCGCATGAGAGGGGACCAGGACATGAACAACTTCGGACTCTATTATTGGCCAGTTCCGTTTCGAGGCCAGTTCATTCGGGGAATTCTGGCGTATCGCGGGTACTCCTGGGTCGAACACGCTGTTGATGCGGTCGAAGAGATGATGGGCCGTGAGCCGGGAAAACAGCCGGTCGCCTTCATGGGACCGCCGGTCTTGATTGACCGCGAACGAAGTTTTGCAATTTCCCAGATGCCTGCGATCGCCATGTATCTCGGTGAGCGGCTGGATCTCCTGCCGCAAACCTTCGAGGGCCGCGCGATCACGGCCAAACTCGTGAATGATGCCAACGACGTTCTTGACGAATTGACGCTCGACGGCGGGCGCGAGATGTGGACGCCGGAAAAGTGGGATAAGTTCGTTCCGCGTTTGCAGAAGTGGGTGCGCATTTTCGAGGATACCGGAACAAGGCACGGCCTGGCGGATACCGGCTTTTTGCTCGGAACAGAAAGCCCCGGCGTCGCAGATATTGTGACCGCAATTCTCTGGGGGACGATGGCTGACCGCTTCCCGACTATCAGGCGGATTATAGAGGACACGTCGCCAATCATTCGGAGCTTTTCAACGCGGGTGGGTGGTACGACGCCTCTTGAAGACCTGAGCCGCCGGAGTTTTGAAAACTACGGTGAAGCCTATTGCGGCGGCGAGATCGAGATATCCCTTCGAAAGGTGGCTGGTTGACCTTGCTTATGGCGAATTTCTGCAGACAGGGAAACTGTCCATGCCGGACCTCGTCGCGAGAGCCAGTCGCTGCCGAATGGGCGAACGCCTACAGCGCCACCTTTTATTGCAGCTATAAGCCCGTTCGGCACTCTGTTCATCGAACGCGCATCCCATTCACTGCCGGGTCACACCCCTTGATAACGGCTTTCCCCTGAAATCTTCCAGGCATTGAGCGGCCGGGTGACGACGTGGGCCCGGCTTTTGTCCGAACAGGTCATCATGCCGGACAGTCGTCAGCCGAGCAAGCGCCGCCAGCCATGTTCCTGTTCAGGCCCCGGCGCCAACCTCGATTTGACAGACTAAACGGATTGTCGGGCAGCCAAAGGCCGCCCGGATTGCTGCGCTTGAACAGGTCTGCCCAGGCAGTCCATCCACTACGGTGCATCCGCTGTGCGTGATGCGCATTCCTGTTTTCCCGCTCTACGATGCTTCGTTGGCCTCGCCAATGGGCAAGCAGGCTCGCGCCTGTCCGTCGATCAGAAAACCGGCTTTCAGCGCCGTGCGCCGAACCTTCCGGTTTTCAGCCTGCCGGACCCATGACCAGCCCCACGGACCACCGGGTAGCGGGCTTCGCCCTTTCCCCTTCGTTCCGGCGAATGTGAGAGCACATCCACCGGGACGGTGGGTAAAGGCTTCGCCCACTGCGGGGCTTGCTCCGGAACCGTGGCAACAATGGAGAGCCTGTCATGACCGTATATACCAGCACTGCACGTTTCGATAACGGGCGCGTCTTGTCCGAGGATGAAATGCGCAAGACCGCGCCGTCGATCTTCGCAAATTCGGCACACGAAAGCAGATCGGAGCGCTTCCGGCCAATTCCGACAATCGAGATCCTGCGCGGCCTGAAGAACGAAGGCTTCGTTCCCGTCGGTGTAAAACAGTCTTCCAGCCGGACAGAGGGCAAGGCGGACTTTACCAAGCATCTCATTCGGCTTCGGCGCGTCGATGACGGCAAGGTCTACAATGTCGGCGATACTGTTTGCGAAATCCTCCTGAAGAACGCCAATGACGGCACCAGTGCCTATGAATTGATGGCTGGCCTCTTCCGGATTCGTTGCCTGAATTCGCTCGTTACGCAGACCGGCACTATCGAGGAAATCAAGGTGCGTCATTCCGGCGACGTGCAGGCAAAGGTCATCGATGGGACTTATACCGTACTGAAATCCGCCGAAAACGCGCTGGTGGCGCCACAGGACTGGTCAAACATGCGCCTCAGCCGGGAGGAAAAGCAAATCCTTGCGGAGGGGGCTCATCTGTTGCGCTTCGGCGACGCCGAAGGAGAGACGAAAACCGCGATCAGGCCCGACCAGCTCCTTGCAAATCGCCGCAGCAGCGATGTTGGCGACGATCTCTGGACAACATGGAACGTGGTGCAGGAAAACGCTCTCAAGGGTGGTATCCGCGCCGTGGGCCACGACGATTTCGGACGCCGCAGGCGTGTCACATCCCGCGCTGTTACGGGCATCGATCAGGACATAAAGCTCAACAAGGCGCTCTGGCTTCTCGGAGCCAGAATGGCCGGGTTGAAAGGCGCACGATGATGCGCCCCGCCTCATCACTCTCATCGGCGAGGCTCTTCAATTGCTGCACGGCCCTGGAAGAGCCGGACTGGACCCGGTTCAGTAATCTGGAGCTTGGAGGCTGCATTGATGCAAATGAAGAGGGCGCGGACGAAATCTGCATCGAGGGTGGACATTCTCGCAACGAAGCTTCGTTCTTCACAATTTATGGACACTTAAGAGAAGGCGGATGTGAAGCCATCACCGATTGTGCCGACTTCGACAGCGCAAAGCGTGTTGCCTCCCGTCTTTGCGCCCTGAGTGGGTTGACGCTTGAAATTGTTTGCTAGATGACACGAATGGCAACGCCGGAGATGCGGCGGAACCACAGGCCGGGTTTTGCGAGGAACCCGGCCGCTTTCGAAGGGCTCCCCTGACGCCCCGCCCCTCGAACTCCCGGCCCACCCCTTTGGTGCAAAGCGCATACGCCCCGAATCCCCTCGCTTCTTCCGCGAGAATAAAGGGGCGCAGCCAGAACCGGCTCTCCACAGGACCGTGGCGATGGCAGAGGCTTCCGGTCGCAATCGCGGCCGATCATCCCTCTTTTTGAATCTGGAAAATATAACAAAACCCAGGTTTGTTGCGTTGCTTTATATACGTTCCGGGTCGCCTTGATGGTGGACGGGTCGCCAAAACACCCCAGAGCGATAGCGACACGATGTGGTCAAAACTCCTGGATCCGGTAGACCGTAGACCCGCAACCGGGGGCAGAAGCGGAACTCCAGCTTCTTCCGCTATCGTCCCGGTGTAAAAAAAGCCTGATGTTTACCGGACGCTGTCACCTGTCCGGCCTCGCAAAACACGACGACACTCAACGCGGAGCCGGTGCGATATCGGCGCTCCTGGCAGTGGCAAACTGAAACCCTGAGCAGCTCGCCGCTCGCTGTCACTGACAGCTGTACACCTGGGCATTAAGCCAAACGCGTGATGTCGCCTCCGGCTCCCGTTCTTTCGACGCCGAGGATATTTAGAAGTCCTCAAAGGCAGGCAACAGCAGTAAAACTAGAGATTTGTCTGCCTTCTGATAAGGCCGAATTATTTGCCGCAATTGCGACCAGGGAGCACGAACAGGGCGCCACTGATTTTTCGGGGCTTTCGCGGTTTCAGCGTCCGGCTTCCTCGAGACGGTTTCCGGGTGTCGCGTTTGGACCTGCAGGTTTGTGCGCGAAGATGAGCCCCTGGTCTGCTGGAGCATGGAGCGCCAGGGTCGCGATTCGTGCTGGCAACGATATCGACTGCATGTCAGGCAGAGACGAACATTGCGAGTTGCGTGTCACCATCGTTTGCGCATTGACAGCGCGTGGCATGGAATGCAGCGAGCCGCTTTCCGTCACGCGATGGCAAGGAATGCCACCGTCATCTTTCACCCTTGAAGCTCCAGGCGCCCGTCTGCGGGCTCGATGAGGCATGTCTGACCGGAGAACGGCGTCGCCTCGATCGTCTTCCCGCAACGGCCATCCGAAACCTTCTTCCCCTGGCGGTGATACCGCCATTCCTCGCGCGGCAACAAGGTTCCTTCCCGCCGCCCTCCATTCAATTCCGGCCCTTTGGGTGCGGTCCGATCGTCACCGGTCATTGCGACAGCCATCGAGGCCGCAATGGTGCGGCCCGAAACAGCAAAAGGAACATGACAATGGCTTCCATAGGCACCTTCACTTCCACCGAAAACGGCTTCTCGGGTTCAATCCGCACGCTGGCTCTCAACATCAAGGCCCGCATCACCCGCATGGAAAATCCCTCCGACAAGGGCCCTCACTTCCGCATCTACGCAGGCAATGTCGAGCTCGGAGCAGCCTGGCAGAAAATCTCCGAACAAGGCCGCGACTACCTCTCGGTCAAGCTGGACGACCCAAGCTTCCCCGCTCCGATCTATGCCACGCTGGCCGAAGTCGAAGGCGAAGAAGGTCTCCAGCTGATCTGGTCTCGCCCCAACCGCGACTAAAGCCCAGGAGGCTCCGCCCACCGGGCGGGGCCTCTTCTGCCAAAGCGAGAAGCCGGTGACGGCTTCAACCGCGCACCCACCTGTCAGCAGAGAGGCCTCGGGGTTCCGGTCAACCGCGATCTATAGCCACGGGCCCTTTTTTGACGCGTCAGATCGAGAAAAAGTCTGACGGCCTCTTCCTCCCGCTCAAAATGATGAACCATCACTTGTCCCGTCGTTCCAATTCTTCCCCACCGCCTAGTCAGGCAGGCGTCCCCAAACAGCGACAGGGAAATCTGAAGCGCGTAGAAGCGGGCCATGTTCCTCGCCGTGTCAATTCGCTCGATATAGATTTGATAGGGCTGCTTGATCATGTTGGCATCATCGTCAGATGCCATCTGCGCGTCCAACGACATATTTGAATCGAAGGACTGCGACTGATTCATCTGTGTGATGAATGGGCCGAACAAGGCGCTGACGACAGGCGGATCCGGTCCATGCTCCCCCGGGGGCACTTCACCGGTCTCCGCCCCGTCGGTCGCGATACGCGGGCGGCAGCGTGCGCCCCGCCGGACATGCTGTCGTGAGATATCCTGAGGTTTAGTGCAATCGGCACTGGAGGCGCGCCTTTGCCAGGAGCAGCATTGTTCCACTTTTGGGACGCTGCGGGCACCGGTAAAATCCGGTTACACAAATTACCCCTTGCCCTTGCAGTCCCTGCCGGATTGGTCGGTAGGTGACCGGTCGTTCGCGGTCGGGTGAAACCGGTTCGAACTGACGCACGCCTTCATATCGTCACGCCGGAACCAGATGGCGCGACCGCATCTGAGCGGCGCATTGCCGGCCGTAAATACGATCTGCTCGTCGGCTCGCATGCGCAGAACCTCGTGCGCCTGGATCAGCGGTCGCGCCGCGAGTTGCTTGGAGCGCGTCCGCGACAATCCCTTTGCCTGGGAACTGCTGGTGATCCTGTCGATCTCGACGGTGGTAATGCCGCTGCGTTTCGATATATATTCGGCTGTCTCCGGATCGTTGATCGCGGCAAAAGAAATCCAGCTGGCACTTTCGAACCATTTGCTTGCCGCATCGCGCCCGCCATAGGTCTCGCGCATCTGGCCGATGGACTGATAGATCATCGTGAGCGTGATTCCGTATTTGCGGCCGGCGTCGCGCGCGGTTTCGAGGATCCGCATGTAGCCCAGGAGCGCGACCTCATCGAGGAGAAACAGGGCGCGACTTTTGATCTGTCCGTCGCGATTGTAGATCGCGTTGAGAAGCGAGCCGATGATGACTCGCACAAGACCCGAGTGGGTCTCCAGTGTCTTCAGGTCAATGTTGATAAAAATGTCGGTATCGCCCGCGGCTATTTTGCGGGTGGAGAATGTTGTCCCGGACACGAGGGCCGCGTACGTGGGATAGGACAGCCAGTGCGTTTCCTTGACTGCATTGGCATAGACGCCTGAGAAGGTTTCTGGTGTCATGTTGACGAAGGCGGCGACATTCTCCTTCACGAAATTCGAGCCTGATTGGCTGTAGATGACCTGAAGTTGCTCTCGTAACGTCTGCTCCGGTACGGAAAGGTTTTTCCGTACCTGTCGGAGGGTTTGGTTCCTCTTTTCCGTGTGGCCGGAGAGGCAAACGTCAGCAATCATGGCCGTGAGCAACTGCAGGGCCGATGCGCGAAAGAAATCGTCGCGGGCGCCTCGCGCGCCGCCACTGTCGCTCATTATCCACGATGCGACAGAGGCAATATCTTCTTCCTTGGTTCCACCGAAGTCGCCGATCCAGTCGAGGACGTTGAAGCCGATGTCAGGCACCTTCGGATCAAGCACCAACACATCCCTTCCCGCATTGTGGCGATGTGCAAAGACCATCGGGGCGACCTCCTTCGATGGGTCCAGAGCGATCAGCGTGCCATTCCATTTCATGGCCGTGGGGATCGTCACAGACGTCGTCTTGAAACCGCCGGAGCCGGCGAAGACAATTCCGTGCGACGAGCCGAACGAACCGTCGAAGCATAAGAGCGGCGACTTGCCGCCGGCGCCCCATGTCTCCGGGCTGTCAGCTCGAAACGCACGGCCAGCTACGTTGTCCTTGTCGACCCGATAGCGTTCGCCGATGACAATGCCGCCGGCCTCGGGAAACAGCTGCGCAGCTTCCCTGAGCTTCATCCAGTCCGCTTCGCCGTGGAGTGACCGCTTTCCTTGAATGCGCTTCGGCTCAGCCCTCGCAAACGCCGCATTGCCGATGAACGCGACGCGGAGCGCAAAGCAGGTGCATATGAGCGCCATGCCTGCTCCGGTCGAGGTTGCCGGATCGAGATAGGTAAAGACCGTCGTGTCAGCGGGCAGCGTGCTCGTGAAAGCGGCAAGGCGTATCGTTTCGCGCGTGGCTGCGATCAGGATCGTCCCGGCAGATCCGGCAACGACGCCCCAGCCTGCCTGCTTGATGTTGATTGAGCCAGCAGTCGCGAACAGGAGCGCCATGCCGATCGCCGCGCTGACGACATATGGCAAGGCTATGCCTGCCCGTCCCAATGCGAGCCTTGCGGTGCCTGTCTTGCCGAAACCGGCAAGCCATTCTTCAATGCCGGTCATTCCAACGGCGATCAGGATCATCAGCGTCGCCGGCACGACCACAAGAACAACTCTAGTGATCGTCATTGCCAAAGGCCTCCACTCCGATTGCGGTGAGTCTTGCACGTTCGCCCTCGTCGTCCCTGATCCGGCGCGAAACATCGATCAGTGCGCCAAGCAGCAGCGCGCGCTTCTGGTAGCGCAGTCCAGCCTTTACGATCAGACCGCCGAGTTCGATCTTGTCGCGTGTGTCCTTCTTGCGTGCATCTGCAGACATTGTTTTTGCCATCCGCTCAAACCTCGCCATTGCTGCCCGCATCCGCGCGAGACGGGAGCGTCGCTGCAGGCGCCTGTCCTCCACCGCCGCCTGCGCCCGTCCTGCCGGCCCCCTCGCCTTCGCGAAATCGTTCGGCCAGTTGCTCAAACGCTGACTGAAGCTCGGCCTCGTCGATCTCGATCTCGCCAAGGCCCGCCTTGAGCGCAATTTTGCCGATCCGCTCGGCTTGTCTGGTCTCGGCAGCCCTGAGCTGTTCCTGCAGCCTGGCAATTTCGTCGCGTATTCTCGAGGCAGGTTTTTTCATGTCCGGTTGTCTCCATGGCTGGAAAAGCTTGTCTTTCAAAACCAGTCTTTCCGAACGGAGTGCGCGACGCACTACTGTGAATCCTGCAATCGCCAAGGCGCAAGCTTTGGTGAATGATCCCGACGGTCCGATGGAGCGGATCCGAAGGGCGCAATTATACGTCGCTGCCGCGACGTCCCGATTGCGGCCCTGGCGGGGCCGCCGCTCCTGACGGAACCATCTATTTCGTTTGAAACCGGGAAAGATTTCGTCGTGGCCGTTCCCCACTTTTCCGTCAGCGTCGTCGCCCGTGGCTCCGGCCGCAGCGCCGTGCTGTCGGCCGCCTACCGACACTGCGCGAAGATGGAGTACGAGCGGGAAGCACGGGTCATCGATTACACCCGCAAACAGGACCTGCTGCACGAGGAGTTCGTCGTGCCGGCCGATACACCGGAGTGGTTGCGCTCGATGATTGCAGCTCGATCGGTCGCACTCAGGTCCGAAGCCTTCTGGAACAAGGTCGAGGCGTTCGAGAAGCGCGCCGACGCCCAACTCGCCAGGGACGTTACGATCGCACTGCCGATCGAGCTGACTGCGGGGCAGAATATCGCGCTTGTGCGTGACTTTGTTGAGCGACATGTCACGGCGAAAGGGATGGTTGCGGACTGGGTCTATCATGATGCTCCAGGCAACCCGCATGCTCATCTGATGACGACATTGCGGCCGCTGGCCGAGGACGGATTCGGTTCAAAGAGGATCCCGGTAACAGGCCCGGACGGCAAGCCGATGCGCAACGACGCCGGAAAGATTGTCTATGAACTTTGGGCCGGCAGCGTCGATGACTTCAACGCGTTTCGGGACGGGTGGTTCGCCTGCCAGAACCATCATCTGGCGCTGGCCGGATTCGATGTCCGTATCGATGGTCGCTCCTTCGAAAAGCAGGCCGTCGATCTTGAACCAACCATTCACCTTGGTGTCGGCACCAAGGCCATAGAGCGCAAGCGCGAACAATCCGGCCGCAAGCGGGAGGCCTTCCCTTCCAGGCTCGAACGCATCGAAATTCAGGATGCGCGCCGAGTTGAGAATACGCGACGCATCCAGCGACGTCCCGAGATCGTGCTCGACCTGATCACGAGGGAAAAGAGCGTCTTCGACGAGCGCGACGTGGCAAAGGTCCTTTACCGGTACATCGACGATGGCGGGCTTTTCCAAAGCCTGATGGTGAGGATCCTGCAAAGCCCGCAAGCGCTTAGACTTGAGCGCGATCGGATCAATCTGGCGACGGGCACCAGGTCACCAGCGAAATATACCACACGTGAGATGATCCGGCTTGAAGCCGGGATGGCCAGCCGCGCAATCTGGCTCTCCGGCCGTGCCTCCCACGGTGTCCCCGGCACGGTGATCGAGGCGACATTTGCCCGCCACTCGCGCCTGTCAAGGGAGCAGCAGACCGCGATCGAGCACGCAGCAGGCGCCGGGCGGATCGCGGTCGTTATCGGTCGCGCTGGCGCTGGCAAGACAACGATGATGAAGGCCGGGCGCGAGGCCTGGGAGGGAGCCGGTTATCGCGTCGTCGGCGGGGCCCTGGCGGGCAAGGCGACCGAGGGGCTGGAGAAGGAAGCAGGCATCCAGTCACGCACGCTGTCATCATGGGAGCTTCGCTGGAAGCAGGGCCGCGACCAGCTCGACAACAAGACAGTGTTCATTCTCGATGAGGCCGGCATGGTATCGTCACGGCAGATGGCGCTGTTCGTTGAAGCCGTAACAAGGGCTGGCGCCAAACTCGTCCTCGTCGGCGACCCCGAGCAGCTTCAGCCGATCGAGGCGGGTGCCGCGTTCCGTGCCATTGCCGATCGAACAGGCTATGCCGAACTTGAGACGATCTATCGCCAGCGGGAACAGTGGATGCGCGATGCCTCGCTCGATCTCGCTCGTGGTAATGTTGGCAAGGCTGTCGACGCTTACACCGCTCATGGTCGAATGATTGGATCGAGATTGAAGGACGAAGCGGTCGAAAGCCTCATTGCTGCCTGGGACCGTGACCACGACCCCTCGAAGACCAGCCTGATCCTCGCACACCTCCGTCGCGACGTCCGAATGCTCAACGACATGGCGCGCGCCAGACTGGTCGAACGCGGCGTCGTTGCGGACGGTTTTTCGTTCACGACAGAGGATGGAGTCCGGATGTTCGCCGCTGGCGACCAGATCGTGTTCCTCAGGAACGAGGGAAGCCTCGGCGTCAGGAACGGCATGCTCGCAAGGGTGCTTGAAGCCGTACCCGGCCGAATCGTGGCGGAGACCGGTGAGAGTGAATTCCGCCGGCGGGTTACGGTTGAGCAGCGTTTCTACAACAGCCTCGATCACGGTTACGCCACCACAATTCACAAGGCCCAGGGTGCCACGGTCGATCGGGTCAAGGTCCTCGCGTCGCTCTCGCTGGACCGACATCTCACTTATGTCGCCATGACGCGTCATCGCGAGGATCTCGCCGTTTATTACGGCAATCGCTCCTTTGCGAAAGCCGGAGGTCTTGTCCCGATCCTGTCGCGCCAGAACGCCAAGGAGACGACACTCGACTATGAGAACGCGTCGTTCTATCGGCAGGCTCTTCGCTTCGCCGAAACACGGGGCCTGCACCTTGTGAATGTCGCCCGGACGATCGCTCGGGATCGCCTCGAATGGACACTCCGGCAGAAACAGAAACTCGTCGATCTCGGTGCCCGTCTTGCCGCCATCGGCCGCGCACCAGGGCTGCTTCGCGGCAGCAAAAACCAATCCATCCCCGATACAATAAAGGAGGCCATGCCCATGGTGTCAGGCATTACGATCTTCCCGAAGTCACTCGAGCAAGCGGTCGAAGACAAGCTCGCTGGCGATCCCGGTCTGAAGAAGCAGTGGCAGGATGTGTCAAGCCGCTTTCATCTCGTGTACGCCCAACCGGAAGCTGCCTTCAATGCAATCAATGTAGACGCGATGATCATCGACCAGTCGGTCGCGAAGTCCACCCTTGCCAGGATTGCCGGTGAGCCCGAAAGCTTCGGCGCGCTAAAGGGAAAGACTGGTCTTCTGGCCAGTCGCGTGGAAAAGCAAAAGCGTGAAACGGCCATTGCCAATGTGCCCGCGCTCGCCCGAAACCTGGAGCGCTACCTTCGCGAACGGGCTGAGGCCGAGCTGAAACATGAGAGAGAGGAGCGAGCGGTTCGCCTCAAGGCGTCGATTGATATTCCGGCGCTCTCCCTGGCGGCGAGCGAGACCCTGGAGCGCGTTCGTGACGCAATCGATCGTAACGATCTTTCGGCGGGACTAAGATACGCGCTTGCAGATGGTACGGTAAAGGTCGAACTCGAAAGGTTCGCCGAGGCCATCGCCGAACGTTTCGGAGACCGCACTTTTTTGCCTCTTGCCGCAAAGGATACTGATGGCAAGACCTTCGAGTCCGTCACGGCTGGCATGACACCCGGCCAGAAGGCCGAGGTCCAGTCGGCCTGGAATTCGATGCGGACGATACAACAGCTTTCTGCACATGAACGTACGACCGAAGCCTTCAGGCAGGCCGAGACCATGCGGCAGACCCAGAGCCAGGGGCTTCCGCAGAAATGACGGCACGGGAAGGAGCGCGCAGAGCATTTGACCTGAAAAAACGAAGCGTGGCCGTTATGCAGCCGGCGGGGATTCTGGGCGCCATCATCCTTGTCCTGACCGGGCTCTACGGTCCCTACCGCATCAATCTGACGCCAAGCGAACCGCTCGGTCTGTGGCGCATTGTCCCGCTTGGCCGACCGGCAGCTGTCGGCGACCTCATCTTCATCTGCCCACCGGAAACGGCAGATATGCTGGTTGCACGAGCGCGTGGCTACCTGCGGTCCGGTTCGTGCCCGGGCGGCGTCGCCCCTCTGATCAAGACGGTGGTCGCGGTTGCGGGTCAGTATGTCGAGATCGGGGCCCGTGTAAGAGTTGAGGGACGCGACGTCCCCTCCTCCGGACTTGCGCGGCAGGACGGAAGAGGGCGGCCACTGACGCCGTTTCCGGGCGGGATTGTGCCGCCTGGCCATGTCTTTCTCCATTCCGCATTTCGCGGATCTTACGATTCCCGCTACTTCGGTCCGCTGCCCGCTGCCGGTATTCTCGGTCTCGCGCAGGAGGTGCTCACCCATGCTCCAGGATGATCGTCGGCCAGCATTGTTGATATCGGCTTCGACCCTGACCGGCCTGCTTGGCTGGAACGGGCATGTCGTTCTCTTGCCCTTCGCGATCGGCTTTCCCGTAGTTTGGTCGATGGCGAGCAGTCGACTGGTCGCGGCACTGGTCTCTGCCGGATACTTCCTTGCCGCATCCCGGGGTTTGCCCCAAGGCGTGGCCACCTTCTATGTATCAGATATCTGGCCGGGCCTGCTGCTCTGGTTATGCGCTTCCTTGAGCTTCGTTGCCGTGCATTCGGCCCTGTGGACCAGGGTTGAGGGCGCCCGCCCATTTCGCTATCTGCTGGCGGCCTGCTTCATGGCTGTGCCGCCATTCGGTATTACTGGCTGGGCGCACCCCGTCACAGCCGCCGGTGTTCTGTTTCCTGGCTGGGGTTGGTGGGGGCTTGCCTTGATGACAGCTGGACTTGCGAGCCTGACCACCCGCATCTGGCCTGTCGTCGCTATTGTCCTCGCAGGCTTTTGGCTTTGGTCCGCCGCATTCTGGGCAGACCCGAAACCGCCAAAGGCGTGGCGTGGCGTCGACCTGGAAATGGGTGCTTCACTTGGCCGGGAAGCCGGTCTTCAACGCCATCGTGATCTTGTCTCGCTTGTGCGGGCTGCAACGGGAAATGGCGTTCGGTTTGTGCTGTTGCCGGAAAGTACGCTTGGTTTCTGGACGCCGGGCGTCGAGCGTCTCTGGGCAGCCGGGCTGGCTGACAGCGCTGTCACTGTCATTGCCGGTGCCGCGGTCGTCGATACAGAGGGCTATGAGAATGTCCTGGTGACGATCGACCGGACGGGCGGCCGCATCCTTTACCGCGAGCGCATGCCGGTTCCCGGTTCGATGTGGCAACCGTTGCGACGATGGGTGGGCGAAAGTGGCGGTGCAAACGCTGATTTCTTCGCCAACCCTGTGGTCGTTGCCGGGGTCAGCCCGGCAACTCCGCTGATCTGTTACGAGCAACTGATCATCTGGCCGATCCTGCAATCAATGCTGCACGATCCTGACTTCATCCTTGCGGCCGCAAACGGATGGTGGGCCAAGGGGACATCGATCGTCGCCATCCAGCGGGCCGCAACGACAGCCTGGGCAAAGCTTTTCGACAAGCCGCTCGTCATGTCCTTTAACACCTGAACCTCCAGGAGACGTTATGTTAGACGCTGCCCTGATAAAAGAATGCGCAGATCCTTCTCTCAAGCCCGCCATCGTCGAGCAATTCGTCGAGGCCGCAGGTTCACCTGATCCGCTGGCGATCACTGTCAAATCGGGCGGGCGACTGATCCTCGTACCGAAAGTCCAAACGGCCGGCGAAGCGTTGGAGGTCATCAGGCAGAATGTCAGTTGGGCAGTCGTTCGCGTGGGCCTGACGCAGTTTCCGGCCGGGGTGGCCGTGAAAGATACCGCCGCGCTGAAATCCGATCTCCTCGAGCCATGTGCGAACCTTCGCACCGGTACCGCGATGTTCGCGAAGATCCTGCGGATCGTGAGCAAATGGTACGGCAATCCCGGGAGCGATGAAGTATTTCCCCGGATATTCGAGGATGCGGTCTATGCCTGGAAGACAGGCGAATTCGAAGGTTTGAATGTCTTCCAGGCGGAGGATCCGGGATTGACAGCCGCCGTTCCGCAGCAAACCAG
Organism: Agrobacterium sp. 22-226-1; assembly: GCF_053522345.1. Lineage (NCBI taxonomy): Bacteria > Pseudomonadati > Pseudomonadota > Alphaproteobacteria > Hyphomicrobiales > Rhizobiaceae > Agrobacterium > Agrobacterium sp. 22-226-1. The sequence goes on from NZ_JBNWCP010000025.1 coordinate 39,152, forward strand.
GGCGAAGACTGTCACCCCGAATGACGACGACAAGGTGACAAGCCAGGAAAAGCAGCCGGAGACTATTCGGGAACGTAACGGAATACGAATCGATTTGTCCCGGATCGGAGGGTAGCCGTGGTCGGCAACCCAGGTGTCGACGGCTTTCGAGATGCTTCCCCGTTGACTGTGTGGGGCGAAATCAACCTCTGCCTGGCCGGAACATTCTGCCGTACTTGATGGCGGCTCCTTCAGTGGGCCAGCCAGGGACGATATCGTCGACAGACCACCCGCTTTTTCAGAACTCTGCCGGTGCTGGTGTCAGCGGGTTCTCCCGTGCCCTGCCATTCTGTGCTGTCATACGGGCATATCGAGCAGGCGGGATGCCAGTGCGCCGGGTAAAGGCCACGCTGAAAGTACTTGCTGATCCATACCCGACACGTTCGGCTACGTCCTCGATTGCGAGATCACCCTCCCGCAAGAGCTGCCTTGCCAACGCCATGCGCCAGACCAGAAGGTATTCCATCGGCGGAACCCCTACAATTCGATTGAAGCGCGAAAAGAACGCCGAACGGGACAGCGCTGCCTCCCTCGCGAGATCGACGACGGTCCAGGGATGGCCGGGACGGGCATGCATTGCCCGAAGTGCACCCGAAAGGCGCTCATCACCAAGCCCCCTGCCGAGGCCCTGTGCAGAGGTGGTATAGGTTGAGGACCGTAGTGCCTCGATCAACAGCACCTCGATCAGGCGCTCCAGAACAGGTTCGCGCGCTGCGCGCCACTCCCGCGTCTCTTCGTCGATCAACTGCATTAACGTGGCAAGCCGGGGCTTGTCGCGAACCAGAACCACATCCGGCAACAGGGAGACGAGCAGGGCCGAATCCGGTGTGCCGAAGCTGCAATGCCCGATACGCATGCGCAGACCGGGTGGGCTGTCATATGATCCGGCACGAAAATGTCCTTCATTGATCTTTGTGGGCACCGTTGCAGGCAAGTCGGCTGCAGCATCGAAGCTTTCATTGACGAGATCGCGCATGGCAGGCGCCAGAACGAAGTCTCCGGCCTGCAGTGTCAAGGTTTGACTGCCACCGAAAGTGACCCGGCATTTCCCTTCCAGAATCGCGCAATAAAACGGCTCCCCCGTGCCCTCACGGCGTATGCGCCATGCGCCGGCACACTCCACCAGTTTCGACAACCGGGCGGCGGGTTGGAGAAGTGTGACGATCTCGGCGAGCGGGTCTGTTGCCATATTCCGGACTATTGCTAAAGAATGGAGGACTCCAGACTATATAAAGTCTCCATTAGGGTCACTACCATAATCTCACACCCACTTATGGAGACAATGATGCCCGCAATTCTGATAACCGGTTGTTCCTCAGGCTTCGGTCTGGAAACCGCAAAACTGTTTCTCGAAAAAGGCTGGGATGTGATTGCGACAATGAGAACGCCCAACGTGGGATTACTCCCCGCGTCCGGGCGTCTGCGTGTTCTCGCGCTTGACGTTACCGTCCCGGAAAGCATCTCGCAGCTTGTTGAGACAACAGGACACGTCGATGTTCTCGTCAATAATGCCGGCTTCGGCGCGCCATCCCCGATCGAACTGACCGCATCTCAAACTGCAAAGTCACTCTTTCAGACAAACACGTTGGGAACACTGGCCATGGTCCAGGCGATCGTCCCGCAAATGCGCCGTCGCCGGGCCGGCGTCATTATCAATGTCACGTCCTCGGTTACGGTGAAACCGCTCCCGGTAATCGGGGTATATCGCGCCAGCAAGGCCGCAGTGAACGCGCTCAGCGAGTCCCTGGCGATAGAAATGGAGCCCTTCGGCGTTCGCGTCCATATCGTTTTGCCTGGACGTTCGCCGGAAACGAGTTTTGGTACCAATGCTCGCCCACACCTGCGCGGCATGGACGACGCAGACTATGCGCCTCTTCTGCAGCAGTTCGTCAGGAATGTTCAGGACGACAAAGGCCCCGTGACCCACGCGCGCGACGTCGCCGAGGCAATCTGGAAGGCTGCCACCGATCCGTCCACTCCACTGCGTATTCCAGCAGGGGCAGACGCAGAGCTTTGGATGGCTGAGGCAGGCCTGTAATCAGCGAAATAGCGATCAGATCGGTGTTGCTCCCCCGGGCACTGATATTGGTGAAGCGGTCAGGCATTGGATATCAATGCCCGACCGCTCATGCTTGCCCTGATCGTGCGTGGCGTGGGCGGAGATTTGTCTTGCCTTGGGATACCTCCGTGAATGGTAGTTCATCAAGGGGGCAACGGTTGACTGGAAAGGTGGCTATCGGGGACTCCCTGATTTCTGCGGGGTGACAGGTGAATGCCCGCCAGCGTGCAGCGCACGGAACCTCCGGCCATCTCGATTGATGGTATATTGAGCGGAACAATTCTCGCACACTCTTCGATCGCCTCTCGCTGGGAGGTGTCCAGCGATGCCAGAGCAGTCGTGGACATGGCCAGAATCCGGCCGTTACGCCCTTCAAGTTCCAGGGCGTTGCCCGCAAACCTGTCAATCTGGTCATCACGCAGTTCAATGACCTCCCTGCCCGAACCGTGCAAGCGAACCAGAATCTCTTTCCGTCGCGGGATGTCGCGTATCATGCCGGTGCCGATCAAGGCGAAATCGGTTCCAATGCACATCAGCACATTGGTATGATAGACGGCCACCCCTTTCGCGTCGTACGCGTCAAAGACCATGGGCTCGAAGCCGAACTGCGTGGCAAAGCGTTCGAGCGCGACGGGATTTGTCCGGTCCGAACGAACCGCATACGCGACCCTGTCAATGTGATCGAGAACCATTGCACCCGTTCCTTCGAGGAACAGTCCATCAGGTTCCAAACCGGAGTAGTCGATAACCTGCTGCACGCGGTATTCGGATTTCAGCATTTCGATAATATCGAACCGCCGCTCCCGCCGGCGATTACTTGCCCGCATGGGATAAATGGCGACATGCCCGCCGGCATGTGTTGAGAACCAGTTATTGGGAAAGACCGAGTCGGGTGTCGTGGTTCCCTCATCTTCGAACATATGGACGATCACACCGTGATGGCGGAGCGTTTTGGCAGCACTGGTGATCTCGGCATAAGCCTTTTCCGCGATCCCCGTAAGATCGATGTCCGCGACCTGAAAGCTGTTGTCGTCCGCCGTCTGCTTGTTCACGGTGAAATTATGAGGCCGGATCATCACCACCGCCGCCGGCGCCTGCGCGGAATATCGCATGAGTTCAATCCGTCTTCTGGCACGTGATGGCTGCGCGTTGAAGGGCGAGGTCCCCTTGCCCTGCCAGCTTGCAGATTGTCAGCGCTGTCTCGTAGGATTTCACAAATGCCGGGACCGGCAGGAATTCGAAGCGTGAATGGAAGTTACAGGCGCCCGTGAAAAAGTTCGGCGTCGGGATGCCGCGGGCGGATAATGCCGCACCGTCAGTCCCGCCCCGCATGGGGACTATTTTCTTTTTTATCCCGAGCTCATCAAGGGCGTTGAACAACAGGTCAGCCGCGCGGGGATCGGCAGCAAGATGATCGCCGATATTATCATATGTGTCCGAAACGGAGCTGCGAACCGAGCCGGTTGGGTATTGCGCGGCAACAAGTGCCGCCACCTCGCCGATCCGCTTCTTCCGCTCTTCAAAGCCACCCCGGTCGAAGTCGCGAATCATGACTTTCAGCCGCGCCTCGCTGTCGCTGGCGCTGAGATCCCTGAACCAGAAATACCCTTCCCTGCCGGCGGTGTGTTCAGGCGTATCCTTCCGATCGAAACGGGAAATGAAATCAAACGCCATCAAAAGGGGATTCACGAGGACGCCCCTGGCCGACATCGGATGAGCGCTGACGCCCGTGAAAATAATCTCGCCAGATGCCGCGTTGAAGTTTTCCACCACCACCTCGCCCAGCTCGCAGCAATCGATCGTGTAGGCGAAATCGCAGGGAAAACGCGTGAGATCGAGTGCCTTTGCTCCACGCAAGCCGATTTCCTCGTCAGGAACGAAGGCAACCACGATATCACCGGAAGGAACATCGTCCTCCAATCGGGCGAGCAGGGTCATGATCACCGTGATCGCCGCCTTGTTATCGGCGCCAAGAACACTTGTTCCGTCACCGAAGATGATGTCCTCGCCCTTCCAGGGTTCTATTTCCGGATGCTCAGCGACCCGCAGCCAGATGTTCTTATCCTCGTTAAGGCATAAATCGCCACCTTCGAAACGCCTGATCTGCGGGTTGATACGCGGCGATAGCCCGACATCGACCGTGTCGAGGTGCGCGATGAAGCCAATGCGCGGCACATTCGCATTTGAACCGCGCCTTACCGCCGTGACGATTGCATTATCGTCGACAAGCACATCTTCAAGACCGAGCTCCCGAAGTTCCTGCGCCAGCAGCAAGGCAAGTTTCAGTTGTCCCGGCGTCGAGGGCAGTTCGGCTGCTGCTGCATCGCTTTGGCTTTCGATGCCGACATACCGGAAAAACCGCTCGAGAAGCTCGTCCCGTATTCCGGTTTCGGCGCTTGCCGTCGTGTCCATGTTCTTTGCTCCGTAATCTCTGAAAGGTTGCAGTTTGAAGATCCTGGTACGTCCCCTTCGTACGAGAGCTGCAAGGCAATTCGCGCTGTCTCGTGTTCCAGGTGATCCATGGCTCAGGGCCGAAGAATGCCGACGTCGTCGCGTATTTCGATCCTCGTCCCCAGCTCGGCAGACTGTGCCTGAAACCGTGTGAGGATGCGGTCCGCTCTCCCGTTGGTCGCAAGATGGGGCGCAAGACGTTCCTCCAGCCGCGAATGGCTCAAACCCTCCTCGCCGCCGATGACAACGGGATGGAAATCGATCCCTGTGACGCGGTTGTCGGTGTCAAAGCTGCAAACGCCTATCACACTCTCCCAGACCTCCGGCGCGTGCCAGGTTGATTTTGACGGAACATGGAATATGAAATTTCCAAGACTGTAAAAGATCGGCCGGCCGTTATAAATCTCAAGTGGTTGAAGGACAGGTGCTCCGTGGCTCAGGAACATGGAGGCACCTGCGTCGATGCAACGGCGGGCGACGGAGCCAACCCAGTCAGGGACCTTGTACCAGTCGGACGCCCAGTGATGATGATGCAGATAGGCGACGACCAGATACCCCTCGTTCGCAGCTGACGCGATTTCCCGGAGATTTCGCTCCATGTCGGATTCATCGATGCGAACATTACGCCCAAAACGTCCCGCCCGCTTGAAAATTGTCCGGCCGAGCGCCAGTTCGTCGACGGGGTCCACGAAGGGCGGGTCATTCGGCTGACTGTCATTTGAAAGGTCAATCGCCGTATATCCGACCTTGTCCCGGATCGCGGCCAGTTCTTCAAAGGCGCGGTCGTCTACTTCAATCAGCTGCGAAAGTTTGAGCCGGTTGATGCCGGGGCGCGCTGGCCGCCGTTCGTCACCGTCGGCTGCATACATGAGATCGGGTCCAGGTCCGCCATCCATAGCAACCATCGCCACACGGTTTGTACCAACCACTCCCCTCGCCGCCTGGGCCGCCTGCCGGTGATCCCGTCCGATCCCTGCATGCAGCATCCGGCGCCGCTCCACTTCGTCCAGGGTTGCCAGAATCCCTGGCGGTCCGAGATCGAATGCGTGGTTGTTGGACAGCGCGAGAGCGCCAAAACCCGTCTCTGCCAGAGCATCAAGCACGGTTGGCTGGCTGCACCCGAAAAAGGAACCTTTCAATGGCCAGCCGCCCTGATCCCCAAGAATCGTGCCCTCGAAATTTGTAAAGGAGAGATCTGCTTTTCGGAGGATATTCCGGACCGCCTTGAATTCCGCGGCATCGATATCTCGAATGTCGTGCTTGATGAGAGACTGGCCGGTGACGGCCACAGTAAATCGTCCTGTCATATGCTTTTGCCTGTACTGGACCGCCCTCGGGGGCGGCATGTTGAGGGACAAGCGCAACAACGGCGCCTGTTGAGCTGGGTGCTTCGAGCCGGACGGGATGTTCCCCTGGGACACTCAGTTCGTGAACCTTCGTGGGCGGGCGTCTATCAGAGTTCGCGTGTAGGGATTGCGCGATGTCGAGAACACCTCATCGCAGGGGCCCTGGTCCTCGATTTTGCCGTCTTTGAAGATGGAAACGGACTGGCAGAGCTGTTGCACGACCGCCAGATCATGCGAGATGAACAGCATCGACAGGTTCTGGTTTCGAACGGTTTCCCGGAGCAATTCGATAATCTGGGCCTGCACGGAGACGTCGAGCGCCGAGGTTGGCTCGTCAGCGACGATGATCTGCGGTCGCGCCAGAAGGGCTCTTGCGATGCACACGCGCTGTTTCTGTCCGCCGGAGAGTTGGTGCGGGTAACGGGCGAGGAGACCTGGTGCAAGCCCAAGTCGTTCCATCATTGCGTCGAGTGAATGTGGTTGGCTGTCGCGTCGCGGGCCCGCTCCGAAGCGAATGCTCTCGCGCAAGATGTCGCCAATGCGCATCGCGGGGTTCAGCGAAACAGCGGGATCCTGAAAGATCATCTGCACACGTCCAAGCAAACCACTGCGATGCCCGGGCTTCGTCACGTCATATCTGCGGCCGTCGAGGATCAGTGAGCCGCTCGAGGCGGTTTCCAGTCCCGCAATAATTCGACCGAAGGTCGTTTTTCCGCTGCCGCTTTCCCCGACAATACCGGTGATTTCACCGCGTGGCAGTGTCAGACGGGCGTCCGTCAGCGCATATCGTGAGAAGCCCTGCCCTCGCCCCGGAAGCAATGACAGTCCCCTCGCGGGGAAAGACTTTCGAATGCTTTCAACGACAAGTGCCGGGTTGTCTGCAACCCGTGGAGCGACAATGGTGTCCTTCTCCGATGGGCCAATTTGACCGTTTTCCTTGCCATCCGCAAGCGTCAGGGAAAGGCGTGGAACCGCAGCCAGAAGTTCACGCGTATAGTCCTCCGCGGGTTCATCGAGAACCTTGGCGGTTGCGTTTTCCTCGACGACCTTTCCCTTGCGCATGACCAGCACACGATCCGTCACTTCCGCCACGACGCCCATGTCATGGGTGACCAGGATTATGGAGATCTCCGTTTCCTCGACCAGGGTGCGCAACAACTGAAGGATCTGCTTCTGCACGGTAGCGTCCAGCGCGGAGGTAGGCTCGTCGGCGATGATGATATCCGGCGATCCTACCAGCGCCATGGCGATCACCGCGCGCTGTCTCTGTCCACCGGAAAACTGGTGCGGAAAGTGACCGTAGCGGCGCTCGGGGTCCGGGATGCCAACCCTGCCGAGAAGCTCGAGGGCCCGTGCGCGGGCCTTGTCGGCGGACAGCTCCGTATCATGGGCTCTGACCGTCTCGGCAATCTGGCTGCCAACGCTCATAAGCGGATCGAGTGAGGCGGTATGATCCTGAAACACTGCCGAGATCCGTCGGCGCCGTCCCGTGTCATGCGGTTCGTCGACCGGATTGAGGACAATACCGTCGATTGCGATCGTACCCGACACCTGCTGGATGTCAGGAGGTAACAGTCCAAGTATCGCATTTCCGATCGTTGATTTTCCCGCGCCCGACTCCCCGATAATGCCCAGGATTTCACCACGCCCGATCGTGAAGCTGACGCCGCTCAGGATTGTCAAAGGCCCGGAGGAAGACAGATGGCGGAGCCCGAGGTTGCTGACCTCGAGAAGAGGCATGACTGGATGGGCCATCGTGTGGTTCGTGGATGCTGTCGCTGTGCTGTTCATCGCGGCTTGCTCCTTGGGTCGAGGCGCAGGCGAATGCCCTCGCCCGTAAAATTGATGGCGGCGATCAGGCAGAACAGTGCAAGGCCCGGGAACAGGCTGATCCAGTATTGGCCGGTTAACAGATACTGAAATCCGTTTGCGACCGCCGAGCCGAGCGACGGTTTGTCCAGGGGAACGCCGAGGCCGAGGAAGGAAAGAGTTGCTTCAAGTGCCACCGCATGCCCCACCTCGATCGGGACCAGGCTGACGGCCGGAGCGATGCTGTTTGGAAGCAGGTGGCGGAATATGACCCTGTGGGCGGGCAAACGCATCAGGCGTGCCGCGTCCATGTAGGGCTTTTGGGTTTCACTGAGAGCGACGCCCCGCACCAGCCGTGCATAGGCGGCCCATTGTGCAATCACCAATGCGAGAATGATCCGGTCTACGCCCGGGCCAAGTGTCACGATGGCAATCAGTGCAACCAGGATTGTCGGAAGGCTGAGCTGCAGGTCGACAAGGCGCATGATCGTCACATCGACCCAGCGGCCGAAATAGGCGGCGCTCACCCCGGCAGTCAGGCCGATCAGGGCAGCGATGGCGGAACTCGCAAGCGATACGATCAGGCTGATGCGCAATCCATAGAGGATGGTGCTGAAGATATCCCGTCCAAGCCCGTCGGTACCGAGGAGGTAAATATAGCCCCCGCTGCCAACGGTGCCCGGAGGCGAAGACGCCTCCCACCCGAAAATCTGCAGAGGATCGTAGGGGTTCTGTGAGGCGATCAAAGGTGCTGCGAGCGCTGCCAGAACGAAAATGCACAGGATAATCGTTGATAAGCGTCCTGATGCGAACAGGAGTGGCCGTCGATCTGACTTGTCGGTGCGCGCGCCGAGCGCCCGCAGGATAAGCGGTTTCATGATATTCCCTTCCTATGACGACAGGCGCACGCGCGGATCGGCAACGGCGTAGTAGAGATCGACGATCGCGTTCAGCGTAACAAAGCTTGCGGCGGTGAATGTCAGGCTGGCCATGACGACAGGTCGATCCAGCAACTGGATGGAGTCGATCAGGAGCTTGCCAATCCCTGGCCAGGCAAAGATCGATTCAACCACAACAGCGAAGGCGAGCATTCCACCAAACTGCAGGCCGATGATCGTCACCAGGGGGATGCTGATGTTCGGCAATGTATGGGCAAAAAGGATTCGTCTCGGCGACAGCCCCCGGGCCCGGCAAAAGCGCGTGAACTCCTGTTGTTCGACCTCGATGGTCCCGGACCGCGTCAATCGGGCAATCAGTGCGATGTTCGGAATGGCCAGCGCCAGCATCGGGAGGATCATGTGCCGCAATCCGTCTGCGGTCAGAAAACTCCATTCGCTTCCTGCGAGACTGGCCGTCATGCCTCTCCCGCCCGACGGGAACCAGCCGGTCAGAACCGCACCCGTCAGGATCAACATCATGCTGAGCCAGAACGAGGGAATGCTGAGAGCGAACACACTGCCGTTCAGCACCGCCCGGTCGAGCAGGGTTCCTTTTCCCCGGCCCGCAACGAGGCCGAGGCTGACGCCAGAGATGGCTGACAGGAGCATTGCCGCGCAGGCCAGTTCCAGCGTCGCCGGCAGTTTGCTGAGGACGAGACCGAACGCAGGCTGGTGGTAGATGTATGACGTACCGAAGTTGCCGGTGATTACGTTTTTCAGGAACAATCCGTATTGTTGCCAGACCGGCAGATCGAGCCCGAGCGCGATAGTCGCACGCCTGATATCCTCTGGCGTGGCGGTTTCGATGTTGACCACGTTGAAGACGGGGTTGCCAACGCTGTGGATGCCGATGAAGCCGATCAGCGACATGGCAAGGAGCAGGAGCAAGGCCTGCGAGAGCCTTGCTGCGATAACGGATATCAGACCCATGGGCTTACTCCGTTGCCGCGATTGTCTGCATCGCCGTCGTCCAGCCGCGGGGGTGCATCACATAAGATCCAACTTTCGGGCCGTAACCGACGATGTGGTGGAAGTGATAGAGCGGGATGATCGGCTGGTCCTTCATGGCAAGCTCAGTTGCCTCTGCAAGTGCCGCATTTCGCTCTTTGCCTTCTTCGATAGCCTCTGCCTTTGCGAGGAGCGCATCAAAGGACGGGTTGCGATAATGACCGAAGTTCAGAGCGCCAGTGCCGCGTTCCTTGTCCGGAGACGCAAGCAACGCTTGCAGGATGACGTCCACGGATTCGCCAGAGGTCCCGCCGTACCAGGCGGCATATTCGCCGGCAGCGCGCTTGGTGTTGAACACCGAAAATGGTGACGCCTGGGGCTGAACAGAGACGCCAATGCGCGCCCAGCTCTGCGCGACTGCCTGAAGGCTGTCGCTATCGCCCGGGTAGCGGCCGGCAGGTCCAGCAAGAACCACATTGAAACCGTCCGGATATCCCGCCTTCGAAAGCATTGCCCTGGCCGCATCATAGTCGGGGGCTTGTGCCTTCAGATTGGGAGAGGTGCCCGGCAATCCTTCCGGAAACACCTGTGATGCTGCAGTCCCGTATCCGGAGAGGATCTTTTCCGCGATGACACTGCGATCCGTGGCAAGCGCCAGGGCCTGTCTCACCCTTAGGTCGCGAAACGGGTTGGGGATCGGGGCGCCGGATTTGTCGGTAACGCCGGAAACCTTCTCCTTCTCGACGTCGAACTGCAGGAAATTGATACGAGCCGCACTGATACTGGCGATGTTTGCGCCGCGCTGTTTCAATGAATTGACGTCCCTTGCCGGGATTGAGTCAGCGACATCCACATCACCGGAAGACAAGGCCGCGACACGCGCTGCCGGGCTTTCCATCACCCTGAAGGTGACCGTTGGCCACGCGGGCCGGCCACCCCAGTAATCATCGTTTCGCTCCAGTCGCAGTGTTTCGCCGGAACTCCAGCTTTCGAACCTGTAGGGACCGGTCCCAACCGATGCACGTCCGGAGTTGAGTTCTTCCGTTGTCTGAAACCCCTCCCCCCGCTTGTGCATAATGAAGACCGAAGACATCAGCAGAGGAAAATTCGGGACGGACCCTTCTGTTTCAAAGGTGACCGTCAATGGATCCGACATCGTGACGGACTTGATACCCGTCACGTAGGAACGGTATCCGCCGCTCGGCGATTGCAGGAAGTTGCGGATGCGCTCGATGGAATAGACGACATCCCCGGCCGTAAAGGGCGATCCGTCGTGAAATCGGACGCCGTCACGCAGTTTGAACTCCCACCGTGTGTCGGAGATCATCGACCACGAGACCGCTAACCCGGGCTTCAGAGCCAGTTTTTCATCCTGATAAACCAGTCTCTCGTAGATGTTCGAGAGCAGCGAGGTATTCTCGTTGAGGTTCGCATAATGCGGGTCGAGTGTCATCAGCTTGTAGGATGTCGCAATACGCAAATCGGACTGAGCCTGGGCGCTGGCCGGAATTGCAGGTGCAGTGAGAACGGTGAGCGATAGCAAGGCCGCTGTTATGGCCATTGGTCGAAATGCGTTGGCGAAATTGATCATGGAGTTCCCTTTTTGTCGTTGGAATTCGGACAGCCGGCACCCTTGCTCCGGCGGGGCCTAAGCGTGGCTCAGCAGTCAGAAGCTTGAATCGGAAATTCGGACCTTTGGGCCCGTCGGGTAAATGGAACGATGCTCGAATTTAGGAGAGGACGACCTTCCCGTTTTGATCCCCTGCCCTGGTTGGTTGGACAGGTGCAGTCATCCGGCGTGACGACGGGTTGGCTGTGCCGGACATGGATAACGAACGACGCGGAGGACTTGAGTTGAAATCTGCCCTCGCGAAATTAGGCATAGTTCTGCTATTGTCGGAATCAGCCATGATCCGAGCTCCCTAACAGCTTGATTGTGGTCAGGTCGGGTATGGTGTTGACGCACCTGCCCGATCGATGAGCTGCACTTTTCCCTACAGAATGATAGAAGTCAATCAGAAAGTTTGCCTTGGCCACAGAACCTCTAATAACTAAGGAACAATGCCGCGGGGCTCGGGCGATGCTGGGCTGGAGCCAGGGCGAACTGGCAAAAGCCGCGAGCGTTTCAAGGCAGACAGTCGCAGACTTCGAAAGAGGCGCTCACCTTCCGATCAGTAATAATATTGCGAGTCTCGTGAAGGCCTTCGAACGAGAGGGGATTGAATTCATAGAAGAAAATGGCGGCGGGGTCGGTGTTCGCTTCAAGAATCCGCGTTAGCCGAACGATCTGATATCTGTATGAGAGGCGAGGAAGTTTCCTCGCCGCGAGGTACCGGACAAACCAACAGAAAATCGCAGGCATGTTGCGATTGGCGCCGGTTTTCTTCGATGGAGCGTTTCCCTATTTTCTGTCAGACCGAAGTTTTTGGAATATCTGCCAAGACGAGTTTGTAAGCGCGCGCTTCGACAACAGCATACATCGTAGTGACGCAAATCTAGGCAGGCTCTTATGGTTGGTGACTCTGGACGATTGAATTGATTGCAGACAGCCGAAAACGAGGAATATGAAAATCCCACAGGAAGATAACGCAGCGATCCATTTGCTGGGGATGGAAATGCCGGACGTCGCGCTGAATGCGACCGATGGCACCATCGTTAACCTTAGAGGCTGGGGTCTATCGGTCGTATATGCCTACCCACGCACCAGTCCACCAGGCGGTAGCGATATTGATGGATGGAATGAAATACCCGGAGCAAGAGGTTGCACGCCTCAATCTTGTGCTTTTCGCGACCATTTTGCTGAGTTGAGGCGACTAGGGGTAAACCGACTTTTTGGCCTTTCGACGCAGACGACTGAATATCAGAAAGAGGCCGCAGACCGGCTTCATCTGCCATTTCCACTGCTTTCTGACAAATCGCTATCGCTGGCCAATGCCCTAAACTTGCCCACGTTTGAAGCCGGCGGGCTTACCCTACTCAAGAGGCTGACGATGGTCATTGAAGATGGCAGGATCAAGCGTAAGCGGCAAGCTGAGACCGTTCAGCGCGTGTAATTCCAGGGCATGAGTGCATCGAGATCGCTGCTGGGCCAACCATTGGCTATGCGCTCGAGTGTCT
>NZ_JBNWCP010000026.1:0-37782 GCF_053522345.1 Agrobacterium sp. 22-226-1
AGCCCCCGCTGAAAACACGCAGGGCAAGGTTCAAACATGGGTCAATTCTCGATGGAAATATCCTGGGCTACCGGGTCAGTTCTCAGTGGAAATCAACAGCCGAGGATGAGGCAGGAAAAATATCAGCTTTTCACCGGCGTCTCCGGCACCGGCGTCAGCACCTTGCCGTCCTTGAACCAGCCAAGAATATTGTCGGCCACCAGATCGGCCATGGCGTTGCGCGTCGGGATCGAGGCGGAGGCGACATGCGGCAGCAGGGAGACATTCGGCAGCGACAGGAAGGCTTCCGGCACCTTCGGCTCGGCATAGAACACATCGAGACCGGCAGCCCCCACAGCACCGCTCTTAAGCGCCTGCAAAAGCGCATCCTCATCGACGCTGGAACCGCGCCCGACATTGATGAACACGCCCTCAGGCCCCAGCGCCGTCAGGATTTCCGCATTGATCGCCTTGTGCGTTTCCGGCGTGCCCGGCACGATGCAGATCAATATATCGACCGCTTCCGCCATCTCCTTCAGCGAGCCGTAATAGATGTAAGGCAGGCCATCCCGCTTGCTGCGGGTGTGGTATCCGATCTCCACCTTGAAAGGCTCCAGCCGCTTGGCGATTTCCTGGCCGATGCGACCCATGCCAAAGAGACCCACCTTGCGGCCGCGCAGCGAAAACGGCGACAGCGCGAACGGACCTTCGCCAACCCATTTGCCATCGCGCAGCCAGGTCTCGGCCTGATAGAGCCGGCGCACGGTGTTGATCAAAAGCGCAATCGTCGTATCGGCCACCTCGTCGTTCAGCACATCAGGCGTGTTCGTCACCACGATGTTGCGTGTGGCGGCATGTTTGGCGTCGACGCCGTCATAACCCACGCCGAAATTGGCGATGATCTCGAGCTTCGGCAGCGCATCGATCCATTTGGCGTTGACGACGCCGGAAACGGCAATGGCGTTAACACGCTCGGCCGCACCATCAGGCAGAACCGGCTCGGCGCCGGCAGGCACAGTCACGATCTCGACCTTGCCTTCGAGGCGTTCGAGAACGCGCGGGTTTATCTTGCCGGGAACGAGAACGACGGCCTTTTTGTCAGACATGAGCGGATATTCCTCCTGATAACATTCCGATAGCCGGAGCGGGTTTCAGGCGAACCTTTCGCCATCCCGCTCCTCTGGGCGGCGATCTTTTCAAACAAAGACGGCCGTGAAAAGGGCAATAAGGGGATGCTATGGGGGCAGACGGAAGTTTCATGCCGATTTTTTAAGCGCCGTCACCCCCCCATGCCGGACTGGATCCGGCATCCAGCCAGCCCAAGTCCTTGGGCTGAGAAAGCCTTTTTCACCACGTGGACACGCGGTGGCTGGATTCCGGCTCAAGGCTGGAATGACGGAAAGCTGCAACACACAGAGCGTGCATCATCTCCCATCATCTGAAGCTTCACACCCGCGGCCGCACGGGCCCGGTCGATTGCCGGATGCGCATTTCCGGCTTGATGAGGTGAATGCCGTCAGGTTCGTGGCTGCCCGCCAGCCTGTCCAGCAGCGCGCGGGCAGCTAGACGCCCCACCTCGGCCTGACCGTTGGAAACGGTGGTCAGCGCCGGTGTGGCAATCGCCGCTTCTTCCAGATCGTCGTAGCCGGTGACGGAAATATCGACGCCGGGCACCAAGCCGGCACGGGAAATGCCGTTCATGAGACCGATGGCGACGAGATCGTTCCAGCAGACGGCCGCCGTCGGCTTCTGCGGCAGGGAAAGGAAATGCACGGCCGCCTCGAAACCGCCCTGTTTGGAGCGCGGGCCGGGAATGCGCAGGTTCGGATCGACCTCGATGCCGGCCTTGCGCAGCGCATTGACGTAACCCTGATAACGGTCACGCCCCGTCGAGGTCTGGTCGGTGCCGCCAACCATGGCGATGGTGCGGTGGCCGAGGCTGATCAGGTGGTTGGTGGCGAGCGAAATGCCGTAGCTGTCATCGCCACGATAGGTCGGCATGTCGACGCCGTCCATGGAGCGGGCCACCAGAATGGCGGGCATGCCGTTTTCTTCGGCCAGCGTCATGTCCTCGATCGGCGTGCCGATGGCCGGCGACATGATGATGCCATCGGAACCGAGCTGCAGCAGCGTTTCGATGAAGGTGCGCTGCTTTTCAACCGAATCATAATGGTTGGACAGGATGAAGGTCTGGCGGCTGCGGTCCAGCTCGCTTTCAATGGCTTTCAGGATCTCGCCATAGAAGGGGTTCATCACGTCATGGAACACGACACCAACAATGCCGGAGCGCGAGGTGCGCAGGCTGGCGGCACGGCGGTTGTAGATGTAGCCCAGCGCCCGCGCCTGTTCCTTGATCTTGTCCCGCGTATCGGCGGCGACCAGCGGACTGTCGCGCAATGCAAGGGAAATGGTAGCGGTTGAAAGGCCGAGACTTTCGGCGATGGTAGACAGTTTGACCTTTTGGGCCACGGCATTCCTCCCCAAACGCGTGTCAGTGACGGATGGCTCCGTTTAAATCGCAATTAAACAATTTAAACAAACTCCGCAACCAGTTTAAGGACTAACCGCAAAACAGATGGTTCTTTTAAAAATTTCAGCAAAATTATTGAAGATTGGCGTCTATGGCTTTCAAGAGTTTAACAATGTTGCGAATATCCTTGGCCGAAAGGCCTTCGACAGCTCTCGCGCCACAATTGGCGATGGAAACGTTGATGTGCTCGACGCTTTTCAGGCCCGCCTCGGTCAGCTTCACCAGCGTTACACGGCCGTCCCCGTCGTCACCGCTGCGTTCCACGAAACCCTGGGCTTCCATGCGGCCAATGGTGCGCGTCATGGTC
The DNA here is from genome assembly GCF_053522345.1 of Agrobacterium sp. 22-226-1. Classification (NCBI taxonomy): domain Bacteria; kingdom Pseudomonadati; phylum Pseudomonadota; class Alphaproteobacteria; order Hyphomicrobiales; family Rhizobiaceae; genus Agrobacterium; species Agrobacterium sp. 22-226-1. The sequence continues at coordinate 2,817 of NZ_JBNWCP010000026.1, forward strand.
GGCGCCTTGACACCCAGCTTCTGGGCGATTTGCCCTGGCGTCAGGCTGCCTTCCTGCGCCAGCGCCAGGATGACGCCGTCCTGTCCGGCGTAAAGCCCGCTTTCGGCGAGGCTGTGGCTGAGCGCGGTACGCATGGAGCGGGCGGCCTGGGTTATCGATTGCGCCAACTCCTCCGGGTTGAAGTTTTCATCCCTCTTTTTGGCGTCCTTGACCTTCTTGCCGCCCTTATCCTTCTTGGCGCTTTTGTCCTTGTTCCCGGATTTGTCCTTGCTCATACGCGAGTGCCTTTTACCCTGTGGCGGAACCGATATATGTTGCTGGAAATCCTTACCGAATGCTCGCGCGGACTGCCAGATGCCAAACTCATACACGCATTATCACGACGAAAACGTAACAGACCCTCATCTTCACGCAACAGGCGCAATTTCCGTGCTGCCGCTCGGCGCGCATGAACAGCATGGCCCCCACCTGCCCTTCGAGACCGATACGCTGATTGTCGAAGGCATCGTCGCCCGCCTTGCCGCCGCCTTGCCCGGTCATCTGCCCATCTCCTTCCTGCCAGCGGAGCCGGTCGGATATTCCATCGAACACATGAATGTGCCGGGCACGAAGACGCTGCGATACGATGAGGCCATCGAGCGCTGGCTCGGCATCGCCGAGTTGGAACATAAAAGAGGTGTGCGCAAATTCGTGATGCTGAACGCCCATGGCGGCAATTCACCGCTGATGACCATTGTCGCCACCGAGGCCCGCACCCGTTTCGGCATGCTGGCGGTCGCCACAAGCTGGACCCGTTTCGACGTGCCGGAAGATATCGTGAAGCCGGAGGACAAGGCGGTTGATATTCACGGCGGCGACATCGAGACATCGGTCATGCTGGCACTTCACCCCGAATGCGTGGCGATGCAGAAGGCCGAAGACTTTCCCTCCCGCCAGAGCGATTTCGCCAGCCGCTTCAAACACCTGCGCGCCTATGGCCCGCATGCCTTCGGCTGGCTGATGAGCGATCTGAACCCCGATGGCGTTGCCGGAAACGCCGCCGCCGCGACAGCGGAAAAGGGCGAAAGGCTGATTTCCCATGCCGTAAAAGGCCTTGTCGAACTGCTTGAAGATATCCACGCTTTTGACATAACGTTATTTCATAACAAAATTTGAGCGACATGGCCGAATTCGGCCAAAATCTCTTTGAACTGCCAGGACGTCGCGCCTATATGGACGACGACACATCTTCCTGAGGCCTGACGGCCTCTCTCCACGCGGGGTTTTCCATGACCGAAACAGCTATAGCCAAGCCCATTCCAGTCACCGTCCTGACGGGATATCTCGGCGCCGGCAAAACGACGCTTCTCAACCGCATTCTCTCCGAGAACCACGGCAAGAAATACGCTGTCATCGTTAATGAATTCGGCGAGATCGGCATCGACAACGATCTGATCGTCGAGTCCGATGAAGAAATCTATGAAATGAACAATGGCTGCGTGTGCTGCACGGTGCGCGGCGACCTGATCCGCGTCGTGGAAGGCCTGATGCGCCGCCCCGGCCGTTTCGACGGTATCATCGTCGAGACGACAGGCCTCGCCGATCCCGTTCCCGTCGCCCAGACCTTCTTCATGGATGACGACGTGCGCGCCAAGACCGAGCTTGATGCCGTCGTTGCCCTGGTTGACGCCAAGCACCTGCCGCTGCGCCTGAAGGACAGCCGCGAGGCCGAAGACCAGATCGCCTTCGCCGATGTCGTCGTCGTCAACAAGACCGATCTCGTTTCGCCGGAGGAAGTCGCCCGCATCGAGGATATCGTGCGCGCCATCAATCCTTCCGCACGCATCTACAAGACCACCCGGTCCGGTGTCGATCTTGCCCGGGTTCTCGATCAGGGCGCCTTCAATCTGGAGCGCGCACTGGAAAACGATCCGCATTTCCTCGAGCACGGCCATGACGACCACGTCTGCGGCCCCGATTGCGACCATCACCACCACGATCATGACCACGATCACGGGCATCATCACCACGATCATGACCATGGCCACGATCATCACCACCATGGCGCGGTTTCGCCGATCCATGACGTGACGGTGCAGTCGGTCTCGCTGCGCGGCGGCGAGATGAATCCCGAGCGGTTCTTCCCGTGGATCCAGAAGGTCACCCAGACCGACGGCCCGAACATTCTGCGCCTCAAGGGTATCATCGCCTTCAAGGGCGATGCGGAACGTTACGTCGTGCAGGGCGTGCACATGATCATCGAGGGCGACCACCAGCGCCCGTGGAAGGAAGACGAAAAACGCGAAAGCCGCCTCGTCTTCATCGGCCGCGAACTTGACCGCGAAAAGCTGGAAAAGAGCTTCAACGCCTGCCTCGCGACGGCCTGATCCTTATCCCTCCGGCACCCCGGCCCTGAGCCGGGGTACGGCTGCGTCCGTCATCCGCCCGACGCGCGTTCTTCGACACCGTACACGGCAGTTGAAAATCATTGACACTCCGGCGCTCCGGGCTCACCCCCTCTGTCCTGCCGGACATCTCCCCCTCAAGGGGGGAGATCGGCAAGACGCTCTCTTGTCACTTCATTCTCGACCGTCGAGAGGTGCGAAACCTCGCCACGGAACGATCTCCCCCCTTGAGGGGGAGATGTCCGGCAGGACAGAGGGGGTGAGCCCGGAGCGCCGGAGTGTCAATGATTTTCAACTGCCGTGTAGGGTGGTCCCTCTACCACAAAGCGCTCTATCTACTTGATTTCACGAATCGTCCGAACGTAAAAGCGGTTCCGCTTTTGCCTGGAATGCTTTAGAACCATGCCTGCCGCCGGGGTCGACATCGTCGCCCCATCCGACACAGATACGAAAGACCGATGCCCCATGCCGACTGTTGCCCCGCTTGATATCGAAGGCCACGTGGTCTCGACCCATTTTCTCGGCGACATTCCCCTGTTTGCCACCGCAGCCGGCACCATTCACCGGCTGGATGGCGGCGAGAAGGTGACCGAGGCGCATGACGGGCTTTTGACCTGCGTGCGCGACCCCTATAGCGCCACCCTGCTTTCCGGCGGTGAGGACGGACGTGTGCTGCGCATCGGCCATGACGGCAGCATCGGCGAAATCGCCAATGTGCCGCGCAAATGGGTGGGCGTCGTTGCCGGCGGGCCGCAGAAGGCTGTCGCTTATGGCGTCGGCAAATCCAGCTTCGTCCGGCTGTCCGACGGCACGGTCAAGGAATTCAAGGAAGAGCGCACGGTGGAGGCCATCGCGTTCGCGCCCAAGGGCCTGCGCATTGCGGTGGCCCGTTATAACGGTGTAACGCTGCACTGGGTGGCGACCGCCGGCGATCCGGTCGATCTTGAATGGAAGGGTGCGCATACCGGCGTCACCTTCTCGCCCGATGGCAAGTTCCTCGTCACCACTATGCAGGAAAATGCCCTGCACGGCTGGAAGATGGAAGCCACCAAGGGCGGCATGGAAGCGCGCCACATGCGCATGACGGGTTACCCCGCCAAGGTCAAATCCGTATCCTGGTCGGCAAAGGGCAAATGGCTCGCCTCTTCCGGCGCGCCGGCCGCCATCGTCTGGCCGTTTGCCGGTAAGGACGGCCCGATGGGCAAGGCCCCGGAAGAACTCGGCAGCCGCGCCAACATCATGGTCACCAATGTCGCCTTCCATCCCGTGGAAGACGTGCTCGCCATCGGCTTCATCGACGGCATGATCCTCGGCGTGCGCCTTGCCGACGGCAAGGAAGCCCTGCTGCGACGCCCCGGCAAGGGCGCAATCACCGGCATGGACTGGAGCGCCACCGGCAAATTGCTTGCCTTCGCCTCCGAAGCGGGGGATTGCGGGATCATCGATATTTCGGCTTGAGGGATGGACGCGGGCGTGACAGGCCGCCCGCACTTCCGCCGGAACGCCCTACTACTCCCCTACCTGCCGCCGCGTCAGAAACAGGAGCAGCAAAGCCGCACCCGCGCCAGCCGAAGCGAGCCGGATCGAGACGCCGAAACTCGCATATTGCGACACGAACCCCATCAGCGGCACCGCAAAAAGCGCGGCGAGGAAAATGGAGTTCATGTAGAGCGCCGTCGCCCGGGCCGTGCGGCCGCGCGCAAAGCCCTGCACGAAAGTAAGGCAAGTGCCGGCGCAAAGGCCGTAATAGGCGCCTTCCAGCGCCGCACCCGCGATCATGGCCGGCAATGTGTTGACCGAGGCGATGACGTTGAAGGCGACGATGGCCATCACCGCTGAAACGCCCAGAAGCAAGCGGGCGCTGAAGCGGCGCATCATTCGCGGCGCAAGCAGGATGAACAGAACCTCCATGGCGCATTTGACGCTGAGCGACAGGCCCGGCACGTAATCCGGCAGGCCGACCTCCCGCACTAGAAACACCGGCAGGGCCGAGGCGCAGAGAGCATGGGCAAAAGACATGCAGAAACTGGCGGCGGCCGCCAGAAGCAGCGGCAGGTTGCGCCCTGTATCGTCGTCACCCGCCTGTCGCCGCTCCATCGGGCTGGCCTGGTCGCGCGGCACGACCGCAAGGGCAAGCCCGCCCCAGATGACCGCCATCAGCATGGCATTCACGAACACGGCCTTCGCGCCGGCAAGATCGAAGATCAGATAGGCGACGGCGGGAAGCAGCATCCATGCCAGCGACACCATCGTTCGCAGGAAGGCATTATAGGCGGCCGTATCCAGCGCCTTCACCCGGCCATGGTATCGGCCGTAACTGAAAATGAGCGTGCTGGCGGCATTGGAAAGCCCCATGCCGGTGGCCGTTATCGCCACCAGCAGCGCCAGATGCCCGAAACTCGCCGCAGCCGCCGCGACAGAAGCGCCGCACACGGAAAGCATCAACAGCGGCCTCACCCGCACCCCGGCATCCACACGCTCGCCATAAACACGGCTGGCGGCAATCGAGGCCAGCGCCGCCGTCACGCTATAAAAACCGACGGTGGCCGGCGGATGACCGAGCACCTGGATGATGTAAAAACCGATAAACGGCACAACAGCCGCATTGGTGCTGCCGGCAACAAAAACCAGCAGGGCGATCATATAGGCCTGACGATCGAAAGCGCCCGGCAAAGTGCTTTTCTGTAGCATGGGAATCGACTGAAGGCTGGGAGGCGGGACGGGATGACGGCGACCACCATCACACCAAAATGCTCTGTGGTTCAAGCCCGTTCGAAGGACCGAATGCGGTTTCGTTTCTCGAAGAAAACAAGTCGCCTCCCTCCATCCGGTACACCGGCTTGGTTTCAAGGTTGTGGAGAAAGCGGACAAAAAAAGAGGGCCGCGAGGCCCTCTTCCAGTCATGCGATGCGCCGTTTGTTCTTGCCGGAAACGCCATGCGTCAAACACACGCAACTCGAGGATCATTGCCGGCTTATGCGCTGCGCGCATCGTCTGCGTCGAAAATCCCTGATGATTTTCGAGCTGTTGCGTTGGAGCGGGATGGAGAAAAGCCCGATGGTTTCGCCATCCCGTTCCCCGTTTCAGTTAGTGGCGGCGCTTTTTGCCGCCGTCATTCTTGTTGTCGATGACATCGACGGACGTCTTGTTGCCGTTCAGCACACCGTTCAGGATGCCGGTCTTGTTGCCGTTCAGAATCCCGTTATTGGACAGGATGCCACTGACACCAAGATCGATGCTGGGCGAGACGACCACAAGGGCGCCGCCCTTGTTGCTGTTGCCGGACAGGATGCCTCCCAGAAGACCGCCCGCATTGGCCTGACCAACGGAAGCGACAGTAAGAATAGCGGCTACACAAGCGAACTTTGCAATCATTTCTCTCTCCTCTTTTGTTTGATCACGCCATCTGGCGTAACTGGACTGTATATTTAGAGGATTCTAATTCAAGCAAAGGCTAATATTACAATAAACGATTAACACTAATACTTGTGATTTTAATAAAATTTTACAGATCGCATCTTCGCACTTCCGCCCCTGGTTCAAACAATGCCGGTCGGCGCCTGTATCGCGACAGTAAAGCGGTGCGGGAAACTTTATTAACCATCTAAATATAAGATATTGCTTAATTAGAGACCGGAGATGCGAATGCGGGTGGGGGGATATATCGCGCTTGTTCTCGGGCTTGCCTGCGCCTGCGGCGCGCGGGCGGGGGAAAAGGCCGATGAGCACAATGTCACCTATAAATCCGGCATTGCTTATGACAGCAATTATTTCGCAGACACCAACCGGCTGAGCGTGATTTCGCTGCGCGCCGGCTTCGGGCTCAATGGCAAGATCGCGCTGGAGGGGGCGGAGCTGCGTTATTCGCTCGAGCAGGAAGAGGTTCGCCTGCCCCGTTATCGTTTCGCCAATGAACATAACACCACCGCGGCACTGGGGCTGACGAAACGATTTTCCGAAAAGCTGGAATGGGCCCTTGAGCTGCGCGGCACCCGCAGCGATGCCGGCGATATTTTCCTGCACCTGCCGGAAGAGGACATTGGCTACCGGCAGCTGGATCACAAGCTGGAGGCGTCTTCCCAGCTCGGCATCCTCGCCCTTGGCGGCAAGAACACGCTGACGGCGAGTGTCGCCAGCCTGATGAAAGGCAAGGCGCGGTTCCGCCCGGCTTATTTCATGCCCACCCGACTGGAAGCGAACGAGGCGCTTTTATCGCTGAAGGCCGAACATGCACGATCACTCCGCGGTGGCGAGGCAGGGCTGACGCTCGCTTACGACCGTATCGCCGTGCCGGAGGGGCAGCAGGAAAGATATGAACGTTTCCCGGCCAATACGCTGCGAGGTTCTCTGGCCTATGGTTACAGGTTCTCCGACCGTTTCGCGGTTCTGGCCGAAGCGGGCTTCACATCCATTTCTGGCGATGAAATCAGCGACAAGGTAAAGCGCACCCGCCCCTATCTGCGGGCCGAGGCCGAGGTGAAGGCCACCGAGCGCATCGCCCTCGGCGCGGGCTTTTCGCAGGACTATGCACTTTTCGACCCGGATGACCCGATTGCCGAATTCCATCGCCGCTTTCAATTCGTCGTAAAAAGCAGGCTCACCGAAAAGGTGGGGCTCGATCTTGCGCTGCACCGGGTTCACAAGGACTGGATCTATTATAATTACGATACCAGCGAGCGCCGGCTGGTCGCGACACTCTCCTTCGATACCGGCAAGAACAGCAAGCTGGAGGTGGAGTTCAACCGGCTGCTGCATGGCGAGCGCGATACCGATCTTGCCTATAGCGGCTCCAGCATCACCTCGCGCTTCAGCGGCACCTTCTGAAATTTAGTGTCGGCCCGCGCGAAGGATCAAACGCATCAGGTCGAAATTCGGTCCCAATTTCTGCTAGAGTCAGACCTTCCAGATTCGAAGGCAGGACAGACCGGATAATGAACAGACGCTTTTTGCTCCTCGCGGCCGGCCTTGCCTGCGTTCCCGTCGCCGCGGCGGCGCATCCGCATATCTTTGCCGAAGCTCGCATGGAAATCGTCGAGGGGCCGAACGGCACCGTTCAGGAAGTGCGCAATATCTGGCGTTTCGACGAGATGTTCTCGGCAAGCGTGGTGATGGATTACGACAAGAACAGCGATCTGAAGCTCGACAAGGACGAGTTGGCAGAAATCGGCAATACCGTCCTGGAATCGCTCGCCGAATATTCCTACTACACCTTCATCACCGCCAATGGAAAACCGGTGGAATTTTCCAAGCCCGAGGCCATTCACGTGGACTACAAGGATCAGCAAATCCTGATGTTCTTCTCCGTGAAGCCGACCAAGCCTCTGGCCGTCAAGGGCAAGCTCAGCTTCGGCGCCTGGGATCCGACCATGTATACGGCGATCGATTTCGCCAAGGACGGCGATATCGCCACGCAGGGTAAGGATCTGAATGCCTGCAAGCACCACGTGGTGCGCCCCGATCCCGACGAGGTGATCTCGCAGAACCAGGGTACGCTCACCGACGCCTTCTTCAACGATCCGACCGGCACCGACATGACCAAGCTCTTCGCCACCCGGCTGGAGGTCTCATGCTGAGCCGCAGGGCCGGCCTCTTCGCCGTCGCCATCGGCCTCATTGCCGTGGCCGGTGCGGCCCATGCGCAATCGCCGCTCGGCATCGGCTCGGCCGAGCCTTCCTTTTCCGTCGGCGGCCCCTTCGCGCCGCTGATGCAATGGATCAACGTGCACCAGCAGATGTTTTATCGGGCACTGACCGGCGCGCTGAAGGCCATGCGCGAGGATGGCTGGGCGCTCAGCTCGCTGATCGGCCTCTCCTTTGCTTATGGCGTTTTCCACGCCGCCGGTCCCGGCCACGGCAAGGCGGTCATTTCGTCCTACATGATCGCCAACGAAACGCAGCTGAAACGCGGCATTCTCATTTCTTTCGTCTCGGCGCTCATTCAGGGTGCGGTCGCCATCGGCCTCGTCGGTGCGGCCTGGCTCGTGCTGCGCGGCACCTCCATCACCATGACGAAGGCGACGCAGGCGATGGAAATCGCCAGTTTCGCCATGGTGGCGCTGTTCGGCGCCTGGCTGCTGGTGCGAAAACTCTGGTCGCTGCGTATCCGGCGCGAGCCTGTCGCGGTTTTCGCGCCGGCAGGAGAAACCGCGGCCGGCAGAACCACCGGCATGGGCACGGGGCTGCGGTTCCAGGGCAAGCCGGTTTTTGCCGATCACGACCATGATGGCACGGGCGATCTCTGCGCCGCCTGCGGTAAATCCCACGCGCCGGATCCGATGCTCCTGAAAGGCAAGAACTTCAGCCTGCACGAGGCATGGTCCGCCATCATCGCGGTGGGGCTCAGGCCCTGCTCGGGCGCGATCATCGTCATGAGCTTCGCGCTTCTGAACGGGCTTTATCTCGGCGGCGTGCTCTCCGTCCTCGCAATGTCGCTCGGCACGGCGATAACGGTGTCGCTGCTCGCCATCATGGCCGTCTCGGCAAAAGGCCTCGCCGTGCGTTTCGCCGGCCCCGGCAGCCGCAGGGCAGCCGGTATCAGCCACGCGATCGAGATCGCCGGTGCGCTGTTCGTGCTCATCATGGGGCTGTTGCTGCTCGGCGCGTCGCTTCAGCTCTAACCGTCACGGCGACGCTGGTAACGGGCGCGCAGCCAGAACAGCAGGAAGAAACACAGCACCGCTACCGTGCCGAAGGCAGCGGCGAGCCAGGGCGAATAATCGCCCAGCCACAGCATGATCTTCGGCATGACGAAGAAGACCAGCCCGAAACCGACAATGATGAGGGCGGCGGCGATGGCCGGCGACCAATCCTTCTTGCCGGGGCTCGGCTTTTCAGGCGCCGGGTTTTCAGACATCGGCAAACTCCGCACGGATATCCTCAAGCTTGCGCTTCTGCGCGCCATCGGCCGCAAAATTCTCCGGCGACAGCCAGGCTTCGAAGGCCTTGCCGATCAGCGGCCATTCGCCGTCAATCATGGAAAACCACGCCGTATCACGGTTCTGACCCTTCGAGATCATATGCTGGCGGAAGACGCCCTCGAAGGTGAAGCCATAACGCTTCGCCGTTATCTTGGAGGGCTCGTTTTCATTGTGGCATTTCCACTCGTAACGGCGATACCCCAGATCCTCGAAAACATGTTTCGCCATCAGGTAATGCGCCTCGGTGGAAAGAGGCGAGCGCTTCATCTTCGCGCCATGGGCGACGGAGCCGACCTCGACCACCCCGTTGGCGGGATCGGGCCGCATATAGCTCGCCATGCCGACGATATCGCCGGTGGCGTTTTCAACGAAGACCAGCGTGACCCAGTTGAGCTTCTGCCCCGCGCCGACGAGCCAGTCGCCGAAAGCGTCGGCATCGGGAAAGGCGCTTTGCGGGAAATATTTGAGCAGTTCATTCACGCCCTCGCCGCCAAGTGCGGCCCAGAGCCTTGCGAGGTGTTTTTCGCGATCGAACGGCTCCGCCGTCACGTAACGGCCCTTCAACACCACCGGCTGCGGCGGCGGACATCCCTTGAAATCACTCAGATCGCGCATTCTCTTCCCCATTTGCTGGGAGAAGGATTAGGGCAAGCGGGGCGGGATGACAACAGTGCATGTGGGGTAGGATGCGGTGGCCCTGGCGGGTGTGGCTCACCCCCCTCTGCCCTGCCGGGCATCTCCCCCTCAAGGGGGAGATCGGCATGAGGCGCTACCACTACTTCATTCGCAAACGTTGAGAGAGGCGAGACATAACCACTTGTCGATCTCCCCCCTTTGAGGGGGAGATGCCCGGCAGGGCAGAGGGGGGTGAGCCACAGCCTCCGAGGCTAACCTCAAACCTTCGCCGCCACCACCGTCGCCTCAATGTGGTCCACCAGCGCATCCGGCAGCCCAAGCCGCCCGGCCAGAAGGTCGAGATAGCCCCGCTCCGCCCGCGTATCGGCCTCGATGGCAAGCCGCGAGGCGGTGTAAAGCTCCACCTTCTGCTCTTCCGTGCGAGCGGCTGCCACCAGCGCGTCGATGTCGAGCGGATCGGCCAGCTCTTTTTCAAGGAAACGCTCGGCTTCGCTATCGAGGCCGGAGACCTGCACCTTGTCCATGATATTGGCGCGCTCCTTCTCATCGATATGACCATCCGCCTTGGCGGCGGCGATCATCGCCTGGATGAGCTTCAGCGCAAAATCGTTGGAAAGGGCGGGCGATTGCGGGTGGAAGGCGGAATCGGCGGGCGGGGCGAGAAGCTCCGGCTCGGGTTTCGGCGCGGCTTCAGGCGCCTGACCGGACTTGTAATTCTTATAGGCGAGATAACCGAGACCGGCGATGGCGGCGACACCGCCAATGGTGGCGACATTGCCGGCGAGCTTGCGGCCGGTCTTGGTGCCCAGAATGGCGGCAGCGAGCGCGCCGGCCTTGAGCGGATTATTCTTGGCGATATCGGCGGCCTGCCCGGCTCTGTCACGGACGCTTCCCGAAAGGCCCGGCACCTGCGAGCCGAGGAATTGTTCAAGAAGCTTCTTGGCGTCGAACATCAAAATCTCCTGTAGAGGTCAAATCTACAGGGGAGATAGGAAGCCGTGGGCCGAATACAAATGTCAAACCCGCTCACGCCTTCGTGAACGGGTTTTTACAGAATGCAAATCACGCGCGCAGTGCGGCGGCTTCGGCGGCAAGCTTGGTGATGCCCGCCCAGTCACCCGTCGCCACCAGCTCACGCGGGGCAACCCAGGAACCGCCGACGCAGACGACGTTCGGCAGGGAGAGATAGTCATTGGCGTTCTTGAGCGACACGCTGCCGGTCGGGCAGAAAACGGTGCCGGCGAGCGGCGAGGACAGCGCCTTGAGATAAGGTGCGCCGCCGGCCTGTTCGGCGGGGAAGAACTTCAGCACCTTGTAACCCTCGTCGCGCAGCGCCATGACTTCGCTGGCGGTGGCCGCACCCGGAAGCAACGGCACTTTGGAACCGCGCGCGGCTTCCAGCACGCTTTTATTGATACCCGGGCTGACGATGAAGGTGGAGCCCGCTTCCGCCGCCGCTTCGAAATCCTTGGCATTGAGAATGGTGCCGGCGCCGACATTCGCGCCCTCCACTTCCGCCGCAACCGCGCGGATGGCGTCGAGCGCCGCCGGTGTGCGCATGGTGATCTCGATCGCCTTCAGGCCGCCTGCGACCAAAGCGCGCGCAAGCGGCACGGCGGAAGCGGCATCATCCACGATCAGCACCGGCACGACCGGCTGGAGCTTGAGGATGGAGAGCAGTTTTTCGGAGTCCTGGGCCAAGATGAGCCTCCCTTGCGCAATTGAAACGATTGAAATTCCGTCTACCGATTAGCCTGCCTCGGCTTTCATGTCGAGGCGCGCCAGCCGCATTTTTATCCAGATACTTCAATCAATTCGCTTCATGACACTATCATATTGCGATAATCTGGCGCCCCAGTTCGCGGAGACAGCATGGCCAAGGAAATTGAACGGAAGTTTCTTGTTGCAGGCGGTGAATGGCGCAATGAGGTCACGCATAGCATGGCTTTCCGGCAGGCATATGTCGCCTCGATGGAAAACCGCTCGGTCCGCGTCAGGATCGTCGACCAGCGCGATGCGACCTTAACGATCAAGATCGGCGCGAGCGCGCTTGTCCGCGACGAATATGAATATTCCATACCCCTCAAGGACGCCGAAGAGCTGGTGGCGAGCGCGCCCGGCGTGGTGATCGAAAAAACCCGCCACACCGTCGATCATGGCGGCTTCACCTGGGAAGTGGATGTTTTCGAAGGGAAATATCACGGGCTGGTCGTGGCGGAAGTGGAAATGAACGACGAGAATGCCGATCCCGATCTGCCGTCCTGGCTGGGCCGGGAAGTAACCGGAGACAAGCGCTTCTCCAACCAGTCGCTCGCCATGGATTGTCCGAACGGAGACTTGCCGGATGCCCTTCAGAATTGATCCGAAAAAGCCTTTCGACGATGAAATCCGCCGGGCCGGGCTGGAGCTGATCGACGATACGGTCACGATCCTTCGCGACCAGCCGTCCGGATCGCACGAGGCCGTGCACGACGCCCGCAAGCGGTTCAAGCGGCTGCGCGCCCTCTATCGCCTCATCCGCAAGGCGGCGCCGGATTTCGGCCGCGAGGAAAACGCCCGTATTCGCGATATCGCCCGCTCCCTCGCCTTTGCGCGGGATGCAACGGCACTGGTGGAGACGGCGGAATATCTCGAGGCCTTCGCGCGTTCCGATACCCAGGGCGAAGCGCTGCGCTCGATCACCGCGATGCTGCGCGCGCGCCGCGACGACGCCATAGAACACGAGGCCGGTCTCGACGAGGCCATTGCCGCCGCCATTGCCGGCTGCGGGGAAGCGCGCAGGAAGCTTGAGGACCTGTCGCTGCCGGATGCTTTGAAAGACACCGCCCGGCTGCTCAGAAGCGCCTGGGCGAAACAGAGAAAGAGGGCGCGCAAGGCGCTCACCGATTGCCACGAGCAGGCCGACGTCGAGCATTTCCATGAATTGCGCAAGTCCGGGCAGACCTATTGGATGCATCTTGGCCTGATGCGCCGGCTCTGGCCTTCCGCCATGCGCGCCAAGCGGGCCGATACCAAGCGGCTGGTGGATATTCTCGGCCACGACCACGATCTCTCGGTTCTCGCCGCCGTCGCCGACCGCGAGCCGGACCGTTTCGGCAATGGCGAGCGGCTGGCCCTGCTGCTCGACGCCATCATCGAGAGGCAGCAGGCGCTGCGCACGGAAGGTCTTGCGCTGGCGAACGAGGTGTTTTCCGAATCCGCCCGCACCGAAAGCCGCATCGTCGGCCTGTTGTGGCGGCAGGCGGCGAAATAGGCCAAACGCCACTTTCGGCGCTCACCCACCTCCGTCATTCCGGCCTTGAGCCGGAATGACGGAGGTGGCAATACAACACCCTGTTGCCTGCACACGGCAGCAGGAGCGACAGGAAGCCTGCAAACCCTCCCGATTTGACGATTTTCAAAATGCCCGGAACCGCTGATAAATATTGCTTTGCGGCCGCTGTCGCTGTATTTCAGCGCCCATGACCGACACGACCATCCTCCCCCGCCCGGAAGTCTCTGGTGATTTCCTTGTGGCCGCGCTTTATCATTTCGCCCGCCTGCCGCGGTTCGAGAGCCTGCGCGACCCGTTGTTTGCGCTCTGCCAGGAAAACGGCGTCAAGGGCACGCTGCTGCTTGCTGCCGAAGGCATCAACGGCACCATTGCCGGGCCGGATGCGGGTATTCACGCCGTGCTCTCCTTCCTGCGCGCCCAGCCGGAATTTGCGGCATTGGAGCACAAGGAAAGCCGCGCTTCGCACATGCCTTTCGTGCGGCTGAAGGTGAAGCTCAAGAAAGAGATCGTCACCATGGGCGTGCCGGATATCGATCCGAACCGCATCGTCGGCACCTATGTCGACCCGCGCGACTGGAACGAGCTGATCTCCGATCCGGATACAATCGTCATCGACACCCGCAACGATTACGAGACCGCCATCGGCGTCTTCAAGGGTGCAGTCGATCCGCAGACGAAAACCTTCCGAGAATTTCCCGACTGGGTGAAGAACAATCCCGGCCTGCACAACAAGCCGAAGATCGCCATGTATTGCACCGGCGGCATTCGCTGCGAAAAGGCCACCGCCTTCATGAAGGAACAGGGTTTCGACGAGGTCTATCACCTCAAGGGCGGCATCCTGAAATATCTGGAAGAAGTGCCGGAAGAAGAAAGCCTGTGGGAAGGCGCCTGCTTCGTGTTCGACGAGCGCGTGTCGGTGGTGCACGGCCTTGCCGAAGGCGACCACCAGCTCTGCCACGCCTGCCGCAACCCGATTACGCCGGAAGTGCGCCTATCCCCCAAATTCGAGGAAGGCGTGTCCTGCCCGAGCTGCTACGATGATCGCAGCGAAGAGGACCGCCAGCGCTTCCGCGACCGGCAGCAGCAGATCGAACTGGCAAAGAAGCGCGGCGAGCGGCATCTGGGGCGGTAAGCCGGACTGCACGGCGATTACATCTGGATCGAGCGGGTTGCGCCTGACGTTCTTCTCCCCGGAGGGGAGAAGAAAGGGGCCGCACTCTCAAGTCATCAAAAATCGCTGAAATAAACCGGTGCGACCTTCACGTCCCTGCCCGCAACGCAAAGAGCGGCGCGTCCTGCCCGTCCAGCATGGCGGTGATCTCTTCCGCCGCAACCGGTTTCGAGAAAAGGTAACCCTGCAACTCATCGCAGCCGCACAGATGCAGGATGGCAGCCTGCTCTTCCGTTTCCACGCCTTCAGCCGTCACCGGAATATCGAGCGACTTTGCCAATGCCACGGTGGCCTGCAGCATTTCCAGCGACCGGCCGCCCTTGTCGAGCGCGATGATCAGCGAACGGTCGATCTTCATCCGGTCGAAACCGAAGCGGCGCAGATAACCGACGCTGGCGAAGCCGGCGCCGAAATCGTCGAGCGCTATATGCAGGCCAAGCTGTTTCAGCTTGTCGATGGCCGCACTCGCCCGCTCCGGATGCTGGATGAAATAACCTTCCGTCATTTCCAGCCGCAGCCTTTCGGGCGGCGTCTGCGTCGCGTCGAGAATATCGGCCACATGGCCGGAAAAGGCCGGATTGCGGAACTGCACGGGAGAGATATTCACCGAGAGCTTGATGGACGGCCATTGCTGCGCCGTCTCGCAGGCCTTGTGCAGGACGAGAAGGCCGAGCCTGTCGATAAGGCCGCTGGTTTCGGCAGCGGCAATGAAGATATCCGGCGGCACGAAGCCATATCCCGGCCGCTGCCAGCGGGCCAGCGCCTCCACCCCAGTAATACAGCGCGTGGCGGCGCTGACGACCGGCTGATAGACCACCTGTATCTCGTCGTTCAGAATGGCGGAGCGAAGATCGGCTTCGAGTTGCAGCTTTTCCTCGCGCAGCGCATCCATCTTCAGCTCATAGGAAACGTAACGCCCGCGGCCGTTCTCCTTGGCCTGATACATGGCCATATCGGCACGCCGCAGCAACTCCTCGCCATTGATATCGCCGGCGCGGGAAACCGAGGTGCCGATGCTGCAACCGATGCTCGCCACCCTTTCACCGATGCTGAAAGGCTCGGTAAAGAGTTCAAGAAGCGCCAGACACAGTTTGCGGCCTTCGGCCCAGACGTCGTTGCCCTGAATGGCGATGGCGAATTCGTCGCCGCCGAGCCGCGCCAGCACCGCGCCTTCCGGCACCAGCACCCTCAGCGCCGCCGCCACGCCCTTGATCAGCCGGTCGCCGGCGGCATGGCCGTAGGAATCGTTGATTTCCTTGAAACCGTCGAGATCGAGATAGAGCAGTTTGATATCCGTCTTGTCATGGCGGCCCCTGTCGACCATGCGGTTCAGCCTGGCGAAAAGCCCTGCGCGGTTGCTGAGCCCGCTCAGCCGGTCGCGCAAAGCGTCCTCCCGCGCCGCCGCCTCATCCGCCTTCAGGCGGTCGAGCGTGGCCGAACCGATGATGAGCAGCACCAGAAAAAACGTGCCGGCAATGCCAAGCGCGGTAAAGACGACCGGACGCGCCTCATGAAAGCTGACGTCTCCCGGCAGGTGCGAGCGCCAGACGAGCCGGGCCAGCACCTCCCCCAGCGGATTGACGATATCCACATGGTTGGCGGCAGGCCCGTGGCCATATTGCAGTTCCAGACCGTCGATGACGTAATTGCGCGCAAGCTTGTCCACCGTCGCCTGCTTGAGATGACGGGCGAAAACCAGGTAACGCCGCTCCGCACCGACCGGCGGCAGCGCCCCGGACTTCATCCGCACGAGCGCAACCCCCGCGGCGGCGATACCGTCGCGGGTCTTGACGAAACCGGTCACCTGCGAGGTGATACCGGGACGCATGGAACGAACGCGCTCGATCATTTCCCTCAGGCCGCCGGCAAAATAGGCGTCAGGCTTCCACTTCACAGGCTTGCCATCCTGATAGGCCATGCGGACCTTGCCGTCCTCATCGATGACCACGGCCGTATCGAAGAGATCGTTATTGACCGTCATCTCGCCATAATTGCTTGCCACCCAGTCGAAACGATCAGGGGCATAGACATATTCGGCGGCGTCGTCCCAGGCGGCGTAGTCGTTCAGCGTCGCGCCGAGCTGCTCACGAAAGGTGACGAGGGCGCCCGCCGTCGTCTCGCGCGAACGGGCATTGTCGAGCAGGTTCGCCTTTTCCCGGACCTGGCTCAAGGCGGATAAAACCAGCGCGGTGACGATGATAAGCACCAGCGCGAAGGTGGACAATACGACGCCCACGGCGGTTCTGCGCCCGACCGGCAAATAGTCCCCAATGTTGCGCGGCGCAATCCGCATAAAATCCCCTTCGAAAGCATCATCTTCCGAAGGAAACATTCAAAAGCGGTTAAGCCGCATTGTGGCCCCGCCCCAAAAAACTACGGGTATAAAACGACAGTCTGGCAGAGGCGCTGAAAAATCCTTCCCTGAAATGCCCTGGGTTTTTCGTGGGAGACGGATTTATGTCCGTCAGGAAAAGAAAAAACCTCCCCCGCGAACGGGAGAGGTCGTGATTTTTTTAGACCGGGATGGCGAAAAGTGTAAGCGGTTTTCGCCTTAAATCCCGGTCTGATCTAGTGCTGGGGCGGCTTACCAGGACGGGATGACCGTGCCGTTGTACTTTTCCAGAATGAAAGCCTTCACTTCCGGGCTCTGGTAGGATTCAACCAGCGTCTTCACCCACGGCTTGTCCTTGTCCTGCGCACGAACGGCGATGACGTTCGCGTAAGGGGACTTTTCGCTTTCTATGGCGATGGAGTCCTTCTTGGGATTGAGGCCGGCAGCCGTCGCATAGTTGGTGTTGATGACCGAAGCGTCGGTGTCGTCAAGCGAGCGCGGCAGCTGGGCGGCGTCGAGTTCGACGATCTGGATGTTCTTCGGGTTTTCGGTGATGTCGGCAGGCGTTACCTTGAGGCCCGCTTCTTCCTTGACCTTGAGCACGCCCTTGGAAGCGAGAACCAGCAGCGCGCGGCCGCCATTGGTCGGGTCGTTCGGAATGCCGACGGTTGCGCCGTCCTTCAGCTCGTCGAGGTTCTTCACCTTCTTCGAATAAACGCCCATCGGGGTGGTGATGGTGGTGCCGACGCTGACGAGATCGAACTTGCGGTCAGCGATCTGGTTGTCGAGGTAAGGCTGGTGCTGGAAGGAGTTGGCCTGCAGCTCGCCATCGGCCAGCGCCTGGTTCGGCACGACATAGTCGGAGAATTCGACGATATCGATATCGAGACCCTTGGCAGCCGCGATCTTCTTCACCTGCTCCATGATCTGCGCATGCTCGGCGGGGGTTACGCCGATCTTGATGGTCTCGGCCAGCGCCTGACCGGCGGTGAAGAGAGCGGCGAGCGAAGCCGCGAGAATGAGTTTCTTCATGGGTGTCTCCTTGGGTTGTTATTATAAACGCAGTTAATTCTTCCGGGTCCGCTTGTCGAAGCTGCGAGCCAGCCTGTCGCCGGCGCTCTGCACCAGCTGCACCAGCACGATGAGCACCAGAACCACGACCAGCATCACATCCGGCATGAAGCGCTGGTAACCGTAGCGGATGCCGAGATCGCCCAGCCCGCCGCCGCCGACCGCGCCGACCATGGCCGAATAACCGATGAGGCTGACCAGCGTGAGCGTCAGCGCCAGCGTGATGCCGGGCTTCGCCTCGGCGAGCAGAACCTTGGTCACGATCTGCAGCGGCGTGGCGCCCATGGCGCGGGCGGCCTCGATCAGGCCCTTGTCCACCTCGCGGATCGCCGCTTCCACCAGCCTTGCGATGAAGGGCACGGTTGCGACCGTCAGCGGCACGATGGCCGCGCTGGTGCCGATGGAGGTGCCGGCGACGAGGCGGGTGAAGGGAATGATTGCCACCACCAGAATGATGAAGGGCGTGGAGCGCGCGGCGTTCACGACGAGGCCGAGGATCCGGTTGGTCATCGGCGCCGGAAACAGCTCGCCCTTGCCGCTGGTGGCAAGGAAAACACCCATGGGCACGCCGATCAGCGAGCCGACGATGCCGGCAACGGCGACCATATGCAGCGTCTGCAACAGGCCCTTGGAGAGAAGGCTGAACAGCATATCAGGCGACATAACCGAGCACCTCCGTGTGAAGACCGGTCTCAGCATAAAAGCGATTGGCGCGGGCGGTGACATCCGCCGAGGCCGGATAGGAGACGACCAGCGAGCCGAAGGGCTGGCCGGAAATTTCCTCGATGGTGCCGGCAAGGATGTTCACATCAGGGCCGATTTCGGCGACGAGGCGCGCCGTCAGCGGCTGGAAGGCCGTCTCGCCGAAGAACACGAGGCGCACCAGAACACGGTCGCCTTCCGCCGCCTGCGGTTTCAGGCCCGAAGTGACCCAATGCGGCAGCTTCACGCCGACCGAGGACGACAGCAGGCTGCGGGTCGTCTCGTGTTTGGGCGCGGTGAAGATATCGAAGGTCGTGCCTTGCTCAACGATCAGGCCCCTGTCGATGACCGCCACCTGCGAGGCGATGGTCTTCACCACCTCCATCTCGTGGGTGATGAGCAGCACGGTGAGCCCCAGCTCGGCATTGATGCGCTTCAGCAGTTCAAGAATGGATTGCGTCGTTTCCGGATCGAGCGCCGATGTCGCCTCGTCGGAAAGGAGCAGCTTCGGCTGGGTGGCGAGCGCACGGGCAATGCCAACACGCTGCTTCTGGCCGCCGGAGAGTTCCGCCGGGTAACGATTGGCCTTGTCGGAAAGCCCGACGAGATCGAGCAGCGGCGCAACGCGCGTTTCAATCTCCTTCTTGCCCGTGCCGGCGATTTCGAGCGGCAGGGCCACATTGTCGAAAGCGGTGCGCGAGGACAAAAGATTGAAGTGCTGGAAGATCATGCCGACGGAACGGCGCAGCGTGCGTAGGCTCTTTTCATCGAGCGCCGCGACATCGACGCCATCGACGACCACGCGGCCGGTCGAGGGCTTTTCAAGGCCGTTGGCGAGGCGGATGAGTGTGGATTTGCCGGCACCGGAGCGGCCGATGATGCCGGTGATGGAGCCTTTCGGCACCACGTAGTCGATACCGGCAAGGGCTGCGAAACCGGGCTTGCCGCCGGCGCCGCCAAAGGTCTTGGTCACGCCTTCAAACGTGACCATAGGCTCCTTTGCCGACCCTTCAGGGACCGCCTGTTCTTGGCGCGCGGGGGATGCCGCGCTGGATGGAAAACTCATTGTAAACTCTGGGAATGCGTGACGGATCGGGTCTCAAAAAATCCTGTTGCGGTGCTGAACCGCTCTCTTCATGCAGCCTTCGGGCACATTCGATGACAGCTGATTTTCCGGGTCATTTCGTCAGGCTTTCACTCAGAAATGCCGGGGATCGGCAATTCGATGGCGCATACTTGCCCGCACACGCCACCTTTTAACAGGGATGTTTTTTCAATTATCTGAAAAG
The DNA here is from genome assembly GCF_053522345.1 of Agrobacterium sp. 22-226-1. Taxonomy (NCBI): domain Bacteria; kingdom Pseudomonadati; phylum Pseudomonadota; class Alphaproteobacteria; order Hyphomicrobiales; family Rhizobiaceae; genus Agrobacterium; species Agrobacterium sp. 22-226-1. The sequence goes on from NZ_JBNWCP010000026.1 coordinate 22,592, forward strand.
AGAGGAAAAATCTACCGCAAAGCCGCGTAGGCGGCCCTGCGGCAGTCTGGAGCGTTTTTGCGTTCTTCGAATCGCAAAAACGCTCCAACTCTTTGTGTGCCGCATTTCCGGACGGAAACCGGATTCCACTTTTCCTGGAAATGCTTTAGCTTTCGCGAGCGGCGTAAAATCAGACGCGGCTGACGAATTCATCGGCCGGGCGGCGCACCTTCTTCAGGTTCACCAGCCAGTCGCCTTCCGGCTGGCGATAACCGAGCGGCAGGATGGTGACGGAGCGCAGGCCCTTTTCACGCAGGCCGAGGATTTCATCGAGCTTCGCCGGGTCGAAACCTTCCATCGGAGTGGAATCCACGCCCTCGAAAGCGGCCTGCGCCACGGCCATGCCGAAGCCGATATAGGCCTGACGGGCGGCGTGCTCGAAATTCACCTGCTGCTCGCGCTGCGGATAGGTGGAAAGCAGCATCTGGCGATAGGCTTCCCAGCCTTCATTCTTGATGCCGCGTTCTTCGTTGACCAGATCGAACATGTGGTTGATCCGCTCTTCGGTGTAATTGTCCCATGCCGCAAAGACCAGCAGATGCGAACCGTCGGTGACCTGCGCCTGGTTCCAGGCGATCTCGCGGATCTTGGCGCGCACTTCGGGATCGGTGACCACGATCACCTCGAAGGGCTGAAGACCGCTGGAGGTGGGCGCAAGCCGCGCTGCCTCGACAATACGCTCGACCTTATCTTCCGACACGGCCTTGGAAGGATCCATTTTCTTGGTGGCATAACGCCAGTTGAGTTTTTCGATAAGCATGTTCGTTTTCCCTGGGAGGACCATCCCGCCCTGCCCCTTGGACGCCAGAACGGGTGCTACGCCTTCGTAGCCCGTCTGACATAGGAGGCAGGATGGCGGGCGCAAGCAGGCACCGCGGGGTAACCGATAAAAAAGTTTGGAAAACTGATAATAAGGTGGGAGAACTTTATTGCGGCGGGCGCTGACACGTCGCCTGCTACCGGATGCGGCGCGTAAAGTTCATGCAGGGCCGCCCCCCAACCCTCATTCCTGTGCTTGTCACAGGAATCCAGCCGACACGCGTCTGCGTGGCGGAAAGACTCTTTTCAGCCCAAGGACTTGGGCTGGCTGGATCCCTGTGACGAGCACAGGGATGAGGGAGGTGACCGTTACGGCTTCACCAGACCATGGTTCCCCTTCCGAAAGCCCGAAGCCAGCGCGCTGTACCATTTGCCGCTATTCTTCAGCGTGCGCACCTGCGTGTCATAATCCACATGCACCAGACCGAAGCGCATGCGATAACCCTCGGCCCATTCGAAATTATCCATCAGGCTCCAGGCGAAATAACCGCGCATCGGATAACCGTCGCGGATGAGATCGGCGACGATGCCGAGATGTTCGGCGTAATAGTCGAGACGCGGCTGGTCATCCACCTCGCCGTTTTCCACGCCCATATTATAGCAGGCGCCATTTTCGGTGATGTAGCATTCCGGCAGGTCGTAACGTTTATAGAGCGTTTCCACCAGCGACTGGAGCGCCGGGGCATAGACCTCCCAGCCGATATCGGTCTTCACATCGCTGATGGCCCGGGCCGGTGTCATGGCGGGGAATTCCGCGCCCGGTGTCGCATCGTCGGCAACGCGCATCGGCGTGTAATAATTCAGGCCCCACCAGTCTAGCTTCTGGCTGATGATGGCAAGGTCTTCCGCCTCCACCACCGGCATACGGCTTCCCAGCGCCTCCATCATCTCAGCCGGATATTCGCCCTTGAATACCGGATCGAAAAACGCGCCGTTGTGAAACTGGAAGGCCCGTTCGGCGGCCTTGAGATCGGCCTCGCTATCGGAAGCCGGGATGACGGAATGGGCGTTCAGCACCAGCCCCACCGGCACCTTCGGCGCGACATGGCGGGAGGCTTCCACGCCGAAACCATGGGCGAGATTGATGTGGTGCATGGCGGCAAGGGCTGCCTCCATGTTGCGCTCGCCAGGCGCATGAATGCCATAGAGATGGCTGAGCCACACCGCGCACCAGGGTTCGTTGAAGGTCGCCACCGCATCCAGCCGGTCACCCAGACGGGCCATCGCGGTTTTGGCGTATCGCTGGAAGGCGTGCGCGGTGGAGCGCGAGGCCCAGCCGCCATCACCCATCAGCGTCAGCGGCAGGTCCCAATGGTAAAGCGTCGCATAGGTCTTGATGCCGCGCGCCTTGCAGCCATCGACGAGGCGGTCGTAAAAATCCAGCCCCTTCTCGTTGATCGGGCCGAAACCATCCGGAATGATGCGCGGCCAGGCGATGGAGAAACGATAGGCCTCGACACCCATGTCCTTGATGAGATCGAGATCCTGCTCCCAGCGATTGTAGTGATCGCAGGCAATATCGCCATTGTGACGCTCGAAGACATGGCCCGGCATGTTGCAGAAGGCGTCCCAGATGGAGGGCTTGCGGCCATCCGCCTTCGCGGAGCCTTCGATCTGGAAGGAGGCGGTCGCAACGCCGAACAGGAAATCGCCGGGGAAACGGGCGGCTAGCGTTTTGGGATCGGTCATCTACGAGGCCCTTCTCTGTCCATCGAGCGTGAAAAGATCAGCAGCGGTTTAGACCATGTCGGCCGGCAGGTACAGTCGTGGGCGGCAGGAATCTACAACGTTTCAGGATGCGCAGTTAACAAGTCCAAAGCGCTTTGCATGCGGGAGTGCCGCCGCAGCGGTTTGCCGGCGGCGCAAGGCATCGACCCGGCGAATGCGGGTAGAAGATGGGAGGTGGAGGAAGTCGTTGCATTCACCGGGCCGCATCATCAGGGCCGCCAGGGCAGCCCATCGGTCACAGCCTTTTCACGGCACCTATCGGATCGGTCCTTCCCGCCTCTGGCCCGGCGGAATGCCTTTCCGAAACACGGTTTGCAGAACCATCCTTGTCGATGCCGGCCTCCGGTTCGCGAAAGGCGCCGCGCGTATCGCCCTTCCGTTCCGGTTGCGGGAGGAATGATGCGGCGGAAATGGCGGGTGGGGATGGGAGGGGAAGGATTTTTTCGGAAGTGACTGAAAAGGAAGGAGGCTTGGCGCAGAGTTTTCCGCATCTTTTGGAGCAGAACGGAGAGCAAGCCCCTCATCCGGCCCTTCGGGCCACCTTCACCCCGGCGGGGAGAAGAAATATGCCGTGCCCTCAGCGTGGCAAGGAGTGTGGAGCTTGTTCTTCTCCCCGCCGGGGAGAGGTGCCGGAGCGAAGCGAGGCGATGAGGGGGCGACGCTGCCGCCGCCCCCTCCACCGCGTCAAACGTAACGATTGACCACGTTTTCGAGATATTCCTGACGGCCGGACTTCGGCTCGGGATTGATATCCTCGCGCTCCACCAGGGCGGCAATCTCTTCCAGCTTCAGCTCGCCGCGCAGCATCTTCTGGGCTTCCGGCGAATCCCACTTGGCGTAGCGCTCCTTGAGCGGCTTCGACAATGCGCCGTCCTCGATCATCTTCGCCGCCGCCTTCAGGCCACGGGCGCAGCAATCCATGCCACCGATATGGCCGATCAGCAGATCCTGCGGATCGAGCGACTGGCGACGCAGCTTGGAATCGAAGTTGGTGCCGCCATTCTTGAAACCGCCGCCGGCGAGAACATGGTAATAGGCCAGCGCCATTTCCGGCACGTTGTTGGGGAACTGGTCGGTATCCCAGCCGGACTGGTAATCGTTGCGGTTCATATCGATGGAGCCGAAGATGCCGAAGGCGTTGGCCATGGCAAGCTCATGCTCGAAGGAATGGCCGGCGAGGATGGCGTGGCCCTGCTCGATATTGACCTTCACTTCCTTTTCCAGACCGTTCTTCTGCAGGAAGGCGTAAACGGTGGCGACGTCGTAGTCATACTGGTGCTTGGTCGGCTCCTGCGGCTTCGGCTCGATCAGGATCGTGCCTTCGAAGCCGATCTTGTATTTATATTCCACCACCAGATTGAGGAAGCGGCCAAGCTGGTCGAGTTCACGCGACAGATCGGTGTTGAGCAGGGTCTCGTAACCTTCGCGGCCGCCCCACAGAACATAGTTCGCACCGCCGAGCTTCTTGGTGGCGTCCATGCAGGTCTTCACGGTTGCAGCGGAGAAAGCGAAAACATCCGGGTCCGGATTGGTGGCAGCACCCGACATGAAGCGACGGTTGGAGAAGAGGTTCGCCGTGCCCCAAAGAAGCTTCACGCCGGTATCGGCCTGCTTTTGGGCAAAATAATCAACGATCTCGTTGAGGTTCTTGGTATTCTCCGCAAAGTTCCGACCCTCCGGGCGCACATCCGCGTCGTGGAAGCAGTAGAACGGCGAACCGAGCAGCGAGAAGAATTCGAAAGCCACATCCGCCTTCAGTTTTGCCGCCTGCATCGTATCTTCGAACCATGGGCGCAGGAAGGTCTGGCCGCCGAAAGGGTCGCCGCCCGGCCAGGTGAAGGTGTGCCAATAGGCCACCGCAAAACGCAGGTGATCTTCCATGCGCTTGCCGGCGACGATTTCGTCGGGGTTGTAATGACGGAAGGCCAGCGGGTTGGTGCTGTCGGGGCCTTCATATTTGATCTTGGCAATATCGCCGAAGAAACCTGTGCTCATGGTGATCCTCCTTGGTGGGTTTAGATGGTGTTCGGTATAGGTTGGAGGGCGTGGCTCCCCCCCTCTGTCCTGCCGGACATCTCCCCCTCAAGGGGGGAGATCAGCAGGACGCTATCTATCGCTCCATACTCAGCCTCGCATGAGGACGAGATGTAGCCGCTTGTCGATCTCCCCCCTTGAGGGGGAGATGCCCGGCAGGGCAGAGGGGGGTGAAGCCGCACACGCCGTGTCTCAATGCGAAAGCGCCCGAATAGCCGGATAAAGCGCATGATAGCGCCGGTAAGCCTCCTCATAGGCGCCGGCCAGCGCCGCCACCGGCTCGATCGTCCGCGCCGTCTCCGGCTGCGAGCACACCGCCACCGGATCGGCCCCGGTCGCAGCGATGAGGCCGAGGCGGGCCGCGCCGAAGGCGGCGCCGAAATCGCCCTCGGCCGGAATATCGACGGGCACGCCGAGCGAGGTGGCGATGGAGGCAAGCCAATAGGCCGAGCGCGAACCGCCGCCGATGGCGGTGACGCGGGAGATGGACGTGCCGGCCGACTTCAGCGCTTCGAGATTGTCCCTGATCGCGAAAGTGACGCCTTCCAGCACCGCCTGGGTCAGCGCCTTGCGGTCGCTTTCATGCGAAAGGCCGATGAAGGAGCCGCGAATGGCGGCGTCGTTGTGCGGGGTGCGCTCGCCCGAGAGATAGGGCGCGAAGGTGACACCGGTTGGTGCAAGCAGCGTTTCGCCCAGCTCGCCGGTCAGATCGGCGGCGGATTGGCCGGTGAGGCGCGAATACCAGTTCACCGCATCGGTGGCGGAGAGGATGACGCCCATCTGGTGCCAGGTGTTGGGCAGCGCATGGCAGAAGGCGTGCACGGCGCTTTCCGGCTTCGGCAGGTAAGATGCGTTGGCGGCGAAAAGCACGCCGGATGTGCCGAGCGACACGAAAGCGTGGCCTTCCTTCACCGTGCCCATGCCGCAGGCGGAAGCGGCATTGTCTCCCGCGCCGCCGGCAACGACGGTGCGGCCGGAAATGCCCCATTCAGAGCCAAGTTCGGCGCGCAGCACGCCCGCCTCATCCGTGCCTTCCACCAGCGAGGGCATGTGTTTTTCATCCAGACCGGTGGCGGCAAGAAGTTCGGAAGACCATTTGCGTGCGCCGGTATCGAGCCAGGAGGTGCCGGCGGAATCCGACATTTCGGAGATGTATTCGCCCGTCAGCCACAGACGCAGATAATCCTTCGGCAGCAGCACCTTGGCCACTTTCGCGAAGATTTCAGGTTCGTTCTTCGCCACCCAGGCAAGTTTCGGCGCAGTGAAGCCGGGGAAGACGATATTGCCGGTGATCTTGCGGAAGCGCGGATCGGCATCCAGCGCGGCGGCCTCGGCATAAGAGCGCGTGTCGTTCCACAGGATGCAGGGGCGCAGCACCTTGCCGGCCGCATCGATCAGCGTTGCGCCATGCATCTGGCCGGAAAGGCCGATGCCCTTGACGGCGGAAAGTTCCTTCGGAAACTTCTGCTTCAGGCCGGCAACGGCGGTTTTCGTCGCGGCAATCCAGTCGGCCGGGTCCTGTTCCGACCAGCCGTGATGCGGGCGCGAAACGTCCAGCGAGCCGTTGGCCGAGCCGATGATTTTCTGATCGCCGTCCATCAGCAGGGCTTTGACGCCGGATGTGCCAAGATCGAGACCGAGATACATGTATTTCTCCATTCCGGCGCGCCATGCGCCGCTTTCAGCGTTTTTTAAAAGTCACCGCATTCCGGACGGGAAACCGGCGGCCACTTTTCCTGGAAATGCTCTCATCAGGGAAGATTGTCCCTGAGGAATATGTCGATACGGATACGTTCCTGCGCGGCGATGACGGGCAGACCGTCGGCCCGCGCCTTCAACACGCGGATGGCGCTGCGCACCTCGTGGCCGGCATCCTGGTTGAGCACGGCGTCCAGCAGCCCTTCCCGCAGCGCATTGGCGGTGTTTTCCGTCAGTTCATGGGCGATGACCGAAAGCGCTCTTTCGCCCTCGGCCGTGCCAAGCGCCCGGATGAGGCCGCGATTGCCCGCGCCGAGGCTGTAGATGCCTGACAGCTCGGCATTGCCGAGCGCCTTGCGCACCAGCGTCTCGACGGTCAGCGGATCGTCCCTGCCCTCCAGCACCGGCAGCAGCCGCAATTGCGGGAACTCGGATTCGATGACGGCGCGAAATCCTTCCAGACGTTCCCGATGGTCGCGCACCAGCATGGAGCCGGCAACAACGGCAATATCGCCGCCGCGCCCGGAGAGAAAACGTCCCATCAGGCTCGCCGCCGTGCGCCCGGCCGCGACGTTGTCCACGCCGGCATAATGATCCCGCCGCGAACCGGAAAGATCGGACACCAGAGTCACCGTGGCGATGCCGTCTTCGGCCAGCCGGTCGGCGGCTTCCGCCACATCTTCGGAATCGGTGGCGACGAAGGCGACGCCCGAGGGCTTTTCCCGCCGCGCGACTTCCAGAGCCTCCGTCAGCGCCGTGGCATTGAAGGGCGGCACCTCGATGACGCGGATCGCCGTGCGCTCCAGATGCGCCCGCGCCGCCGCGGCCCGCACTTCGGCGCGCAATGTTGCCATGAAGGAATTGTCATTGCCCGGCAGGATGAAGACCAGCGAATAATTGCGGCCCTTGGCCAGATTGGCGGCGGCGATATCGCGCACGTAACCAAGCTCGGCGATGGCCGCCTCCACCCGTGCCCGCGTTGCCGCATGCACGCCGGGGCGCATGTTCAGCACCCGGTCGATGGTGGCGAGACTGACGCCCGCCCGCTCGGCGATATCGTGAACTGTCGGCTTCATGGCTCCTCCCTCCCCTTGCATATCCAGCTTTGCGGCCGCCGTAAATCGAAAAATGATGTACGTACCTCATATTTCATCAAACGGCTGCGGAATATCAAGCCGGCACCGGGAACGGCGAAGGCGAATGGGGTTGCGATTAATAGAGGGTTCGCCGGTAGTCCTGCTCCAGCTGCTCATCCATCTTCTGCATGTCATCGCCATTCGTCGGCGCGCCTGTCGTTTCGTCCAGAATGATCTTGATGAGCGAGGGCATTTCCGACCGGGACTGGAAATGCGCCGGATCCCACAGATGCGAGCGCCGGAACGCCTTGGCGCAATGCATGAAAACCTCGGCTACCCTGACGACAATGGCGAGCTTCGGAACGCGATCCGCAACGCTCATGAGCTTCAGCACGTCGGGATCTGTGCTGAGCGTCGCACGCCCGTTCACGCGCAATGTGTCATCAAAACCCGGCACGATGAATAGTAGCCCGACATTTGGGTTGGCGATGATGTTGCTGAGCGTATCGAGGCGGTTATTGCCGGGCCGATCGGGGATCGCCAGCGTGCGCTCGTCGAGAAGCTTCACAAATCCGGCGGGATCTCCACGGGGGCTGACATCGGCCTTGCCTTCCAGATTCTGGGTGCCGATGCAGAGGAAGGGAGCGCGCCTTATGAATTCCCGCGCATGTTCGCCAAGCCTGTCCTGACACTTCTGTATCGCCAGCGCATGTGTCGGCTCGAACAGCCCGCGAAGCGACTGCTCGTCCGTAATGGTGAAATCTGGATTGAGTTCCAAAGCTGTCATGGTCTCCCCCCTGAACTGCCCCCCCATGCGACCTGAACCCGGGTCAACCGTCCTCCCGGCCCCGTTTCCGTCCGCTTCTGCGCTTCTTTGAGGTACGTACCTCAAGAATTGATATACACGGCTTGCCCATTGTGATCAACAGCAAGAATCCGGATTTGTCCTTCAAACCTTCGGCACTCGGCACGCACGCTTTCTGCCAGAAAGGCAAAAAAAGGGGCCGTCATTTCCGACGGCCCCAGCTCTGCGGTGGATGGGAGGGGATTCTTGTTAGTGCGCCGCGTCTGGCGGCGGCGCTGCCTTGGGTTTCTGGATCAGCACGGTCATGAAGATCAGGCTCGAGAACAATAGCGTCAGCGCGAAGAACACATCCGCGAAGGCCAATATCCATGCCTGCTGCGAGACCATGCCGACGAGTTTCTTGACGGCGACGGACGCGCCGTCCAACCCGTAGGAATCGTAGTTGGCGCCGACACTGTTCAGCCATTCCAGCGCCTGCGGGTTGGAATAGCTCACATGTTCGGCCAGCCGCACATAATGGTCGTCCGTGCGCTGCGACAGCATGGTGTTGATGATGGCAAGACCGACCGCGCCGCCGAGGTTACGGGTGAGGTTGAACAGGCCGGACGCATTGCGGATGCGGGCCGGCGGCAGGGTGCCGAGCGCGATGTTGTTGATCGGCACCATGCACATCATCAGGCCGAAACCGCGCAGGATCTGCGGGATCAGCAGCTCGTAGAAATCCCAGTCGGTCGTCACATGCGTCATGATCCATGTGCCGCAGCCGAAGCTGATGAAGCCGATGGCCATCATCGCCCGCGGATCGAGCTTGGTGGAGACCTTGCCGGCAATCGGCGCGGTGAAGAACATGGCAAGACCGGAGACGAACATGGTCTCGCCGATCATCAGCGCATCGTAACCGCGCACCCGGCCGAGATAGAGCGGGTAGAGATAGGTCAGCCCATAAAGCCCGATGCCCATGACGAAGGAGAAAAGCGAGCCGATGGAGAAGTTGCGGTCGGCGAAGGCCCGGATATCCACGACAGGGAATTCCACCTTGAAGGCGCGCCAGAAGAACACGACCGCGCCGATGACCATGGCGACCGTTCCCATGACGATATGCTCGTCGTTGAACCAGTCCTTGTTGTTGCCCTCTTCAAGCACATATTCCAGCGACCCGAGGAAGACGGCCATGGAGATCAGCCCCCACCAGTCGAACTTCTTCCAGAGCGACTTTTCCGGCTTGTCGAAATCGATCAGGCTCCAGGTGAGGATGGTGACGATGATGCCGGGGATAATGTTGACGAGGAACAGCCAGTGCCAGGAAAAGGCATTGGAGAGATAACCGCCGACCGTCGGGCCGATGGTGGGCGCTAGCGTGGCGACGAGACCGATGATCGGTGACACGACCGAACGCTTCGAGGGCGGGAAGATCGTGAAGGCGGCGGCGAAGACGGAGGGGATCATGCCGCCGCCGATAAAGCCCTGGATCGCGCGGTAGACGATCATCTGGTCGATATTGGTGGCTGTGGCGCAGAGCGCGCTCGATATGGTGAAACCGGCCGCGCAGGTGGCGAAGAGAACGCGCGTGGAGAGAATGCGCGCCAGCGTGCCCGACAGCGGTATCATGATGACTTCGGCGATCAGATAGGAGGTCTGCACCCAGGCGATCTCATCGGAACCCGCGCCGAGACCCGCCTGGATTTCCGCCAGCGAGGCGGAGACGATCTGAATGTCGAGGATGGACATGAACATGCCGAAGACCATCGCGAAAAACGCGATGAGCCTGCGCCTGTCCATCGGAGGATCGGCGGGGATGGACGCCCCGCCCGTACCGACAACCGTAGCCGCCATGATCTTGACCTCAACGGCGCATCAGCGATGCGCCTTACTTGGCTTCCGGGTTAACTTGCGCCGTTCTGGTGCCTTCCGGCGCCGTGCGGGTATCGACATCGACAACGACGCTGAGGCCGGCGCGCAGATTGTGCTTTGCAAGGTCTTCCTTGGAGAAGACGATACGAACCGGCACGCGCTGGATGACCTTGGTGAAGTTGCCGGTCGCATTTTCCGGCGGCAGCATGGAGAAGACCGAGCCCGAGCCGGGCGAAATCGACTGCACCGTGCCCTCGATCGTCGCGTCGTCAAAGGCGTCGACATGCACCCGCACCTTCGAACCGGGCACGACGCGCGCAAGCTGCGTTTCCTTGAAATTGGCGTCGATATAAAGCTCGTTCATCGGCACCAGCGAAGCCAGACGCTTGCCGACAGACACCAGATCGCCGTTCTGAACCGCCAGATTGCCGATGACGCCGTCATAGGGCGCCTTCAGAACCGTGAAGGAAAGATCGCGGGCGGCCTTGTCGCGGGAAAGCTGCAGCGAACGGATCGTGCTTTCGGCTTCCTCGCGCTGGGCGCGCAGGAGTTCCACATTGGCCTTGGCCGACGAGATGGCGGCATCGCCGGCCACGACATTCGCCTTGGCCTGATCGAGCGCGACCTGCGCATTGTCGGAAGCGGCAACCGTGCCGACATCCTTCGCCTGCAGCTCGCTGGCGCGCTTCTGGGTGATTTCGGCACCGCGAAGGGCGGCATCCAGCGCACCCTTCTGGGCGACGGCCTGTTCCAGCGAAGCTTCGCCGCCGACGATCTGCGCATCAATGCGCTTCAGTGACAGTTGCTCGGTGCGGATCTGGGCTTCGGCCTGATCGAGCGCGATGCGATAATCGCCGTCGTCCAGCGTCACCAGCGGATCGCCCGCCTTGACTTCCTGATTCTCGACCACGTTCACCTTGGCGACATAGCCCGAAACCTTCGGTGCGATGACGGCGATATCGCCTTCTATATAGGCGTCGTCCGTCGACACCATGAAGCGGCCGTCGACCCACCAGTTGTAACCGTACCAGCCGGCGCCGGCGAGAAGGGCAACCGCAATGACCGGCAGAAGCTTCGAACGCTTCTTCTGCTTCGGCGCCGCAATGGTCTGGGGCTGCTGCGGCGGCGCGGCCTCGGCCGGCTTTGCCGGAGAGGTCTCGGCCTTGGCGGAGATATCCGCCTCTTCCGCATCGTTGACGGCGCGAACCGCATTATTCTTCTGGGCCGACATGAGAGAGCTTACCGTGATAGATTGAAGAAAGTTTTTCGAACTGAACCGTTCGGTTCGATTGACATAATCTCTTTCCTGACACATATCAAGTGTTATCGAACCGATTGGTTCGACGTTCGGTTAATTTTTTTTACGCCATTGCGATGCTAAGAGACGGTAGCGATGGCAGGTGAAGACAGGGATATGGAGACGGAAACGGAAACGGGCTGTCCGGGCAATGCCGCCGGGCGTTTTGCGGCGGGTGAAGACCCGGCCAAACGCGAGCAGATTCTGGCTGGCGCCTGGCGTGTGTTCAAGCGCAAGGGCTTCGACGCGGCCAGCATGAACGACATCACGCGTGAAGCCGGCGTTTCCAAGGGCACGATCTATGTCTATTTCTCCAACAAGGAGGATCTGTTCGTCGCCCTCGTCGACCATCACCGCAACGAATTCGCCACCTCCATGCGCCATATTCTCGAGGGCACCGAGGAGGTGCGCGAGGGGCTGGAGCAGTTCGGCAAGGCCTTTGCCAACAAGATGATCTGTTCGGACATGATCCCCGCCATGCGTTCGGTGCTCGGCGTCATCGATCGCATGCCGAAACTGGCGCAGCGCTTTTTCCTTTCGGCTCCGAACAACGTGCGCACCGTGCTCCTGGACTTCATCGAACATCAGGTCGAGATCGGCCACCTGAAGGTGGATGACCCTGAGCTGGCCGCCCGGCAATATATCGAGCTTTCCACCGGCACCTTCTTCAAGCTGCGGCTGTTCGGCGAACTGGAAGGCCCGGTTCCCGACGAGGAACTGGACCGGGTTATCAGCAGCGCCATCAACGTATTCATGGCGGCCTACGGAACAGACAAGGCCTGAGACCATTCAGCAAGGGACGGCCTGACCGGTATCGGGCAGGCAACGCAATGGCGTCCGATACGCGGTCTGCGCGAAATTTCGATGAAATCTTGCCAAACACAGGAGCTATCTCCTTGTTTCTCGCGTATTGCGCTATAAATTCCACCCACCGAATATATCGGCTGGCCTTGTTGCTGAAAGGAAAACATACCTGATGGAGTCCATTCTCCCTCTTCTATCTGACCCCGCCGCCTGGGTGGCGCTCGTCACGCTGATCGTCATGGAGGTCGTGCTCGGCATCGACAACCTGATCTTCATCTCCATCCTCACCAACAAGCTGCCACCCGAACAGCGTGAAAAAGCCCGCAAGATCGGTATAGGCCTTGCGCTCGTCATGCGTCTCGGCCTGCTCGGCACCGTCGCATGGATCGTGCAGCTCACTACGCCGGTCTTCGAACTCTTCGGCCACGCCTTCTCGTGGAAGGACATGATCCTGATCGCCGGCGGTCTTTTCCTGATGTGGAAGGCCACCAAGGAAATCCACCACAATGTCGACCCGGAAGACCACAAGGAAGACATGGTGGGCGGCCCCGTGGGCATGAATTTCGGCGCCGCCATCGGCCAGATCCTGCTGCTCGACCTCGTCTTTTCGGTGGACAGCATCATCACCGCCGTCGGCATGACGCCGCATCTGCCGATCATGATCGTCGCGGTCATCGTGGCCGTCACCGTCATGCTGCTGGCCGCAACGCCGCTCGCCAACTTCATCGAGCGCAACCCCACCATCGTCATGCTGGCGCTCGCCTTCCTGATGATGATCGGCACGACGCTGATCGCCGAAGGCATGGGCTTCCATGTTCCGAAGGGCTACGTCTACGCCGCCATGGCGTTCTCGGCGCTGGTGGAACTGCTCAACATGCTGGCCCGCAATGCGAGGCGTCGGAAGAAGGCGAGTACGGAAGACGCGCATTGACCGCACGTCCCTCCGCAGGAGTGCCGGACTAAATCCGGCATCTTTTCAGCCCAAGTCCTTGGGCTGAAAAAACTCTTTTCGCTGCGTGCGGCCGCGGCGGCTGGATGCCGGCTCACGGCCGGTATGACGAAGAGATAGGAATGACATCCACCCCGGAACCGCTTCACCCCGGCTTGCGTTCTTCGATATCCTCATCGATAGAGTCATTCCCGCCGTCTCTCCTTCGAAAGCATAAGCCAGCATGACGACAGACCAGATTCTCGCCTTCACCGTCATCGCCGGCATGATGGTCGCGTTCATCTGGGACAGGCTGCGTTACGATGTCGTCGCCTGCAGTGCGCTGCTTGTGGCCGTCGCGCTCGGCGTCGTGCCTTTCGAAAAAGCTTTTTCCGGTTTTTCGGACGATATCGTCATCATCGTCGGCAGCGCGCTGGTGGTCAGTTCGGCGGTGGCGCGGTCGGGCATCGTCGATATGACGATCAAGAAATATTTCCCCGAAATGCACTCCAAGAGCCTGCAGCTCGCCTTCCTGATGATCGTCGTCGCCGTCATGTCGGCCTTCATCAAGAATATCGGCGCGCTCGCCATCATGATGCCGGTCGCCTTCCAGTTCGCCCGCAAATCCGGCAGCCCGGTCTCCTATTACCTCATGCCCATGGCCTTCGCCGCCCTGCTGGGCGGGTTGATGACGCAGATCGGCACCTCGCCCAACATCGTCGTCTCGCGGCTGCGCGAGGAAATGACCGGGCAGAGTTTTTCGATGTTCGACTTCACGCCCGTCGGAGCCGGCCTCACCGTCATCGGCATCATCTTCCTGACCTTCGGTTATCGGCTGCTGCCGGTGCGCAACCGCCAGCAGGCATCGGTGGAGGATATTCTCGACCAGTCCGCCTATACCGCCGAAGCCACCCTGCCCGCCGACAGCACACATGCGGAGAAGCCGCTGCGCGAATTGCTGAAACAGGCCGACGGCGATGTGATCGCCAGCACCATCCTGCGCGGGCCGCGGCGCATCTCCCCCTTCCCCGACGTGACGCTGAAGGCGGGTGACACGATTCTCCTCGAAGGCAGCCCGGAGGGGCTGGACCGCATCGTCTCGCAGGCGAAGCTTCTGCTTTCCGGCAAGCCGCTGATGGAAAACGGCCAAAAAACCGCCGATCTCATTTCCATGGAAGCGGTGATCAGCAATGAATCGGTGCTGAGCGGCATTTCCGCGCGTGAGCTTTCGCTCTCCTATACGCGTGGCGTCAATCTGATCGCCGTCAGCCGGCGCGGCCAGCGTGTCAGCCAGCGGCTCTCCGAGCTGACATTGCAGGCGGGCGACGTCATTCTTTTGCAGGGCAGCCGCAAGAACCTGCCGCAGGTATTGCAGGAATTTTCGCTCTTGCCGCTGGCGCAGCGGGAAATCCTGCTGGGCGTGCAGCGCCGCGCGTTTCTGCCCGTCATCGTGCTCGCCGCCGCCATGATCGCCGCCGGCAGTGGGCTGGTGCCGGTCTCCGTCGCCTTTTTCGCTGCCGCCTTCATGATGATCGTCGTCGGCGCAATACCGCTCACCGAGGTCTATAAATCCATCGACGGGCCGATCCTCGTCATGCTCGCCGCCCTCATTCCCGTCAGCGACAGTCTGCGCACCAGCGGGGCGAGCGAGCTGATCGCCGCATGGCTCGGTCATGCGGCACAGGGATTGCCGCCCTTTGCGGCGCTGGGCATGATCCTGCTCACTGCCATGGCCGTAACACCCTTTCTCAACAATGCCGCCACCGTGCTGGTCATGGCCCCCATCGCCGCCGGTTTCGCCACCACACTCGGTTTCCGGCCGGAGGCCTTCCTGATGGCGGTGGCGATCGGTGCGGGCTGCGATTTCCTCACCCCCATCGGCCACCAGTGCAATACGCTGGTCATGGGCCCCGGCGGTTATCGCTTCAGCGACTATCCGCGCCTTGGCCTGCCGCTGTCGATCATGATCGTCATCGCCAGCATTCCCATGCTGCTTTACGTCTGGCCAGTGAACTAGGGCGCGGACTCGTTAAATGATGCAATCCATATCCTTATTGCTGCGAGCTTGAGTGCTGCCAGATAGTTGTCGGCCCGGCGGTCATATCTTGTGGC
>NZ_JBNWCP010000027.1:0-29447 GCF_053522345.1 Agrobacterium sp. 22-226-1
TACCGTCGGCCAGATCGTCACGCTGTTCGAACCGCAAGAATGCGCCAACTACTTCAAATCGTGCGGATATGACCCCGAGTAAAGCGGACGCGCTCTAGTTTCCGGTGAGAAAGTTGGCGCGGCAGAAGTAGTCGACCGAAGTGCGATCGGTGTCACGGCGGATGATTATCAGCGCTGGCAGGATTCTGGATTTTATGCCGTTGCATACAATCTGAATGGTCAGACGGTAATCTCTTACCGCGGTACGGACAATACCGAAATTTTCGATAGCGCTAGCGACCTCTGGAACGGATGGACCCTCGGGGGCGGTTATGGAGACGGATCCACGATACGAAAATTCCGGAAAACATGCCGACAATACCCGTAGATGGCTTAGGCCGGCGCTTTTGCACCGCCGGCCACTGTCCACAATGCTCTTAAGCGTAAAAATTGGCACCGCCCGATGCGATCGCTCTTAGCACCGTATCCAAAACTCTATCTGCAGTGCAATCCGGGCTCAGCGTGCGACCTCGTGCCAGGTCCGCGATGGCGAGTTCACAAGTCTCTTTATCAATTCTCAATGTATGGAATGTCTCTTTCCATTCACCATAAATTTTCTCTGCCACATCCATTGCTGTAAGAATTCTTGTCATCAATATTTCTCGTAGGTTTAAAACTGCACAAGGTCTGATCTCGTCACCGCCTTGCGACCAAAGTGGCAACTTACAGTGGGTATACATCGGAGAACTATAAGATTTTCCCACGCGTGCCATTAGACTTTTAGCTTCAGGCGTCCGATCTCCAGAGCCTTCAAACCTGTTGCCTACACCATAGGATTCCGATCCAGCTTCGCCTGATATACCGGATGACGGTGCGACACGATCGCGTCAACCAGTGCCGGCGGCTTCGAACCTGTCAGCAGCAGCATCTTGCCCGTCTTCATTTCCAAAATCTGGTCGGCAGTCATGAGCTTCTGTCGCTGCTCCGCAATCGACGTCTTGCGGCTCTCGCCGAACTTCGCGGCCGACTGCCTGGTGCGGGTCAGCACGGTCTGATCGCCAAGAGCGTTCGCGGCCCAATTGGCGGTTTCGAATTCGGCGCGGCCGAGGCCAAAAATGCGGGTGGTGACGCACGAGCCGAGAATGCTGGCCGTGTCGCCCTTGCCATAGACGCTTTCGATCTGGCCCTTGTCCTGTGTGATGAATAGCGCCTCGATGCCGCAGCCGGCGGCGACATTGGCGATGTTGATCAGCTTTTCCATTCTGCCGAGACGGACAAACTCGTCCAGCACCAGAAGTACGTTCCTTTTCGGCTTCTTCGCGCCTTCAAGGCGAACGGCCATGCCGAGAATGATGTTCGTCAGCAGCCGGAGAAAGACGGCCTGGGCGTCCACCTGGTCGAGCGGCACGACCATGAAGAGGTCGGCACGGCCCTCGAACAGTTTTTCGAGTGAGCATGTGGAGGTGCCGAGAAAGGCGCGCAATTCGTCGGAACGCGCCCAATCGAAGGCCTTCTTGATCGTCGTCTTGATTGCGCCGCGCTCGTTCTCGCCGGCTGCAAGGAAGGTGGCAGCGGCGGCGGCCGGGCGGGTGCCGAATGTCTCCGGCGCACTAGCCCATTCCGTCAGTGTCTTTTCAAAGCCGGCGGAAAACAGCAGGTCCATGACGGTGATCAGGTTGCGATCGGCCTCGGCGCGCCTGGTCATGACGACCTCGATCACGGCGGCAATCATCGATTTCGCCATTTCGGCAAAGTGCGCGCCGTTTCCGCCTTCCGGTCGAACAAGCCCCTCGGCAATGACTTCGATGTCGCGGACGAGGTGCGCTTGCCGGATATAGTCGAGCGGATTGAAGTGGTCTTTCGACGGCTCGATGACGCCGAAGGGATTGAGAACCACGACCAGGCGGCCAAGCGATTGGCGATAGCGGCGTGTGACGGCGAAGTTCTCGCCCTTGATGTCGAGAACGGCGACCGGCCCGTCATGGTCGATGATGGCGGGAATGACGACGGACACGCCTTTTCCGGCGCGTGTGCCGGCGATGGCGACATGATGGCCTGCACGCCATCCGGTTTTAGGGTTGGGGCGGTAGCGCAGCATTGCGCCACCGGAGAGACCGAGCGGCAAGCCGCTGTCGTTGTGCCGGAGCTGGCGCAACTCCTGGCGATTCATCCATCGGGCGCGCCATGGGCCTTGTTTGGAAACCCGGCTAGACGAAGCGGGGGCGGCTATCGAGATCGCTCGCAGGATGAGGAACAGCGGCACAGGCAGGCCAATGGCGAGGCTGGTTTGCAGACCAAGTTTCTGCGCCTCTGTGAAGCGATCCCAGGTCGAAACCATGCCTCGGATGCTCTCGATTCCGGAGTAGCCGGCATTTCGCCAAGCCTTGAAGCTGTCGAGCAGGACGCCGGCCGCAATGGTCGGGTCGGTAAGGGCGAGAGCAGACGCGGCAAGGAGGGCAGCCCCCACAGCCAAGCCCGACGCGCTGCGGACGCGGCCCTGGGTGTCTCCCGCCAAGGTCAGCAGCGCAAACCCAAGAAACATGACGAGGATCGCGGCGCGCGCGTTCTGGTAGATGGGTGGCCAGAACAAGGGCGTGGCTTCCATCAGCAGGAAACCTGCCGCAACCACGGCAATGGAAAGGGCATAGCGATAGGGCTGAATGATCAAATTCATGAATCGAAACTCCAGAAGGAAATGAGGGTCAGTTGCGACCGTGACCGGGCGCGATCGGTCGGCCTGTCACGTCGGCGGCGCGACCGTCTCCAGCATCGCTTCGGCTTGCTCCAGCAGAGCGAACGCTTCCGTCAGCTCGGTCGAGGTCGTGGCGCTGGAATGATTGCCGGAGGCGAGCCAGGCGTTCATGAAGGTAGCCTGTGACGCGATGAGCGATTTCAGCGATCCTTCCAAAGCCGCTTGCCGGTTTTCGATCATGTCGGTCGAGCGTTTCTCCAGCGCCTCGAACTGCGCGGTTCCGTTCTGCAAGGCGTTCATCAACGTCTCGACGTAACCCAGCAATTCGCGTTCCAGCGGCGACAGGGTCTCGGGCATCGGTGGTCTGGTGGTTTCGGTCATCGGTCAATCTCCCTGGGCGATCTTCAGGCATGGGGTTTTGTCGGTCCCTGCCTGGCAGGTGATCAGTTGAAGGCGGTTGACGTCCCAGGTGAGGACTTTGCCGCTGCCGGTCTGGTTGATCTGCAAGCCCAATTGCCAAAGGCTGGCGCTCTGGGCGCGGTCGATCATCAGACCCGCCCAAAACCAGCTCGCGGTGAAGCTCAACAGGATGATCAGAAAGGCCACCGCGCCCATGGTCAGGAAGAACGGCTGCACCATCGAGCGAAGCCGGTCCACGTCCGCCTCGGTCGTTGCCAGCGCCTCGCTCAAGTGCCGGCGGTTCGCGTCCGTGAAGCTGCGGATATCGGTCTCGATTGTAGCTTGCGCGCGCTTCAAGGCTTCGCTCCAGTCGGTCTCGAAGTTCATCGGGAGCGATGGCGTCGAGCCGGCTTCCGGAGCGGCTGGGCTCGCCAGACGATCTTTCAAGCGCTCGCTCAAGGGTACTCTCTCGGGTCCAGTCTTCACGGAACAGGTCTCCTTTCAGGCGCCAGCGCTCGTCCGTCTCCGGATCGCGCACGGTGATGTAGTTTTTTCCGGTGCGCGGCAGGTCGAACCCCGCCGCCGTCAAAGCCTCGGTCATGCTCGGGCGGTCGCGGATGTCGCCGGTCTCGATGCGCTGGACGATCCAGTCGTGAATCAACTCACGGGCATCGCCACGCCTGACGCTCTCGATGAGGCTGACGGTCTCACGGGCGCGCTCCGGCGCCATTGGGTCATTCCAGCCGTGTTCCTTGTTCAGAACATCGCGCAGGGCGTCGTAGTGCTTCTGGTAGCCGGGCGGCGCAATGTTGAGGCTGCGCCCGCTCGCAAGCTCCATGCGTGGCGTCACGAAATGCAGCTCGACGCGGCCCTCGTGGGTATGGCGGACCCAGAGCATATCGTGCTGGTCGGCTTCGAGGCCGGCAAAGGCAAGGTTCTCGAAGGCGTCCATCACCTGCCGTTGCTGGACAGGGTTCGGCGCGTCTTCCGCCGTGAAGGCGATGACGCCGGCCCGATAGGTCCATTGGTGCGGGCAGGCGTCGATCAGCGCGCGCATGCGGTCTGCATCGCCACGCAGCACCTCCGGCAGAGGCTCGCGGGCAAACAGCATGACGTCGCCGCGCTCATCGCGGATCGCGTTGCGGTTCTGGTCGTAAGCGACGACGTCGCGCTCGACCAGATAGTCAACCGGTCCCGATCCGCCGCCCTGGCCGTTTCGGAAAAACTTGATCAGCACGGCGCGTCATCCTTGGCCGTGAACTGCTCAAGGGTTTCCGATAGCGCCCGCTCGATGGCGACCAGGCGCGCGGCGACCGTGATTGCGTCGATGGCGGATACCTGGCCCTGCGCCTGGGCCGTGTTCAGCCATCGGGCGACCTGGTTGAGGTTGCCACCGATCCGGGCAACGGCGCGCACCAGTTCCGGGTCCACCTTGGGAACCGCACGGCGGCGGCGCGCCTCGGTGAGGCCAAGCGCTTCCCGCATCAGCGTGGCGAAGGGCAGACCGGCCCGCGCTGCGCGGGCGGTCAGCGCCTTCTTTTCCGATGCGGTGCAGCGGAAAACCACGACGGCATTGAGTTCGCCTTTGGGCGATCGCCGCGTGCTCTTGGTGGGGTTTGAAGGGGAGGCCTGCCTCCCCTCACAAGGCTCCCTGTCAGAAGGCTCGCCGTATGACAGGGGTTGCCTTGCTCCCTTCAAATCGCCGTCCGTCATGATGCCCTCCGAAAGTCGGTGTGTCGGGGAGTTTCGGTGGCAATGTGGTCACGGCGGCGGCTGAAGAAAGCGATCCAGTCCAGCGCACCTGGGCTCGTCTCGTCCGGTGGCCAATATCCCGGCAAGGCATAACCTGGCTTGCCGGTTTTCACGGTTCGCAAGCCCAGGGTTTCGATAGATGGAAGCCCGTGGCGGCGTAGCCAGGCGCACCATTGCTCGACCTGATCCGCCTTGGTCTCAGCCACGAAAACGAGCGGGACGGCTCGCCGCGTCTCGACCCGCAGCGGGGCGTCCTCGCGCGGGTTAGGTCTATTTATTTTTTCTTTCTCTGGGTTTGGTGGACATATTTGTCCCCCTTCGCCGGACACATCTGACCGCCTTTCCGGACGATTTTGACCGCCTTTGTCAGGGTAAAGGGTGACAACTTTGTCCGTCCTTTCGCGGGCGTCCGATGCGCGTAAAATCGACTCTGCAGAGGGACGATATTCCGTGTTGTATCCGACGCCATTTCCGCGCTGGACGTCGAACCATCCTTTGACCTCAAGTTCATGGACGGCGCGCTGAATAGTCTTGACGCTCCTGCCGGTCGCGTCGGCAATCGTTTGACAGGACGGCCATGGGGCATCGATACCATCGGGCAGAATGATTTCCGTGTGGACGACACCGGTCTTTGCGGTGAAGTCGTGGGTAATGCCGTCACGCTGGTTGAGGATTTTGCTGGCGGTGCGATAGGCGATGGCGGCGACGGCACTTTTGCCGGCACTGCGGCCGACCGGTTTTACACTGCAATGATAGATCGCCATGCCGGTCTCCCGATAAAACGCGCCGGCAGAAAAACCCGTTTCCGCCCCGGTCCCGCCCGCGGGTCACCGGAAGTGCGCCCTTGTCGTGTTCAGTCTAGCGGGACGGGGGATGGCTGGCTCTATGGTGAATTCACCAGAATGCGCTGCAAAACGATCCCCGCTACCATCGGGCCTGTCTGTCAGCCAGGCTGGCGTTCAATCGCGGCCTTGTCGATCACCGACCAGACCATGCGCATTTCGGAGAGCAATCGAAGAACAACCGGGCACCAATTCGGATATCTTTGCTGACGAGGGTCGTGCGCGATTTTTTCCTGCTCATTGACCAGAAACTTCGGGCCGTTTCGGAGTGCCCGGGCTGCGACAGGGATGGCCGGAATTGACGATTACTGCGTCGCATCAGGCCCAACGATTGAAACCTGTCATCGCTATTGACCTCAAGGCCGGTTCAGGTTGCAAACTATGTGTGCCTGGAGTTTTGACGATGACAAAAATCTTGCACGACGGTGACCTGCTGGACGGTTCGTTCATGAATGTTGCGATAGAGGCCGTAGAGAATATCTTTCTCGCCCGCGCACATGGCCAGGCGATATCGCCACCTCGACACCACGTATCGTTCCCCGGACGCGGCGATCTGATCTTTACGGTTGGAGGCACCCTTGGCGAAAAGCCTCTCGCGGGCTTTCGGGTGTATGAGACATTTGAGGGGAAAGAACACGCCCAGATCGTTGCCGTTTGGTCTGCGGACGACGGACGGCTCAAAGGACTCATCCTCGGGAAACGTCTTGGCGCGATCAGAACCGGTGCAATAGGGGGTATCGCTATTCGGTACCTCAGCTCACCTGACGCCAGTGTCGTGGGCGTATTGGGTAGCGGGCTTCAGGCGCGAAGCCAGCTTGCAGCTGCAACTGCCGTTCGCAAAATCACGTCTGCTCGCGTTTACAGTCGCGATGAAACCCGGCGAAATATTTTCGCGCGGGAAATGGAAGCGGACCTGGGAATTGAGATAAGGCCAGCAGACAGTGCTGATGAGGCCGTAAGCGACGCTGATATCGTTATCTGTGCCACGTCCAGCAATCAACCGGTTGTCCATGCGTCCGATCTGAAGCGCGGTGTGCATGTCAACACAGTTGGCCCCAAAACGCTTGATGGATATGAGCTCGGGCTCGACATCGCGAATATGGCAAGCACGATAGCGACAGATTCCCCCGAACAGACGCGAGCTTATACCTCGCCCTTCTTCCTGAGCGGTTCAGGCAACGAGGACCGGATGGTGGAGCTTTCTGATATTGTTGCAGGAAGGGTGCCCGGCCGGGTGTCAGCGGATCAAATGACCCTCTTCTGCTCCGTCGGTTTGGCGGGCACTGAAGTCGCGGTGGCCGCGGCAATTTTCGACTGTCTGCAGGGCCGCTGAAAGACTGAAACCGTCATTGTCGTTCGTTTTTGGACAGGCAGTTTGGTTGGCGAAGATTTGACCGCATCAGTAGCTCATTTCCAAGCAGTAGCGGGCCGTTCAGGGATCTGTCTCTGACGCCGGTTTTGCGAAACGAACGCCGACGCCATCGCCGTCTCATCAACTTGCTGGCGGTCGATCCGCAACCGAATCGCTGCGTGGATCCCGATTGGTTTTGCGCGATAAACGGTATCTCAGCCGATTATTTGTTGCTGTTGCATTGGCAGAGTTGTCACTTGTCTTCGGTGGATTTTTCCGATTTCGACTTGAGTTTTTCCCGACGATCCAGCTCGTGTTCGATCGCTTCGCGGATGAACGCCGAGATTCTATAGTTACCAACCAACGCCTGAATCCTCGCTCTCATCTCCGATGAGATACGAATTTTTGTCTCTTGAAATTTAAGTGGCGGACGTCCCATTCGGCTGTAGCACTAGCCCCCATTTATTATGCGAAAGCAAAACCACCGACATAAACATCCCCGTTTATTGACAGAATAAATGGGTACGTTTATTGTATGGCCTGAAATGCAGCTGGAGGACGTGTTTGCCCACGTCCTCCAGCCTGACCACAATCTAGCTATCAGGAGCTTGGATCATGGCTGATTCTGAGAATAGCAGAACTTTACCTAAAATTTCGTGCGCAAATGCATTCCCCAACGAGACGTTTGTCGACAACCTGCCAAGCGTGATCAACCGGCGCAATCTTCTGCCGCTGGCCGCACGGATCCTGCCGATGCTGCTCAACGATCTTCCCTCGCGCACCATTGCCGGACCGGTGCATGCCAAGGAGCTGTGGCCGGACTGGTATGACATGTATCAGCAGCGGCTTGCCGCCGAGCGGGAATGCCGGGAACTCGAGGCGCGACTGCTGGAAGAGACCGGCGGTCGTCCTGCTGTCGTGATTGCGGTTGACGATGGTGGTCCGTCGGTCGGGACGGTGTCCTCTTTCGGGGAGATCAGGAAACTGGCGCCGCGGATTGGCGCTGAAGCGGCAGAGAGCGCGCGTCTGGAGTTGCTGAGACTGAGACGGGCATGGAATGCGGCTGACCGCCGCATCGGCTACAGCGCAAGCCTTGCGAAGGCGCAGGACCTTGCCCGGTTCGAGGGCATTGCCGGGCGTGTGCTGATTTCGCTGCAACCCTATTACATCCACGACATTGCCGCCAAGCTTCACTGCATGCTGGTGATGTATGATCCGGAGCTTCGCAACGAAGAGACCCCCTGGCCGGAACTGCGCAAGATGCTGCGTGAGCTGATCCAGCCGCACTGGTCTGTGATCGAGCCGCAGTCGCGTATCCGCCTGCTGCGGCCGAAGACGCGCGAGAGGCGGTTTCAGGAGGAAAGGGACAGGATTGCCGTGTGAGCGGCGGCGCAGGCCCGGCAGGCGCGGCAGCGGTCTGTGGTGACGCACAGCATCGTCGCCGGGCCTTCCGCGCCCTGCGATGGTCAACCAGCGAAACACACCTTGCCTATGCGGCAAGGCCCGTCACAAGATAAGCGGATGCCAGAAGCAGGCTGACGACGGTGAAGAAGATGAGAGCCGCCGCCAGTTCATCGAACCTGCCGTCGCGTTCATTGCGATTCCAGTCGTAGGCCATAACCAACCTCCATCGTTGCTGTGAGGGAAGGGTGGTCCGGTATGGTTAATGAAATCCTGATATTTGCGGGCTGAATGTTGCCTGTATGATCTGGCATTTGGCCGTCCAATGATGGCGCCGCCCCTCAACCGGCAGGTTTGACGAGGCTGATTTCGGTTTTGCTGTCGAGGACGATATGCAAATCCCGGATCATGGCGGCTGCCTGCAGCAGGGCGTTTCGCACCTCCTCATCGCTGCGCCATCCGCGTTCGATGGAAAGGGCAACGGTGTGGATGTCGAGGAGACAGTCACGGCCGGGACCGGATGGAATTCCGATTGTTTCGCGCATGTCGCGGATTGTTGTAACGGCCCGTTCCAGCATACGCCGCTTCTGCCAGCCATCGAGGCGATCAAGCCTGTTGGCGTCGCGGATGAGCTCGGCAATGAAACTGTTGGTCAGGGTCATGGGACGAGGTTGCCGCGTTGGCTGACTGGCGTCAACGCAGGACCGGCAAAGAAAAGTTGAAGGCTGAATGCTGCTGTGATGCCGGTGCGTCAGGATCGCGCACCAGGGGATGGGCGCTTTTTCGAACATATCAATGATATATTATTAAAATATATCAGTATATTATAATATTTTCTGAAAGTTATTTATAAGAAATGTGGCGCCGGGTAATGGCGCAACCATGCTGGGCTATGTTGGTTCCGGGTGATCGGCTGACGGCCACTCGTCCACGAAGCAACAGGGAGCAAGCCTTAGCCCTTGGCCACCTGTGGTGGAGAGGTGGGAATTACGCGGCTTCCAGTTCTTTGATGTTGGCAAGGTCGGCCTCCAGTACCGCTACGGCACTTTTGATGTCGAAGGCGTTCTGCAGATTCAGCCAGTATTCAGGGATGGTCTTGCAGAATTTTGCCAGTCGCAGGGCGGTGCCAGCGGTAATGCCGAGCTTTTCCGTTACGATCCGCTCTATGCGTGTCCGGGGAATGTTGAGGTGTTTTGCGAGGGCATATGGCGGAATATCCGGTGGTTCAAGGTAGAGTTCCCGCAAGATTTCACCCGGATGGATCGCAGGGGATTTGCTGATTGTCATGATCTCTGGGCCTCCCTGGCTGAACTGTCATGATTGTTTCTATGAGGTTATCGCTTGGTGACAGAGCGGCAGCACCGCACATTGATAAAGATCAAGGTGCACCGTTTGAACCATGGCATGCTGGGATGATGGAGGATCGGCGATGCGCAGGGTTGTACAGAGAGCGTGGGTGTGGAGGCTGCTTGCGGCACTCCTTGCTGTTGCTCTCCTGTTCAATGCGCCGGTTATGCGTGCGGCTTCCCAGAGCTGCCTGGACGGACATAACCAGGTGGTCGACAGTGATGCGGGCGACGCGACGTTCAGGGTCCAGCATTCTCCCGAGCAGAACTGCTGCGGCGTCAATTGCGTCTTCTGCCTGGCGGTTGTTGAGCAGCCCGCCGAATCGGCGCACCCCGTCCTCCTCGTCAGGGTCTCGGATATTCCTGATAATTTCGCTGGCCACGACCCGTCTCCCGGCTTTGAGCCTCCTCGATCCATGCGGTGATGAACTGCTCGCTGCTGGCGAGCGATTTCCACTATTGGGGCCGTGGCACGGCCAAAAAAGATCGAGAGAACGTCATGTTTCGTCGTCAGTTTCTGAAGACAGTCGCCGTCAGTGCGGCAGCTATTTCACCCCTTTCACAGAAGTCCTGGGCTCTTGCTAGCTCTGGACAGTCGTCGCCCATCGAACTCGCTGTCGTCAAGCGCTCTATCGAAGTGAATGGCCGATCCGCCGGCATCTTTGGCCTCGTTCAAGGCAATGGACGGAGCGGCCTTGTCCTGGACATGGAGGACGGCTTCAATGTCATGCTAGCCAACCTCACAGATGAAGCGACCCTTATTCACTGGCATGGGCTTACCCCGCCATGGGAGATGGACGGTGTCCCGGACAATCCCGCAGCGCTCCTCGCAGCTGGTGAGAAGCGTCACTACCAATTCGACCTCGCAGGCGGCGGCACCCACTGGATGCACGCCCATACACTGCAGGAGCAAAGCCTGCTGGCAGCGCCCCTGATCGTGCGGACGGCGGCGGATCGCGCCCGTGACGAGCAGGACGTCGTGGTCCTTCTCCACGACTTTTCGTTCAAATCGCCGGAGGAATTGCTGGCGGAACTGCAGCAAGGTTCCGTGACGGGCAGCGGACACGGTGGCGGTTCCATGCCGATGGATCACGGGAGCATGATGTCCAACATGGCACGCATGCACGCCGGCGGTATGCCAATGGGAGGGATGCCCGCGGGTGGCATGCCAATGGGTGGTATGGGCATGATGGATTTGAACGACATCGAATATGATGCCTACCTCGCCAACGACCGTACACTGGACGATCCGGAGATCGTGCGGGTCGAGAAGAGTGGCCGCGTTCGGCTACGCATCATCAATGGCGCAACGGCGACTGCTTTCACCATCGATACGGGACGCGTCGTGGGAAGTCTGGCCGCCGTCGACGGCATGGCCATCGAACCCGTCACCAGCACTCGCTTCCCGATTAGCATGGGGCAGCGGCTGGATATCGTGCTGCACCTCCCGTCGGGCGCTGGCACATTCCCGATCCTTGCCCTCCGCGAAGGCTCCGAGGAGCAGACGGGCGTCATTCTCGCAACGGCGGACGCGACCATTTCGAAGGTCGCCACAAGAGCTTCTTCCGCGGGGCCGGTCCTCGACCTTTCGCTGGAGGCGACGCTCCGGGCAACATCACCTCTGGAGGAGCGGTCCGCAACGAAGACCTATCCTCTGATCCTCTCCGGCAGCATGACTGGCTACTCGTGGGGGATCAGTGGTGAGGCGATGGCAGTCAATCATAATGACCGGGTTCGCCTCGTCATGCGCAACATGTCGATGATGACACACCCGATGCACCTTCACGGACACCATTTCCAGGTGGTCAGCATCAACGGACATGGCATGCGGGGAGCCGTCAGGGATACGGTTCACGTTCCTCCCATGGCAGAGGTTGCCATTGAGTTCGATGCGAACAATCCCGGCCGCTGGCCGTTCCACTGCCACCACCTCTATCACATGGCGGTTGGGATGATGTCGCTTGTATCCTACAATCGCGCGATCTGATCGGAGAGCGGAGATGAAGCACGAACATCACGGCCATCATCCTCACGGTGATCGTCATCAAGAGCACGGCCATGAGCACCACCGTCAGGTGGCAGAGAAGCACGCACCTCCCCCGGCAACGCCGGAGGAGGGCATCATCTACACGTGCCCGATGCACCCGCAAGTGCGGCAGATCGGTCCCGGTAATTGCCCGATCTGCGGCATGGCGCTGGAGCCAGAAGTGGCGACCCTGGCAACGGGCCCAAGCCCGGAACTCCTGGACATGAGCCGTCGGTTCTGGATCGGCCTCGTCCTCAGCATTCCGGTCCTCGGTCTGGAAATGGGCGGCCATCTCACGAACCTCCACATGCTTCTGGGGCCAAAGACGTCGAACTGGCTGCAGATGGCGCTAGCGACACCTGTCGTCCTTTGGGCAGGCTGGCCCTTCTTCCAACGAGGTTGGAAGTCCCTGGTGACACGCCACCTGAATATGTTCACCCTGATTGCAATGGGGACAGGTGCGGCCTGGATTTACAGCGTCGTCGCGACCGTTGCGCCAGGCGTCTTTCCCGACACGTTCCGCTCGGAAGAAGGTTCAGTCGCGGTCTACTTCGAGGCGGCCGCCGTTATCACAGTTCTGGTCCTGCTCGGGCAGGTTCTCGAACTGAGGGCGCGCGAACAGACGGGTGGTGCTATCCGCGCGCTTATGGACCTCGCACCCAAGACAGCACGTCGCGTGCTCGCCGACGGGACCGACGAGGATGTCGGCCTTGATGCCGTGGCAGTTGGAGACCGTCTTCGGGTTCGGCCAGGAGAAAAGGTGCCTGTTGATGGCGTGGTGCTGGATGGCCGCAGCTCCGTCGACGAATCCATGATCACGGGAGAGTCGATGCCGGTCACCAAGGACGTCGGGTCGAACCTGATCGGAGGGACCATGAACCAGACCGGTGGTTTCATCATGGAGGCAGGCAGGGTCGGACGGGACACGATGCTCTCCCGGATCGTTCGCATGGTCGCAGACGCACAACGCTCTCGCGCGCCTATTCAGCGCCTCGCGGATGAAGTCTCGGGATGGTTCGTTCCGATCGTCATCGTGGTTGCGCTCGTCGCGTTCGCCGCCTGGATGATTTATGGGCCGGAGCCTCGCTTCGCCCACGGCCTGGTGGCGGCCGTCGCTGTTCTCATCATAGCCTGCCCCTGTGCTCTGGGGCTTGCGACACCAATGTCGATCATGGTCGGTGTCGGTCGCGGGGCAAGTCTTGGCGTGTTGATCAAGAACGCCGAGGCTCTGGAGCGCTTCGAGAAGGTCGACACGCTTGTGGTCGACAAGACCGGAACCCTTACGGAGGGCCGGCCAAAGTTGACGGCTATCGCGCTAGCGGGAGGCGTATCCGAAACCGAACTCCTCCGGTTGGCCGCGACCGTCGAGCGGTCAAGTGAACATCCGTTGGCGCTCGCGATTGTCAATGCCGCCGTTGAGCGTGGCGTTGTACCGGGCGATGCAATCGAATTCGACAGTCCTGTGGGCAAGGGAGTGACGGGCGTAGTCAACGGAAAACGGCTCATCCTCGGCGGCCACCGCATCATGGAGGAAGGGGGTGTGGACGTCAGCGCCATGACGGCGAAGGCCGAAGAGCTTCGCAACGAAGGCGCCACCGTCATTTTCACCGCCATTGATGGCAGGCTGGCAGGTCTGTTTGCCATTGCCGACCCCATCAAGGCAACGACGCCAGATGCTATCAAAGCGCTTGTGGAGGGCGGCGTGAGGGTCGTCATGCTGACGGGCGATAACAAGACGACCGCGCATGCCGTCGCACGTCGCCTGGGGATTGCGGAAGTGGAGGCGGAAGTGCTGCCTGAGGACAAGAGCAAGATCGTTTCGCGCTTGCGCAGTGAAGGCCGGATCGTTGCCATGGCGGGCGACGGTGTCAATGATGCTCCCGCGCTTGCTGCAGCCGATATCGGTGTCGCCATGGGTACCGGAACTGACGTCGCTATCGAAAGCGCGGGCGTCACTCTTTTGAAAGGGGATCTGCAGGGGATTGTGCGGGCACGGCAGATGAGCCGTGCGACGATGAGCAACATCCGGCAAAACCTCTTCTTTGCCTTCATCTACAATGCGGCAGGCGTGCCCGTGGCGGCGGGCGTCCTCTATCCTGTTTCTGGTCTGCTGCTCTCTCCGATCATCGCGGCGGCGGCAATGGCACTGTCCTCGGTCAGCGTGATCGCCAACTCCCTTCGCCTGAGGAGCATTAAGATATGACAGCCAACCGAACGCTCCTACTGATGGCCGCGTCTCTGGCCTTGATCCTTTTGTTCTACGTCCTTCGTGAACACTGGGGGCACGTGCTGGGGTATTCGCCTTATCTCATTCTGCTGGCCTGTCCACTCATGCACCTGTTTCACAGACACGGCGGCCACGACCAAACGGATCGCAGGCAGTGAACGACGAGCGGTCGGCACTTGGCACCATGACCATGGCACCAGCCGAATGGGGCTTTGCGCTGCTCGATGATCCGGCCGTCCTCGGTACCCACATGGAAAAGCCGTCAATCATGATGCTGGGCGCCTCCAGGAGGTGGATGATGGCACAGCACAAGCACTGAGCGATGATCTTCGATTCAGCACGGCAAGCTGTAGCCCGGTTCGGAGTTGGAATTTCGACCGGGATCCGGTGGATCGCAAGGGCAAAAGAGGGTGAGCCGACCTCCCGGTCACAAGGTTGGAGACGGCCATTTGGGATTTCGATGGCACCGGCGCGATCGTTGTCGATCCGTGGCAAGGGTGATTGCTCAGACAACAGTCATGCGCATCATCGCGATCCTTCGTCCGTTGCGATCAAGCGCGATCTGGCGCTGCTGTGAGAGATAACGGCACAGCTTGGCCGCAGTATCGCGCAGCCACCGATGTGTAGGATCTGCCTCCATGCGAACGACAGATAAGAAGGCCGTTATAAGGAAAAGTCGGTTTCCTTATAACGCTTCCATTTGCGTCGACTGCCGAAATGCCGGCAATCGGTTTCCGGCAGTGATTGGCGCAGTCCGGTTGCCGTTACCTATCCGGCGCCGAATGTTTTGTTACTGCAGTTGCTGTTGTTTGAGCGTCCGTGCACT
Source organism: Agrobacterium sp. 22-226-1 (assembly GCF_053522345.1). NCBI lineage: Bacteria > Pseudomonadati > Pseudomonadota > Alphaproteobacteria > Hyphomicrobiales > Rhizobiaceae > Agrobacterium > Agrobacterium sp. 22-226-1. Next base: position 14,842 of record NZ_JBNWCP010000027.1, read on the forward strand.
CGGAACGGATCTTTCTTTGGTGCTGGCTGGCCGTATTGAAACGAAAGACGTGACCTGTAAACCGATGGGTGGAAAACGGTCCCGATGATGACGCGGTCCTGCAATGCGCAGACAGTCATAAGCCGTGTTTCCTTGGCAAGCTTGCTGCTTGTGTCTTATTTAAATGCTAGACTTTAAGTCTGTCGAGGCAATTTGAGGGACAATCTACGCCAGGAGACCGGTACTCCATGTAGCTGTATCATCGGCGTAGCTCAGATATCGCGATCTGCTGGCGTTGCCGATATTTCGGAGGCAGCTCTGCGGTCGGCAGATCGTCGGCCTTGAACTGCTTACCGGTGGACCATGGGAGCATGTTAAGCACCACACCAAGCCCGGCGATGATCGCAGCAACTACGGGTTTAGCCCCAAATTTGTTCAGCCCAGAAAATTTCAAGCCAGAAAGAAGAGCACCGAGCGGTTTAAAGATCAAAAAAGGGATCAACAGGAACGGCATGGAGACGAGAGCGAGCACCCCCGGGATCGCCGCCTCCAGCATAGGGTCGCCGCCGTATCGGAGGCGAAGACGAGGGTTACAGGCGACTGCAAAAGGAATAAGTTCTTCCATGAAGCGAACGTAGTCGGCGGATTGATCAGTACGTGTCTCTCCCTGCCAATGCAGTGAGGATATCTCCCTCGATGCGAAGAGCATCCGCAAACGCGCACTGTAGACTGGGAATCCAGTGGAGCCGACCCCACTCGTTACGTAAATGTGCAGGAACCGAATAGATGTCCACGGGATGAGGCTCACGGACTGTCCTCGCCTCACCAAAAGGCCTTTGGCGTCGATGGCGTAAGCCGTCGTGACCATCGTGAATCTCGGGGAGCTTTGGTAAGGGATCGCGACTTGCGTGGTAAAGCTGTAAGTCGGAGGGGCATCCGTCTGCAATTGAGAACTCCCGCGCGTTCCAAATGAAAAAGGCAAATCTAACCGGCATTATTCGCTAATCAGAACGGCCAGTGGCTGGCAATCACCTGATATCATTGCTGTAGTTAAACCCAGGTGATATCCAGCGATGCGCCTACCACGAACACCACGACGAAACGTGGGGCTACCGCAAAAGCCGCCGGAATCATATATCGCTATCACGCTTCAACTTCTCCGCTAATTCTTCTCATGGCACACGTGAGGCAGGCTTCTTCGGATCATCTTATCGTTCCTGCTCGTCTCAATCGCGCTCCGCTTCGTGCGTCTGCCGCAGTTCCTCGCGGCGGTTTAACTGCCTTGCCGCAGAATCTCCAGTGACGCTTCACCTCGGACCGCTGCCTTTTTTCTACCAGAGGAACTGTTGGTCAGGGTCATGGTATGAGGTTGCCGGGTCGGCTGACGGGCGTCAATGGAAGACCTTCGAGGTGATCTTCCGACCCTGAAGTTGGCACGAGGATGTGACGCCGATGCGTCGCGGCGCGTGGGCACAGATGCGATCTTTTTTGGGGGGTTCTGAATTATTCGTATTGTTATCATAGTGTTGAAGAAATTTTCAGAAGTAAAACATGATGTCGATGGTGATTGTAAAGGCGGTCTGTCGCGCTTGCCTTGGCAGACTTTGAACCGGGATTGTTGAGGGGGCCGGTTCATGCCCGGGGCACGAAGCCGACGCTGAATCCAAACAGCCGCCCGACTTTTTCGAGCGTTTCGAGTGTCGGATTTGCTGCGCCAGTTTCGATCTCGGCGACCTGGCGCCGGGTCAGCGACAACATCGTCGCAAACTCCTCCTGCGTCAGCCCAAGGCCCTTGCGGATTTCCGCCACTGCAGCAGGCAGGCGCAATTCGCCAAGGCGTGCCCGCTCGGCAAGATCACGACGGTTTTGGAGTATTTCTTCTTTAGTCGGCTTTTTCCACCGCGGCATGGTGTGTCCCTTGCTCAGTTTTGTGACAGGGAAGTCTGAACACTCTGCGCGATTTCAGCGCAGCGGCTCATGGCACGTTGCACAATTTCGGGCGGCGCTCCCATGCCCTGCGCAAGACGGGGTACCTGTTGGAGACATTCTGCGAATTCGCAAAGCGCACCGGAAACCGGTTGCCGGTCATTGCTATCCGGAAAAAGGCGGGCGCAGACTTCCTTCCAGTCGGGCAAATGATCCCGACCGGCATCCCGCATCATTGCCCAACGGGTAGAGCGGACAATTCCTTCTCTGGCCAGTCTCATGGGCGCGAAGTCAAAAAGAGGAGACAACCGGACCGTGCCATCTTCATGTTTGCTGAGGGCGGAATTTCGGCCGTGGTTATCGGGGTTGCCAAGCGCCAGATTGGCTATGTCGCGCTTCAGGTATTCAACTGTATCTGCCACAGGATCGGCAGAATATTTGCGCAGGCTGTCAATGTAGGCCTCATGCGTACCGATGTACCCGAATTCTGCCACGCCGATCGTTGCCACCAGGCTTTCCTGACCCAGTCTCACGATTTTACCGGTTTTGCTCCGCGTCCTGTCAAAGCGGGGGATAATCAGTACCCCCTCGGCGTAGACCGATGGTTCGGCGACATTCAGCCCGATTTCCCGGGCGATCCGCGCATAGAGAGCTTCGCCTTCGAGAATCATCCGGTCGGCAGGATCGTTGCTGCGTACGAGCTTGACGATAACGTGGCGCGCGGCTTCCTCGTCGGTCACGAAGCTGTCGGGATAATAGAAGCCGTCGGCCGCCTGGGTCATGGAGACTTTTGGCCATTCGCCCTGCAATCCGCTTGAGCCTGAGGCGAGCATCGCGAAGCGGTCGGCAACTTCCATGAAACGGTCCGACCGTTCAAGTATTTCAGCTTCCGTGACGCCCTGGCGCTGTACTCCTTTTAGCCGCGCCACCTCCATGTCGGCGGCTTCCTTAAGCCGGACATTGCCGATTCCGCCTGTGGCTGACCGCAGGAGCAGCGGGAGGTCAGAGCCGCGAGTGCCTTCGTTCAGGCCGAGATATTCGGCCAGTTTCCTGCGTGCATGCCCTTGCGGCATCAGATCAAGAAGGAATGGTGGCCAGGTTGTGCTGTACCGGTTTTCGAGATCGACTGGATAGTGCACAGAAAGGGCGCGATAATCGCGAACTGCGTTTCCGGCTGCGTAGTCCGTTGATGCGTGTGATATAAAGTAGTCGAGATCGTAGTCGACGATCGACGCGCCCTGATAACCGGCGGTATCGTCCCGCAGTTCCAGTGTAGCGGCATCATGCCACACGTCGTCAAAATGGGTTTGGAGAGTGAAGCGCATCATTGATCCCTTTAATGGAACAATAATCCCAACAATCCGCTTAATCAACCCTTTTTAGTGGGTCTATCATTCTGGCACCTGTCAGGAAACATGGAGTCCTGATAGAGCTTGGCAGGCGGCACCAACCTTGTTTCCGCGCCTCCATCTTCGCTCTTGCTATCGAATACAGTGGCAAGCCGGGTCTGGTGCTCGCTGTCTCGCAGCGCGGGCGGCAATCCCCATATACTGGGCCATTTTAGTGGGGCAGTATCGACGGTCTCACAATTAGTTGACCCATTGGATGGGGCATTTCCAAAGCGCCTCTTGCCGGCCGCGGAGATTGCAACGCCGGCTTCGGGGCGTGCATGCCTCATGTTACCGAGGAGGATCGAGCCGCCTGAGGCATATCGCCACGGGTGATCAACCTTCCGGATGTTGTTTCATCACCGGCGACGGCTTTCTGTGTGTATTCGGCCATCCAATGCAACGAGGATGGCAACGACCATCATGGCGCATGACAGCAAGAAGGTGAGGCGCATTCCGGTGGCGATGGCGGATGTTGTCGCCTTGGTAAAATCCTCCGTCCCGACGGCGACGGAAAATACGGCGCCCATGGCAGAAGCGCCGGCGATCAGCCCGATATTGCGCGACAGGCCGAGTAAACCCGAGACCGTTCCGCGCCGGTTACCGGGCGCGTCCGAAAGGGCCGCTGTGTTGTTGGCGGCCTGGAAGAGCTGATAGCCGGGCGTCAGTACGATGAGGGACAGGACATAGCCTGTAACTCCGATCATGTTTGGCATGAACGCGAGAAGCAATGTGCCTGTGGTGAGGAGCAGGAGACCGATCACGAGCACACGGTGGCTTCCCCAGGTATCCACCAGCCGGCCGGACGGTACGCCGCTGACGATGGAGATGACCGGGCCGATCATCATGACGAGGCCGACCTTGGTCGCGGTCATCGCGAGGCCGAGGCCGAGGTAGAAGGGACCGACGACCAGTGTCGTCATCATAACGGCAGCGACGAGGATGTTGACGATGAGATTTGGTACCAGAGAGCGGTTCATCACCGACCAAAGGCTTGCTGATATGGTTCTGCCCTTGCCGGTGTCGGCGGGAAGTACCGATATGGCCATGATCATTGCCAGGGCCGCCAGCGGCACCTGCACCCAGAATATGGCGCGCCAGCCTGCCAGCGGGATCAGAAGCCCGCCGAGCGATGGGCCGAGCGCCGTTCCCAGCGCCGAAACAGTGCCGAGCAGGCCCATTGCCCGCCCGACACGGTCCTCGTTTGCGGTCTGGCGCATCAGTGCCATCGGGAGCGTCATCAGGAAAGCCGCGCCGACACCTTGAACAGCGCGAGCGCCGATCAGCAGCCACAGCGTGGGGGCGATGGCGCAAAGCAGCGAGGAGAGGGCGAAAATGACCATCCCGGTGACGAGCATGGGCTTCAGCCCGAAACGGTCGCCGAGCCGGCCAGCGATCAGCACCGAGCAGGTCAATGCGACGAGATAGCCGACGACCACTGCCTGAACCAGCGAGAAGGGCGCGAAAAATGCCTCTGCCAGCGACGGCAGCGCGATGTTGGCGATGCTGGTGCCAAGCGAGGCAAGCAACATTGCCAGTGCAAGCGTCGCCGTAATGCCTGTTTGCGGCCTCCCCGACGGATTTGATTTTACCTGTTCCAATGCCTTGTCCTCTTGTTTTGAGTTCCGTTCGGGAGCACGCTGCCACTTCAAGTCGACTTGAGGTCAAGTATGAAATTGCTGGATATTGGAGAGGTCGCGGCGCAAAGCGGAATCAAGCCTTCGGCGCTGCGTTATTATGAGGAGGCCGGGCTGATTTCCTCGGTCTCGCGGCATGGTATGCGCCGGCAGTTTCCGCCGGAAGTGTTGTTACAGCTCAAACTGGTTGCGATGGGCAAATCGGCGGGGTTCTCGCTGGACGAGATTGCCGGCATGTTTGGCGTGAATGGTTTGCCGGACCTTCCGCGCGACGTGCTTCATCAGAAAGCCGATGCGATCGACCGGCAGATCCACGAGCTGACCGCGCTGCGCGACACGCTTCGTCACGTGGCCGATTGCCCTGCGCCTTCGCATATGGAGTGCCCGACATTCCGGCGGTTGGTCAACGTTGCGGGAAAGCGTGAAAAGATCGAGAGACCGAAAAGAGGCCGTAGTTCTCCGTAATGTTTCCTGAGGTGACCAGACGCAGGGCACGGAAAGAACCACGACTGAATCTGGATTGGTAAAAGCTCATCCACCCTTGAGACAGGCCAATGTCGTCTGCTTCCCTGCGATGTGGTGTGATCTGGCAGGTGGAGGCAAAAATCAACCGGGAGGTTTTTACGAAAGTGATCCCGGCATACTGTCGAGGATGCTTCGCGTCCGCGCCAGAGGTGTTTTGCCGTCGACAATTTGATCCGCTATTCTCACTTTATCAATCACTTGCATATTTTTTTGGAAGTGGAATATGAGGGTGGGTGGGCCACGTCCGGTTCAATTCATTTGTCAAACCCGGTCACACAAAGGCGGGTCCGTCGCTCCCTTTGGATGGCGAGGCGGTTTTGAGATATCCCGGTTTACTCAATTGGGTTGAGTCTTCTGATGAACATCCAAACCGGAATACGGGTTGCCGGCCCATACATGTCGGAGACTCCAAAGGATGCTTCCCTGGGCGCGAGATTTCCCGATCAGGATGATTTAATACCGCAGGGAGTCAAGCTTACCGATCAGGAGCGGCTACTGATCTCCTGGAAATCTTCCTGTACGGTAAGTAATCCGATGGAGGTTGACGATGTTCAGGTCTGCGCGCTTTCGGCGCTGCTATCAGGGAAAGACGCAAAGCGCTTGGCTGGACGCAAACCGGGCTTGCTGCCCGTTCCGGAACGGGTGAACGCTTCATCGTCGAGCTTGAATCCGGCAAACCGAGCTGCCAGCTCGAAAAGGCACTGATCGTCGCGCGCACCGTCGGCATCGAGATCGGCGATCTCAGGACCGCTCGGGCTGCTCCATCCACGCTGGACGATGACCTCAGCGGACATTTCTGCCCGATCACGACAACTCCACCAGTGTGTCGAGGAAGGCGCGCACGGCCGGGTTGGACCGTCGGCTCCCGGGCCACAGCGCCGTGATATTGTGCCGATCCACCGCGTAATCGGCCAGAACCGGCACGAGCGCTCCACGCCTCACCCAGGCGCTGGCCATAAAACTGGTTGCCATTCCGATGCCGGCACCCGCTGCGATCGTCGCAAGCACGGCTTCGCTCGCGTCAACGATAATGCCGGAGGTCGGCACGATCTCCACCTCCCTGTCCCGGATGCGGAAAGGCCAGCGAAATAGCTGGCCGCTACTCTGGTAGCGCAGGCTGACGGTGTTGTGCTCTTCCAATTGGTCCGGATGGGTTGGCGGGCTGCGCCCGGCAAGATATTCGGGCGAGGCGTAGCAGCATAACTGATACGGTAAGAGCCGGCGTGAAAGCAGGCGCGAGTCTGACAGATCGCCGATGCGGACTGCCATATCGAAGCCGCCATCGATCAGATCCACCATGTGATCGCTCAAACGCAGATCTATATTAACCTTCGGATGGAGCCTGCGAAACTGAGGAAGCACCGGTGCTATTACGTGCAGGCCGATCGGCAACGATGCCGCAATCCGTAATGTGCCAGCGGGCTCGGTGCGCGCCGCTTTCGCCGCCTGCTCGATTTCCTCGGCGTCGTGGAGAAGCCGAAGCGCTCGCTCATGCAGGTCGCGCCCTTCGGCGGTCAGGGTCAGGGACCGTGTCGTGCGCGTGAACAGCGAAACGCCGAGCTGCTTTTCCAGCCGCTGAATGCTTTTGCTGACCGCCGAGGGCGAGATGGACAGCGATCGCGCAGCGGCAGTGTAGCTTCCGAGCGAGCCGGCGCGCGCGAAGGCAATAAGTCCCGTCAGTCTGTCAAATCCAATTTGTTCCTTCATGGCATTATTAAAGAGAATTACACCGATATTATCAACTCAAGACATTGGTCATATCTTCGGTCATGGAAACCAGATATCCAGGCGAGGCAATATGACTGAGATGATGAAAGCCGTGCGATTGCACGAATTCGGAGGCCCCGGGGTCCTGCTGTATGAGGATGCGTCCCGACCGGCAATATCAGCGGATGAGGTGCTCGTCCGTGTTTATGCCGCAAGCCTCAACCCGCCGGATCTTTATCTGCGGGACGGTTATCGGGCTCTGCCGCCGGAGTGGCAGCCCAGTCCCGCTTTCCCACTGATTCCGGGCACCGACGTATCCGGCGTGGTGGCGGCCGTCGGCGATGACGTGTCTGGATTTGGCATTGGCGACGAGGTCTATGCGATGGTCCGGTTTCCGCAAGACCTGATGACGGGCAGCAGCGCCTATGCCGAATATGTTCGTGTTCCGGCATCGGAGCTGGCGCTGAAGCCTGCCGCGATCGACCATATCCAGGCGGCCGGTGCACCGATGTCGCTTCTGACGGCGTGGCAATTCCTGGTCGATCCGGGTCACGATGTGCCGAACCCTTTCCAGAACTTCCCGCACGCACCGGTGTCGCTGGACGGCAAGACCGTGCTGGTGAACGGTGCCGGAGGTGGGGTCGGTCACCTGGCCGTCCAGATCGCAAAATGGAAAGGTGCAAGGGTGATCGCCGTTGCTTCCGGCAAGCATGAAGCGCTTCTCAAGGAACTCCGTGCCGATATTTTCATCGACTACAGGAAAGCGGCTGCGGAAACAGTGGCGAAGGATGTTGATCTGGTGCTCGATGCCGTCGGCGGCACGAATATGGAACGCTTTCTTCCCGGCATCAAGCCGAATGGCGCCCTGTTTCTCGTCAACCCGCTGGGCTTCTCAGGCCATGACGAAGCCGCCCGGCGAAAGATCACCGTTTCAACGACTCAGGTGCGTTCGAACGGCGCACAACTGGCAGAGGCTGGCCGTCTGCTGGATGCCGGCTCCCTTCGGGTGGTGATCGACAGCACCTATCCGCTAGCCGAGGCATCGGCAGCGCATCGTCGTGCTTCTGAACGGAGCATCCAGGGCAAGGTCGTGCTGGTCGCCGCCTGATCACCTGTTGGCCAGTCAAGGCCCGACCGCCGCGAACAGGCGGCCGGGGCGCTGATGGAGGGAATATCCGATGCTCATTATAACGGGCTACATGCACGTCGATCCGGCCGATCTGGCGCAATTCATGACAGAACTGGATGTGCTGGCATCCGCAACACGGAAGCGTCCGGGAAGCATCACCTATGATGCCGCCGCGGTCGATCCACTATCAGGGCGATTGCTGATATCGGAACGTTGGGTCGATCAGGCGGCGCTCAGTGCTCATCTGCAGGCAGCCGACACTGTCGCCTTTGTCAGCCGCTGGAGCGGCAAAATGCGAGGCGAAATCCGGAAATACGATGCGTTGAATGAACGCGACGTCATGGATTGCTGATGCGCCTGCCTGGTTGAAGGTCTGCCTCTGCCTGGGGCCGACAGCAGAGGGGACTGCCCTCTTTGGCCGAACTGTCGTGATCTTCTCCAGGGTTTCCGGTCATCGGATAACCGGTTCGCCGTGGTAGCGGCGTCTCGAAGGCTTGGATACACCAAATCCAACTTCCATCATCAGGCGTGGGGTTTCTTTTGCCAAAGTACCCATATGGAAGCCGAAAGGATCCTCGACAAAACCCGTTCCCGCACCCCCAGTCACAGTCAAGGGACTGTCAGCACCGTAGTATTCGACGACCTCCTCCGACGGATGGCCGACCAGCATGGTCAACTGATGTTTCAGACGCCGACGTCGATGACTGCCGCGGACATACACATGCGGGCCTGCACCCTCATCGACGTCAGAGAGATAAAAGAAAAATTTCAGCATACGCCAGTCATCGAGATCAAAATGATACTTGAACGACGCACGGCTGAGATCGGTATCGGAAGCAGTCTTCGTCGGAAAACTCCACCATGTTCGGGTGGTAATCAGTTTGGCTTCACCCCCCAGATAGTGCCTTGCGACGTCGAGGAGGAGCGGATCCTGTTGTACGGCAGCCGCTGCCTTGCAATCGAGAATTCGTTCAAAATGGTGACCGCTCAGGATCGAGCGGCCAAATCGGCGCTCGGCCTCCTCATGATCTCCGGACCGGAATTCAAGCTTGCGGTCAAAATTGCCAAAGCACGGGGTTTCTTCGGCAAAGCGGGCAATCTCCTGATTTATCTCCTTCGGCAGGACAAGGCCGGTAAAGATGCCTGTTTCTTTCAGCTCTTCCGCGATGGCTTGCCCTTTGAGGGAGCCGAAGATGGAAGGTTTGGATACATTCACCGGCGGAACTGGCTTGGCCAATAACCAATGGGCCCGCCGAAACAGGGTCGTTCGGGCAAGAATAAACATCGGTAGCCATGCCGGATTTTCGCGTAAGTCGGCAAGATAAGTCGGTATGCGCACCATGATGCGGCGGAGCATCCCACCCGAGCGCGCGATTGCTTCAAGATCTTCCGACTTCGATTTGGGAGCAGCAAACATTCTCGGCCCTTTGCAAACTGCGCTTAAGGCGTGCCGGCAAAAAAGACTTCAGTCACCGGAAAATTCAATAAACGTCTCCAGCATTATTGCGGTGCAATATGATAATTGAAGTGCGATTTCTCGCCTCTGATTTAATGGCGGAGCTTATCCCAACCCTCATTGATCAAAACCCATGGACCAATTGCCTGCGACCGGTGGACATGATCTTCCGGGGGCGGCCCTGCATGACCGGTTTTCCGGCCGCGAGCAGCAAGGCGAAGAAAACCGCCCGGGCGGGACCTGTGATCATTACGGATCGCGGCTGACGTACAGCGAGTTCGAGTGCCTTACCGGAAAGCGCCGCAATGAGGCCGATGCCTTGATCGCCTCGACAGCGCTTGTTCATAACCTTGTCGTTGTGACGCGGAGTGTTCGGGATTTCGATGGCACCGGCGTGGTCGTTGTCGATCCCTGGCACGGGTGATTGTTCAGACAACAGGCATGCGCATCATGCCCGGCAGTTGTCGAGCGGGGTCAAGTGTCATTGGCGTGAGAATTGCTCGGCCTGATAGCGATGCAATGCTCACGCCAGGTCGTCTATATCGACGTTGAGTGTCTGAGCGATTTTTCGCAGGACAGTGAGGCTTCCGGCTTTTTTGCCGCTTTCAATCTCTGACAGATAGGGCGCACTTATCGAGACTTTAGTTGCGAGCTCCTTGGCGGTCATTCTTCGATGCTCGCGCCAGACTTTTACGGCGTTGTCGCCGGAAAGAAGACGATTGACGACAACGGCAGGAACGAGTTCGTCATGCCCGGCGGCGATATCAGTCTTGATCTTCTCAGCAGATGCGACGTCAGCCCTGTCCACAAGGCGTTCATATTCAGACAGGGGAAGGACGATGAGCGTTTCCCCATTTGGAGTGGTTATGGTTTGCATCATTTGCCTCCTATTCGTAGATACTGCCGCGTGCCCCGATTTTTATAACTTCCAGCACATTTCCCTGGTCGTCCATAATGATGCGCCAGTCGGCAACGCGTAAACGAATGAATTGTGAGCCAGCCAGTGTTTTTACATTGTTGGCAAGAGATTTTGGATCGCTTGCATATTGCTCTATTTTGGCTGTGATCCGCGTGGACTCGTTCGTTGGGAGCCGGCGGAGGACCTTTAGAGAAGATTTGCTGTAAGCTATCCTTTTCATCAAAAACTAATAGCATATAGCGAATTTTTTGCAAGTCGTTTGGCCGTGGGGCATTGCAGACGCATTCTTGCCGGCTGCGGAGATTTCAACACCGGTTTCCAGGCGTGTTCAGCGTGACAAGCGCTGCTCATCATCGATCAGGATCAGCTGATGCGGGAGAGTGTCTCCCCATGTCCAGAGAACGACGTTGAGGTCGGTATCAGTCGCCCCCGGAGCAAAGCTTCTGACGACTAAACCGCAAAAGCCCTCGTTTTTCAGAACCCGGGCAAGACCCTGTGTGGGTGCTTCACCGAAGACATTCATGTCGTCTCGCCAGGTCGGGGTGCCGAGGTTTTGAGCTTCAATACCATGATCATGAAGCAGGGCGCCATCGCGCGTATCGAACAGCGGTGTGATGTCCGCATCGCAGGAGACGAGAGTTGTGGGCTGTAGGCTGCCCGCCTGATTTGCTTCCTTCAGTGCCGTGATGATTGTCACTGACGTGTAGAGGGCAGGCATACCTTTCGGATTGAATCTGCCGCTATAAAGCTCGACCCCTCGTCCCGAGAGCGGCTCACGAGCATAAACGGGATTAAGCGCCCGGTAGAGTTTACCCTGGTAGTGCATCAGGTCAGGCATGCACGCCAGCGTCGATCGCGTCGATGTATTCGAGTACTTCGTGAGCGCGCCCGTCTCGAACAAGCTGCATTGCTGTGTGGCCAGAAAAGCCTGAGAGAGGCTGTGAGCGATACCATGCATATGCCATGAGCGCGGAGCCGAAACGGGCCTCCACCTTGTTGATGACTTCGATCATTTCGCGCAGTCGCCGTTGGGTTTTGTCCGACTTGATGCGTTCCTTGCGTTGTACGGCATCTTTGCCCAACCCGGCACTGCGAGCGATATCGTCGCTTGTTGTATGAAGAACGTCAGCGATTTTTCCTGGCGCGAACAGCCCGTTGTCAGCATATTGTGCGAGAGCCATGATCGCCTCCTTTGATCAGCCAAAGATATTGACGCAATATAGCGTCAAAAATACAGGCATTCAAAGTTCACGTGCCCTTATCTCTGCAAGCCACTATGTCTCAACGCTGGATGCTGGTGGCTTGGATAAGACGGCCTACATTGCGCTTTGGCTGACGTTCCCCGTGGTGGTAGTTGTGGCTGCCTGTGGTCTTTGAGAGGTTTATCGAGCGGCCCTCTACGATGTGCTGAGGCTGTCCTCGAGCCGATCTGAGGTGACGGATGGCTGATTTCAGCTCTTCCATTACCAATCAGCGAGGTATTGACTTCCAATTATCATGATTGATAATTCCAATCGCTAAGGAATTGGAAACGGGTATGTTTGAGCGTCTGGTTGAGTATCGGGTGGTGGAGGCCCTTTCAGACACCCCGGTGGTCCTGATCGTGGGGCCACGCCGGGCGGGCAAGACCACCCTTGTGCGGAAGATGGGTGAGGCTGGGCGGAGCTATATCACACTCGATGATCAGACGGTGCTTGATGCCGCGCGGTCCGATCCGGTTGGTTTCATTCGCGGTCTCGATCGTGCCATCATCGATGAGATTCAGCGCGCGCCTGATCTGTTGCTGGCAATCAAGAAGACGGTTGACGAAGACTATCGGCCCGGCCGTTTCCTCCTGACCGGGTCTGCGAATGTGCTTACATTGCCGCGGGTTGCGGACAGTCTGGCGGGCCGGATGGAAACCATTCGGATGCTCCCTCTGGCTCGCGCGGAAATAACAGGCCAGGCGCCGAATTTCCTTGAGCGCCTGTTCGCAGGGAAACTGCATGGAGACCGTGAGGCGATTGTCGGTGATGATCTTATCAAACTTGTGCTGTTTGGAGGTTTTCCTGAGGCGATCAGCCGTGAGAGCGAACGGCGACGGCAGGATTGGGCCAGATCTTATCTGACGTCGGTTCTGACACGCGACCTCAGAGATATCGCCGAGATCGAGAAGCTGACCGAGCTGCCAAAATTCGTTCGACTGCTTGCGGAGCATTCAGGGCAATTGGTTAATTATTCGCAGTTCGGCTCCAGCATTAACGTCAGCCACAAAACGGGACAGCGCTATGTCGCGCTACTGGAGCAGGTCTTTCTCGTCTCGACATTGCAACCCTGGTATACGAATGTGCTGAAACGGATCGCCAAAACGCCGAAGCTGCATTTCCTCGACTCCGGCCTCCTCGCTACGGCGCGTGGGTTAACCTTTGATCGGGTGAAGGCGGACCGCGTTGGATTTGGTGCGCTTCTGGAGAGCTTCGTGTTCGCCGAGGTCCTGAAGCTCATGACTGCGTCCGATCTGCGGCTTACACCATATCATTTTCGTGACCAACAAATGCATGAGGTGGATATCGTCCTGGAACGGGACGATGGCATGATCGTCGGGATCGAGGTCAAGGCGTCGGCGACGGTGAAATCGAGCGATTTTGCCGGACTGCGGACCTTGGCTGAAGCGTGTAAGGATCGGTTTGCCTATGGCGTTGTGCTTTACGATAGCTCTGATCTCGTGCCCTTCGGCGAGAGGTTAGCCGCCGCGCCTTTATCCGTTTTGTGGAGTTGAGCGCAGCAATCAGTGGTCTGATCAGGCTGCCGCTCTGAGGTCGAAATTCGCGTGGATCACGTCGTAGGGTACGTGAACCTTTCCGTCTTCGGTTTGTTCGAAGATACCCCAGTCCGACAACGCGGACACGTCCTCGTGCACACGCTTGACGTCACGTTCGACGGATCGGGCAAGTCCGCGTATGCTGGATGGGCCGATCTTCTGGAGATGTTCAATCAACTCCCACCTTTTGGGTGTGATGACAGAAAAAAGCTGTGCAGGCGACGAGAAGGTGAAGACTGCCACGGGCTCTGAGGGATTACCTGAGCGCATGGCGCTGGTTGCCCTGTCAAAGGCCTCATCGAGGGCCGTTTCGCTGTCTGCTCTGATTTGAATCAAGGCTTCTCTCATGGTTTCTGCCTCCTCGTGATTATCTCCTTCCGAAAATCGGACAGGAGGGCATCGGTCGTTGTGAACATGTAGGGATGCTCTTCGCCGTCAAGATGACGATGATCGCCTTTGCCGCGTTCGTTGTCGAAACCGACGATACGCCTGCCGTCCTTGCCATAAAACAGTCGATACTTGAACAGGTGGGTGCTACCGGGAACGGGTTCTGGCACCTTCCACACAACGATCTCGACAATCGCACCGTCTGGCAAAACAGTTTTCGAACGTTCGACAAGGATCGCGGCAATCATGTTGTCATTTATGCCATCGCTATGTCCCGTTGTCAAGGATGCCAGCGGAGCTTTGAGGTTAATTGGCGGCGCGCTGCAGGGTATTTATGTTTGGAATATTTTACTAACATAAATCCGATAAATACATATATTGTTATTTTTATACTTTGATGAAGGAATGAATTACCGCTTGTGGACTGAAGTGAACGATTGATCGCGCCGCGCGCCGTTGAGTTGAGGTAGGGGAGGATCGTCACTAAACATATAATTTATACTGGATCGATGTGAAAACATATAAAATATTGCAAGTGAACCATTGCTGACAGAGGGAAGGAGTTTAATTGGCGGATTTTGCTTGTTTTGCTGACAGGCAATTCGAGCCGCTTGTAACTAAATGATTTTATATAGATTTTTATATGGAGCATGGATTATTTATTGGTGGAACGAGAAGGAATCTGATTGAGAAGTGGACTGAAAAAGCGATGAAAATTGATGGCGATCGATCATAATAACAATATCATGATAT
>NZ_JBNWCP010000028.1:0-29350 GCF_053522345.1 Agrobacterium sp. 22-226-1
TGCCCCCGTCGCTCACCGCGTTGGGGGGAAGGTTCACATGGCTCAATTCTCAATGGAAATTATGCGCCTAACCGGCTCAGTTCTGCGTGGAAACCAACAATTGGTGAAAAGCCGAAGCCTGTTCCAACTGGCTGCGCTGCGTTTCCGACGAAACAAAGCTGCCATGGCGGGCTCCATCATGCTCCTGCTGATTACGCTTTTCTCATTCATCGGTCCGCATTTCCTCACACATACCTACGATCAGGTGTTTTCGTCCTATGTCTCCGTCGCTCCAAGCCTTGAGCCACGCCCGGATGTGAACAACCTTCAGGGCGTGATGGAGGGCGTTGCCAGCCGGGCGCGCGTGGAGCTGAAGGAATTCTCCGTCGAAGGACAAACCTTCACGGCAACCGTCACCTCCAGCAGCCCGATTGACCCGCGCACGACACGCTATTTCGATCGCGCCAACGAATTCGAAAACACGAAGGTCGTCGCCACCGAAGATGAGGGGCGAACACTGAAGCTGGAAGGCGACGTAAACCGCGAATACTTCCTCTTCGGCACGGATTCGAACGGTCGCGACATGCTGGCTCGCGTGATGCTGGGGGGACAAATCTCAATCGCCGTTGGTGTTCTCGCCAGCCTGGTTTCGCTCGGAATCGGCGTTCTTTACGGCGCAACTGCGGGATATATCGGGGGGCGTGTCGACAATGTGATGATGCGTTTCGTCGAAATCCTCTATTCGCTGCCCTTTGTCTTTCTGGTGGTCGTTCTGGTGGTCTTTTTCGGCCGCAGCTTCATCCTGATCTTCCTGGTCATCGGTGCGGTGGAATGGCTGGATATGGCGCGTATCGTCCGCGGTCAGACGCTTGCCCTGAAACGGCGGGAATTTGTGGGCGCCGCACAGGCTTTGGGTTTGAGCGACTGGCAGATCATCCGCCGTCACATCATCCCGAATACGATCGGGCCCGTCGTCGTGTTCGTCACGGTTGTCGTGCCCAAAGTCATTCTTCTGGAAAGCTTCCTCTCCTTCCTCGGTCTTGGCGTGCAGGCGCCGCTTACGAGCTGGGGTGCGCTGATTTCCGAAGGTGCCAACAATATCCAATCGGCCCCCTGGCTACTGATATTTCCGGCGATCTTTTTCGTACTGACCCTGTTTTCGCTCAATTTTGTGGGTGACGGGTTGCGTGATGCACTCGATCCCAAGGATCGTTGACATGAATACGACATCTGAAACCATCCTCACCGTCCGTAATCTCAAGGTCGATTTCGCAACGCCGGACGGCACGGTGAAGGCCGTCAAGGGCATCGATCTTGACGTCAAGCAGGGCGAAACGCTTGCCGTCGTCGGAGAATCCGGTTCCGGCAAAAGCCAGACCATGATGGGCATCATGGGGTTGCTAGCATCCAACGGCGCTATTGAGGGCTCGGCAAAATATCGCGGACGGGAGCTGATCGGTCTGCCGGTCGGCGAGCTGAACAATATCCGGGGTGCGAAAATCACCATGATTTTCCAGGAGCCGATGACCTCGCTCGATCCTCTCTACAGGATCGGCGCGCAAATCGCCGAACCGATCCTCCACCACAGGGGCGGCAGCAAAAAAGAGGCGCGCGCCCGCGTTCTCGAACTGCTGAAGCTCGTGGGAATTCCCGATCCGGAGCGGCGCATAGACAGCTATCCCCACGAACTTTCCGGTGGCCAGCGCCAGCGCGTCATGATCGCCATGGCTCTCGCGAATGAACCGGACATTCTGATTGCGGATGAGCCGACCACCGCGCTTGACGTGACGATCCAGGCGCAGATCCTCGACCTTCTGAAGTCGTTGCAACAACGCTTCGGCATGGCCATCGTCCTGATCACGCACGATCTCGGCGTGGTCCGCCATTTTGCCAATCGTGTGGCCGTCATGCGCCGTGGGGAGATTGTCGAGTCCGGTACGACGGAAGATATCTTCGATCGCCCGCAGGCGGATTACACCAGGATGCTTCTCGATGCCGAGCCCAGCGGGCACAAGCCGGCCATTAGTGCAGAGGCGCCGGTCGTCCTCTCCGGCCAGGGCGTGACGATCGATTATACAATTCCCGGTGGCTTCTTGTCGAAGTCTCGCAGGTTTCGAGCCGTCGACGGCGTCAATGTCAACCTTCACCAGGGACAGACCATAGGCATCGTCGGTGAATCCGGATCAGGCAAGTCCACGCTCGGTCGTGCGCTTCTGCGTCTAATCGTGGCAGATGGCCGCATTTTCTTCGACGGGAGGGAAATTACCGGACTTGATCGGAAGGCAATGCGGCCATTGCGGCGGCGTCTGCAGCTTGTGTTCCAGGACCCCTATGGCTCGCTTTCGCCAAGACAGACGGTCGGAGAGATCATCACGGAAGGCCTGTTTGTGCATGAGCAACGACTGAGCCGAGCGGAACGGGACAAGCGGGCAATAGAAGCACTGAAAGAAGTCGGTCTCGATCCCGCCGCTCGCAACCGTTACCCTCACGAGTTCTCGGGCGGACAACGTCAGCGTATCGCAATCGCCCGCGCGATCATCCTCAAACCGGATGTCGTCGTTCTCGACGAACCGACATCCGCACTGGACCGATCCGTTCAGGGACAGGTTATCGACCTGCTGCGGGATTTGCAGAAGACGCATGGCCTTTCTTACATCTTCATCAGCCACGACCTTTCTGTCATCAAGGCGATTTCGGATTACGTCATCGTCATGAGAAACGGGAAGATTGTGGAGGAAGGAGAAACGGATACCATATTCAGCAGTCCGACGGCTGAATATACTGAAACACTCATCAAATCTGCTTTCTCGGTGGAAGCGGCACCATAGATTATCGCACGGCCGCGGCAGGCCTTCTCTGGCCCTGAATCACTTCAAAAGAGCGGCAACGTTATGGAGCCAGGGCTAGTTGCTCCTATTTCCCTCCGAATCCGTCCGTCGCTCAGGATACTGCTCTGACTAGCTTTTCGTGCGCATGTCAGCGCAGCGGCAAGCGATGGCCGCCGTATTGCAATAAATTTCACATAGAAAAATAAAATTCAAACGGCATTGACGGCCGCTCGGTTTCCGGCTATCCCAATTCACATGCAATAAATTACATCGAATAAAATTTATTGCGGACTAAGTCATTGTCCTTGGGAGGGGAATATGTTGGCTTTTCTGAAATCGACCGCTGCCGCGGGTGTTTTAGCCGTGGCGATTGCCGCTGGTGCCGGTTCGCAGGCCGCCGCTGCGGGCAAATTTGCCTGCGAGCCGGGTGAGACCTATGTGATGAACGTCATGGTTTCCAGCCACCCCTATTGGGTGCCGGTCTTCGAGGGGTTCAAGCAGGCCGCAAAGGCGCTCGGCTGCGAGGCCGTTTTCACCGGCACCCCGGAATATGACATCACCAAGCAGATCGCATCTTTCGAGCAGGAGCTGGTGAAGAAGCCGAAGGGCATCCTGCTGCACCCGATGCAGGCCGATCCATTTATTGAACCGATCAACAAGGCGATCGGCTCGGGCGTTTCGGTGACGACTTTTGCGGCGGATTCTCCGAAGTCGAAGCGTACCGCCTACATCACCTCTGACAATGTCGCCGAGGCGAAATTCGCGGCCGATGAAATCGTCAAGAAACTCGGCGAAAAAGGCGAATATGCCGTTCTGGAAAATCCCGGACAGAGCAACCACGATCTGCGCGTCACCGCCCTCATCGACTATATGGGGCGCACCTATCCGCAGATGAAGCTCGTCGGCCGCCAGGCGACCAATCAGGATGCGAATGTCGCCTATCAGGCGGTTGGCGCCCTGCTGCAGGCCAATCCAAATCTCGGAGCACTATGGATACCCGAGGCCGGTTCGGCTGAAGGCGCGACCACCGCCGTTCTCGAGGCAAAAAAGAAGGTCCTGATCCTGCATGCGGATATCACACCTGCAACGCTGGAACATATCAAGCAGGGCAATATCTACATGTCCATCAATCCCAATCAGGGTGTTCAGGGCTTCATGGGTTTCATGAACACGTTTCTGGGCGCCCATTCGGACCTGATCGACCCGTTCAACGACTACAAGGTTTCCGGCTTCAATCCGATGCAGGTTCCTTCGATGGACAATGGTTTCGCTGTCATCACCAAGGCGAACGCCGCTTCCTTCGATCTCAACGACTATATGAAGGGGCGCTGACGCGTCGCTCTGGACCCGGCGAGGTTTCTCGCCGGCCACAAGGGGAAGCAGGTTCGGGAGGGCGTT
Source organism: Agrobacterium sp. 22-226-1 (assembly GCF_053522345.1). Classification (NCBI taxonomy): domain Bacteria; kingdom Pseudomonadati; phylum Pseudomonadota; class Alphaproteobacteria; order Hyphomicrobiales; family Rhizobiaceae; genus Agrobacterium; species Agrobacterium sp. 22-226-1. The sequence continues at coordinate 4,206 of NZ_JBNWCP010000028.1, forward strand.
ATGGGTGAGGTCATCCTCAGCATGACGAATATTCACAAGGCGTTCGGCCCCGTGCGGGCGCTGCGCAATGCGGCGCTTGAGTTGCGACGCGGCGAGATCCATGCGCTGGCGGGTGAAAACGGCGCCGGCAAGTCGACGCTGATGCATATCATCGACGGTATTCTGCAGCCGGATGGCGGGGAAATCGTGCTGGATGGCCAACCGGTCAAGATATCCTCGCCCAATGCGGCGAACCGGCTCGGCATCGGTTTCGTGCATCAGGAAATCGCGCTCTGCCCGGAGATTTCGGTCGCCGAGAACATGTTTATGTCGCAGACGGGTCAGAGCCGCTCCTGGTTCATGAACTATCGCGATCTCGAAAAGCGGGCGGCAATTGTGCTGCGGGAAATCGGTGATATCGATCCCAGCCGCCGGGCCGGCGACCTGTCGATTTCGCAACAGCAGATCGTCGAAATCGCAAAGGCGCTGACACTCGATTGCCGTATCCTGATCCTCGACGAGCCGACGGCGGCTTTGACCGAAACCGAAGCGCAGACGCTTTTCAGGATCATGCACCGGCTGGCGGAACGAGGCATCGCCATCATCTATATCTCGCATCGTATGGCCGAGATTTTCGAACATTGCGACCGCATCACGGTTATGCGCGACGGCTGCCATATCAGGACGGAGAATATTGCCGATATTTCCCCCGAGGAGGTCGTCAACAGCATGGTGGGACGGGTTCTCGACAAGCTCTATCCGCCAAAACTTTCGGACGATGAAAAATCGGACGACGTCATTCTCTCGGTTCGGGGCCTGAATGAAGGAAAGCGGGTTTTCGATGTCAATTTCGATCTGCACCGCGGCGAAATCCTGGGGCTTGCCGGGCTGATCGGTGCGGGAAGAAGCGAGATCGCCCGCGCCGTTTGCCGGCTGGAGGGTAAGCCGAGAGGCGAGGTTACGCTGCGCGGCCGGACGCTGAGGCTCAAGGATTATCGCGACAGCATCCGCGAGGGGCTGGTCTATCTGTCCGAGGATCGCAAGGGGGACGGGCTTTTCCTCAATATGTCCATCGCCTCGAATGTCTCCGCGCTCGATATCGGCAGGGTATCGAACGGCATGGGCTTCATCGAACGGCGCAAGGAAACGAAGCGCGCCGATGAGCTGGGACGCCGCCTGAAACTTCGGGCGAACAGCGTCGGCGATGCGGTATCGACGCTGAGCGGCGGCAACCAGCAGAAGGTGGCGCTGGCGAAGATGCTGTCGGTGGAGCCGGAGGTTATCTTTCTGGATGAACCGACACGCGGGGTGGATGTGGGGGCGAAGGCGGAAATCCATCGGCAGATCAGGGAACTGGCGCGTGAGGGGGTCGGTGTGGTCGTCATATCCTCGGAACTGCCGGAACTGATCGGCGTCAGCGACCGCGTGCTGGTCGTACGCGAAGGTCGGATTACGGGTGAGGTCGAGGGCGACGACATGACGGAGGAAAAGATCATGCAGCTCGCATCGATCAACATTTTGCATAGCCCGGAAAGGGCCTGAGGGAGCGGGAAAATGGCAACATCGGAAACACCTTCGGGCATAGCTGAGACGGCGGTTCGCCGCACTGCCTGGTGGGAGCCGGCGCTCAAGGCGCGGGAAACCGGGCTGATCGTCATCATCCTCGCGCTTTTTGCGGTGATGTCCTTCATATCTCCGTATTTCCTGACCGTGGACAATCTGCGGGCCATGGCCATGGTCTTCGCCATCGAAAGCATCGTCGTGGTGGGCATGACGATCCTGCTGATCTCTGGCGGTATCGACCTTTCGGTCGGCTCCGTCACCGCACTTGCGATGGTGGCGGCTGGCTGGCTGTTCCTCAACGGCGTCGACCCATGGGTGGCGGCGGGGCTGGCGATCTGCCTTACGACCTTGATCGGCATGGCCATGGGATTCCTGACGACGGTGATCGGTCTGCATCATTTCATCGTGTCGCTGGGCGTCATGGTGATTGCGCGCGGTGTGTGCCTGCTGGCGACGGGTGGGCGCCCGCTCGGCCTCTATTCCCTGCCGCCGGAATTCAAGTTCATCGGTCAGGGCGCGCTTGGCGGCATTCCGCTGGTGCTGATCATCTTCGCGGTGGTGGTAGTTGCTTTCGATCTGCTGCTGCGGCGAACGACCGCCTTCCGCAAGGTGTTCTATACCGGCAGCAATCCGAAGGCCGCGGCCTATTCCGGTATCCGCGTCGGCCGGGTGGTGTTTGCCACAACCACGCTTTGTTCGATGCTGTGCGGCGTTGCAGGCGTTATCTACATGGCCCGCTTCGGCTCTGCCCAGCCCAGCTTCGGCGTCGGCATGGAACTTAACGTGATTGCGGCGGCGGTCATCGGCGGCGCGAGCCTTTCGGGCGGCTCGGGCACCATTCTCGGCGCGATCCTTGGGGCGATCCTTCTTTCGGTGGTTTCCAGTTCGCTTGCCTTGCTCAATGTGTCTGTCTACTGGCAGGACATCATCAGGGGCAGCATATTGCTGACTGCGGTCCTGTTCGACCACTATCTGGTCAGGCGCCGCCGTTGAACGCCCTTCGCTCGCCCGAGGGTAACTGGAGAAAGACGACCATGCTGGATATCAAGGACGATTTCGATCAACAGAGACAGATGTATTCCGTCCTGGTGCTGCATTTCATCGAGGGTGTGAAGCAGTCGGAAATCGCCGAGCGGGTCAATCTTTCCCATACCAAGGTAAACCGCATGATTGCGGCCGGCCGCAAGGCGGGCATGGTGAAGATCACCATCGCCAGTCCCTATCAGAGGCTGGTGGACCTCGAAAACGAGATCACCCGCCGTTTCGGCCTCAGGCAGTCGGTGGTGACGCCGACGGTCTCCGATAATCCGGAAACCGCCTTGCAGATGGTGGGTCGCGTGGCTGCCAACCACTTGCTGGAGACCATTCGTGACGGCGATGTGATCGCGATTACCGGCGGCAAGGCGGTGAGTGCCGTTGTCGACAATCTGGAGGCGGAGCGTCGTTTCGATGTGCGGGTGGTGCCGCTGACCGGCGGTGTGCAGGGCAAGCACTATACGGATGTCAATCATCTCGCCACGCAACTGGCGGAGAAACTCGGCGGCAGCGCATCGCTCGTTCATGCGCCGCTGTTTGCCGAGGATGAGGAACAGCGCGATCTGCTGATGAATGTCGCATCGATACGCGAAGTCTTCGATCTGGCCCGACAGGCGCAGGTGGCGCTGGTCGGTATCGGCTCCGTGGAGGCTCCGGGCTCCGGCTATTACGATCTTCTGCCGGATGCGGCCCGCGGCGGGCAGGCGCTGGTGGATGCGGGGATTGCCGGCGAGTTTCTCGCCCATCTCACCATGGCGGACGGACAGCTGGCGCGCATCGATCTCAACTCGCGCGTGGTGGCGCTGGACCCCGGGCAGCTTGCCCGGTGCCCGAATATCATCGGTGTGGCGGCGGGCGCCATCAAGGCCGGACCGGTGGCGGCCACGCTTGCCGGCCGCTATCTGACCTCGCTCGTCGTTGATGAGGCGATAGCCGGCTATTTATTGGATCATGAAGGAGGGGAGACCTCGTGACGGACAATGCAATATTCACCCGGACGATTGGCAGAAGCGGCATTAACGCATCCGCCGTGGGGCTTGGCACCTGGGCCATCGGCGGCTGGATGTGGGGCGGCACCGACGAGCGGCAATCCATTGCCGCCATCCAGGCCTCCATCGATGCCGGCATTTCCCTGATCGACACCGCACCGGCCTATGGCATGGGGCTTGCGGAAACCATCGTCGGCAAGGCCATTGCCGGGAGGCGCGATAGGGTGGTGCTGGTCAGCAAATGCGGGCTCGTCTGGCATGTGAATGAGGGTGCCTATTTCTTCCATCAGGATGGCAAGCCCGTTCACCGTTACCTCGGTGCCGCTTCCATCCGGCATGAGGTCGAAGAGAGCCTGAAACGGCTCGGAACCGACTATATCGATCATTACGTGACCCATTGGCAGGACGCCACGACGCCGATTGCCGAAACGGTCGAGGCTCTGGTGCGGCTGAAGGAAGAGGGGAAAATCCGCTCCATCGGGGCAAGCAACGTCTCACCCGGCGATCTCGAAGCCTATATCGCCACCGGCGCGCTGGATGCCATTCAGGAAGAATATTCCATGGTGAAGCGCGATATCGAGACGACGCTGCTGCCGCTTTGCCGAAAGAATGATGTCTCGGTCCTCAGCTATTCATCGCTGGCGCTCGGTCTTCTCTCGGGCAAGGTCGGGCCTGAACGGGTCTTTGCGGACGACGACCAGCGCCACGGCAACCCGCGCTTCAGCCAGGCGAACCGTCAAAAGATTGCGCGGTTGATGGGCGTGCTGGAACCGGTGGCGGTCGCCCACGGGGCTTCGGTCGCGCAGGTGGTGATCGCCTGGACGATTGCACAGCCGGGCATAACATTCTCGCTCTGCGGCGCGCGCGATCCGGCTCAGGCGGTTGAAAACGCCGCAGCGGCACGTCTTCGCCTTACGCAGAATGAGCTGGCACTCATCAGCGCCGGTGTCGCGGAGCATCTTGTGGGGCTCGATAGCTGATTATGTAGGAGACGGGACTTCAGGCGAACAGCGCATCATTTTCGTCCCGTCTCTCACGTCGCTTTAAACGGTCAACAACATTGGGACGCTGGTCATCAGCCAGCGAACGGTACTTCTATGCCCAGTTTTCGCGAGGACGCTTTGCGCCGCATCCGGCTCGATGGTGATTTCGATGCCATCGTTATCGGCGGCGGCATCAACGGAATTGCCGCCTATCGCGATCTCGCCTTGCAGGGGCTGCGGGTGCTGCTGGTGGAGCGCAACGATTTCTCCTCCGGTTGCAGCGCGGCACCCTCGCGCATGATCCATGGCGGCCTGCGTTATCTCGAAAACGGTGAATTCGGCCTCGTGGCAGAGTCTTTGCGGGAGCGGGATGCGCTTCTCAGGCTCGCGCCGCATATGGTTCATCCGCTGCCGACCACGATCCCGATCTTTTCGACTTTCAGCGGCCTGTTCAATGCGGCGGCAACCTTTGCCGGTTCCGGTGGAAAACCCGCAAGCCGGGGCGCGCTCGCCATCAAGGCGGGTCTATTGCTCTATGATTTCGTCACCCGCAAAAACCGCATCCTGCCCCGTCACGCCTTTCGCGGTGCGCCCGGGACTTTGCAGCATTGGCCGGATTTGACACCGGAGATCAGATATTCGGCCACCTATTACGATGCGTGGATCAGCCAGCCCGAACGGCTGGCTCTGGAACTTCTGATCGACACCCGTGCCGATGCGCCGCAAAGCATTGCGCTCAACTATGCGGAGCTTGTCCGTCTCGGTGACGAGTATCGTCTTCGACTGGAGGGCGTGGATGAAGCCCTGCCTATCCGCCCAAGGATCATCGTCAATGCGACCGGCGCCTGGATCGACGAGACGATTGGCGCGCTGGCTGCACCCCCGGCGGCGGAGACAGCAAAACCGACCGTCTCCGGAACCAAGGGATCGCATCTGATCATCGCCAACGAGGCGCTTTTGAAGGCCCTGAACGACCATATGATCTTCTTCGAGAATGACGATAATCGCGTTTGTATCCTCTTTCCCTATCTCGGCCGGGTTCTCGCAGGCTCGACCGACATCAAGGTGGATCGCCCCGAGCGGGTGCGCTGCGAGCCCGAGGAACGGGATTATATTCTGGACGCGATCCGGCAGGTCTTTCCGCAGATTGCCATTACCCATTCCGACATTGTTTTCAGTTTCAGCGGCATACGTCCGCTGCCGCGCAGCGATGCCGCCTTTACCGGAAGAATTTCTCGCAGCCATTTCATCCACCGCGTCGCGGGCGATCCGCCGCAGCTCTGCATGATCGGCGGCAAGTGGACCACTTTCAGGGCTTTCGGCGAACAGGTGACCGACGAGGTTCTGGCCTTTCTTGGCCGCAGACGGCTGACCGGCACCATGGACCGCCCGATCGGCGGCGGCAGGAATTTTCCCACCGGCGCCAGCAGCCTGCCCGCCTTGCTGTCGGAGGAGTTTTCGATTGCCGCAGACCGGGCGGAGCATCTGGCTCTGGCTTACGGCTCCCGTGCCTTCGATCTGATGGGTTTTTGCCGGGACCGTGCGGATGATGTGCGGCTTTCAGAAAAATCGCCGATCACGGCTGCGGAGGTGGTCTGGCTGATCCGCTTCGAACATGTCCGACACCTGACCGATCTTGTCCTGCGGCGCACGACGCTCGCCATCACCGGCGTCATCGATGCCGATCTGACCGACGCGATCCTCGCCGTTGCGACCCGCGAGCTTGGCTGGTCGGCCACCCAGGCGGCGGCGGAACGGCAGCGGCTTATCCATGAGCTGGAGACCTTTTATGGGGTCACGCCGGCAATGCTTCAACACAGATGCAAGGAGAATGCATGATGATGCGGATTTCGAAAAAGGCGCGCATGAACCGGCTGTTCCGCAATGGCGGTTGCCTGGATGTGGCCATCGATCACGGGGTTTGCAACGAACCGAGCTTCCTCATCGGGCTGGAGGATATGGCGCAGACCGTGGACAGGCTGGTCGAGGCCGGTCCCGATGCCATACAGATGGCCTATGGGCAGGCGGATCTGCTGCAGCAGAGGCCGGAGCGTGACAAGCCGGCCCTCGTCATGCGTATCGACATGGGTAACCCTTACAATTCCACGCGCCACAGAACCATGTGGTCGCAGCTCCAGAACCATCAGGACCCGATCATCGGTGCGCTGGAAATGGACGCCGCCTGCGTCGTCGTGAACCTGTTCATGCTGCCGGATGAGCCGGAGCTGTTTCGTCAATGCGTCGAAAACATAAGCCGTGTGCGGGCAGATTGCCATCGTTTCGGCATGCCGCTGATGATCGAGCCGCTGGTGATGCTGCCCAATGATGTCCGCGGCGGTTATCAGGTGGATGGCGACGCCGAAAAGATCGTCACGCTGGTGCGTCTTGCCTCGGAAATGGGAGCCGATATCATCAAGGCCGATCCGACCAGCGATCCGCATGATTTTCACAAGGTGATCGAAGCCGCGCGGTGCCCGGTGCTGGTGCGGGGCGGGGGGCGTGAGGACTTGCGTAACGTGCTTACGAAATCGGCGGCTCTTGTGGCCGAAGGTGCGAACGGGATGGTTTATGGGCGCAATATTTACCAGCACGACAATCCCAAGGCCGTCGTTGCGGCTTTGATGGCCATCATCCATCAGGGTGCGGGCGGTGAGGAAGCATGGGATATCTATAATCGTGGCTGATAAAAATCACATATTGGGTCTCGATGTCGGCAACACGGTCATCAAGGCCGTGCTGTTCGACACGGAAGGCCGGCAGGTTGCGCAACATGCCATCGACGGACAGTCGACATTCCCTGAGCCCCGCTATGTCGAGCGCGATCTCGAGGAGTTGTGGCGGAACGGCTGCGAGGCGATCCGCCAGCTTCTGGTGAAATCGTCCGTCGATCCCCGCAGCATCCTGGCCGTGGGCTGCGCCGGCCACGGCAACGGTCTTTACCTTCTGGACAAGGGCCAACAGCCTCTGATCGGCATCCAGTCGCTCGACAGCCGTGCCGCCGATGTGGCGGCCGAGCTTGACCGGAAAAGCGGAGCACAATTGCAGGCCCGTTGCCTACAGCGGCCATGGCCTGCGCAAACACCCAGCCTTCTGGCCTGGGTAAAGCGACATGCACCCGATCTTTATGCCCGGACCGGTACGGTCCTGTTCTGCAAGGATTTCGTCAATTTCCGCCTGACGGGGTGCCTTGCCAACGATATTTCCGATCTCAGCGGCGCGGGGCTGCTTGCCTTGCCGGAAGCGCGGCTCGACCGTGAGCTTCTGTCACTTTACGGTCTTGAGGACGCGTTCGCGTTTTTCCCCCGTCGCGTGGAATCGGCTGACATCGTCGGCCATGTGACGGGCGAGGCTGCGGCGATGACGGGGCTGTCCGAAGGCACGCCCGTCATCGGCGGTTTCTTCGATGTGGTCTCCAGCGCCATGGGGTCGGGGGTCATCAATGCCGGGGAAGCGTCCATCATCGCCGGCACCTGGAGCATCAATCAGGTTTTCGCGGACCGGCCGGTCATCAGTCCCGATGTCTTCATGGTCACCACCTTCGGCCGTGACCGCTATGTCAATATCGAATCCAGCGCCACCTCCGCCGCCAACCTCGAATGGTACGTGCACCGCGTTCGCGGCGATCATGGCGACCACGCCTTCGAACGATGCAACGAATTGGTTGGCTCCGTCTCACCCCGCGCCGACGATCCGTTCTTCCATCCGTTCATTTTCGGCTCGCGGCTGGGTGCGGAATTTCGCGGCGGCTTTTACGGCCTCGCGGGATGGCACGGCGAAGGTCACATGTTGCGGGCCCTGTTCGAAGGGGTGTGTTTCGAGCATCGCCGCCATATCGGCGTCCTGCGCGAAGCTGGGCTGCCGGTGGAAAGCGCCGTGATGTCCGGCGGCGGTTCCCGCAGCCAGCATTGGCCGCAGATCATGGCGGATGTTCTGGAAATTCCGCTGCGTGTCGCGGAGGCCCGCGAGACGGGCGCGCTCGGCGCGGCCATTGGCGCGGCCGTGGCGATTGGGCTTTATACTGATTATGAGGAGGCGGTTGCGGCGATGACACGGGTTGCAAATGCTTATCGGCCGGATGCTGGGCAAGTCTCGCACTATGGGCGGCGTTATAGTCTCTATACGGAGTTGATGGCACAGTTGCGCGGCTTCTGGAGCGCCTTACGCCTGACGCGAAGCTAAGAACCCGCGATTGCGGCGGTGGGCTCCGTGCAGACGATCATTTCGACGGTGGTCGGACAAAGCGCTGTTCCAGAACCTCGCTTCCCCACTGACTGCCCGGATGTTCCTCGACGCATGTGAAGCCATGGGCTTCGTAAAGGTGCCGTGCGGCCAAGAGGCCGTTGAATGTCCAGAGATGGGTTTCGGCAAAGCCTTTTTCATCGACGAAGGCCAGTGCGGTTTCCAGCAGCCTGCGTCCGACACCGCCACCGCGCACCCCGTCATCAACGATGAACCAGCGCAGATGCGCAATATCCGCTCCGAGATCTTCGCCATCGATAGCGACGGAGCCGATGATCTCCTGTCCGCGCATTGCGACCCAGATCGTATTCTTCGGGCTTTCGAGCCGGTTGCAAAAAGCGGCGAGGCCTTCGGCCACGACGGATTCGAAACGCTGGCCGAAGCCGGATGTCCGGGCGTAGTACAGCGCATGCATCTGCGTGATCCGGGCAATGATGCCGGGCCTGTATCCCTCCAGTATCTCTATGGAGGGAGCAACTGTATCGGTCCTGTCTCCCAGCGCATCGGCGTAAAGACGAAGCCCCTGGAGGATCGTGTGAGCATCCGCCGACGTAAGCTGCGTCAGGGCGCCGGAGACCTGCCGGTTCGCGAAGCCATGAATGGCGCCCACCTGTTCTTGTCCCTGACCCGTAAGACGCAGCCGCTTGATGCGACTGTCCCCTTCATCCGTTTCTTCGCGAACATCGCCCGACAGGACGAGCTTGCGCAGCATGCGGCTGACACTCGATTTTTCAAGTCGCAGAAGTTTTCCCAGATCCCGCGCCGTGATGTCGGGGCATGCTTCGATCTCGATCAGGGCATGCACGGCGGAGGGCGGCAGATCGGTGCCGGCAAAGTCTCCTCCCATGAAGCCGAGTTCGCGGACGAGCCGGCGGGAGGTGGAACGGATGTCGTTTATGGGGAAGGGCTGTTGGGGCACGTTCAATCCATTATGGTTGCATCGTGCAACCATAATCATATTCCGCCTGACTTGCCAAGATTGCTCCCGGCGTAAAAGGCTGGCTTTCTCAGTAAAAGCGGGCAATCTGCTCTTCCGGTCGCCAACAATGGCGGCTAAACCGATATTATCGGCAAGATGGATATTCGCTGAGATCGCACGGCGGGACTTTACCTGCGCCGTTGCGGCTGTTGATTATCCGGCTATGGAGCAGGCATGCCCGACACGCCCCGATTTTTCCGCTACGCGGTTTTAGCTGCCATGTTTCCCGTGGCCGTCCTCGGTCTGGTAGCAATTCCGAATGAGTATCGCGCCACCGGCGTCGAGGCCGTCGATTGCGATGGCCCCATATCCGTTCTGATTGCCGCGGTGCCGGCGCTTGCGGTCTATGCAATTATCGGTTGGATGTTTCTCTCCGGAGCCAAGCGCCATCGCTCGCTGATTTCAGCCTGTTTTTGCGGGCTCGTTTGCCTGGCGCTCGTCTGGAACATCGGCATGGCGCTTCAGGAACAGCGACGAAACGCGGCTGAAACGGCATGCGGTTTCAGTGGTCGGTTGTGACGGCGCTCCGCCCCAGTTCTTCTGTAACGTCCCGCCTGTTCAACGGAACCGAAGGTTTCGGCGTGTGAGCTGATCGACGGAGGTGCAGCCCATCAGCTTCATGCCGCGCTCGATTTCGATACGCATCAGCTCAAGCGCCCGTTCGACGCCCGGTTGCCCGGCAGCAGCCAAGGGGAAAAGGTAATAGCGGCCGAGCCCCACGGCTTTTGCACCGAGGGACAGTGCTTTCAGAACATGGGTGCCGCGCTGCACGCCGCCATCCATCATCACATCGATCCGGTCGCCGACCGCATCGACGATCTCGGCCAGCTGATCGAAGGCGCTGCGGGAGCCATCCAGCTGGCGGCCGCCATGATTGGAAAGCACGATGCCGCTGCAGCCGATCTCCACGGCGCGTCTGGCGTCATCCACCGACATGATGCCTTTTAGGCAGAACGGCCCGCCCCATTCGCGCACCATCTGCGCCACGTCGTCCCAGTTCATCGAAGGGTCGAGCATGTCGGTGAAATAGCGGCTGATGGAAAGAGCGCCGCCGTCCATTTTAATGTGGTCGTCGAGCTGCGGCAGGCTGAAGCGCTCATGCGTCAGGTAATTGATGCCCCAGGCCGGCTTGATGGCGAATTGCGCGATGCCGGAAAGATTGAGCTTGAACGGAATGGCAAAGCCGGTGCGCTTGTCGCGCTCGCGGTTGCCGCCGGTAATACTGTCCACCGTCAGCATCATCGTCTCGACACCGGCGCTCTTGGCGCGCGCCATCATATCGCGGTTGAGGCCGCGGTCCTTGTGGAAATAGAACTGATAGACCTGCGGGCCGCCGCTGATCCGGCGCGCTTCTTCAAGGCTCGTGGTGCCGAGCGAGGAGACGCCGAACATCGTACCGTATTTCCCCGCCGCTGCCGCAACCGCCCGTTCCCCCTGATGGTGGAAGAGGCGTTGCAGCGCCGTCGGCGAACAATAGACCGGCATCGACAGCTTCTGCCCCATGACGGTGACCGACATATCCACATCCGCTACGCCCCGCAGCACATCGGGAACGAGATCGCATTTTTCAAAGGCGGCCGTGTTTCGCCGATACGTCACCTCGTCATCGGCGGCGCCGTCTATATAATTGAAGATCGGTCCGGGCAGACGCTGTTTGGCCATGCGGCGAAAATCGTGGAAATTATAGCAGTCTTTGAGTTGCATCTTTTACTCGACCGGTCCGGTTTGAAAGCTTTCAAAAGAGTGTCGGAAACCTATACCGGAGATTTATAGCGGGCAATCAGGCCACGGACGATTTCCGCAGGCTCGAAGCGATGGATGCCGCGAGGTTGAAACGGCAGGAGATGTTCCGCATCGAGAAGCTTCGCCGAAAGCCAGAGAACGGACATCCACATTTCCGTGCCCTGCAGCCCGGCCGGATGCCCCTCGGCGAAGGCAAATCCCCTGTTCCTTTGCCAGCGTCCCTCGTTTCGGCGCAGAATTTCGCGGGCGATTTCCTTCGCCTCGTCCTGCCGGTGATCCGTCTGTTTCAGGCACAGAAGAAGCGGATGGATCGTATCGAGCAGGTTGCAGGCATTAAAATCCGCGCCATGGAAACCGCCATAGGCACGATAATTGGCGATAACGGAGTCAATAGCTGCTTCCGGATGGGGAAGCGGCAGGCCGAACTGTGCGTAAGAGCCGCGGGTAAGCCGGTAAAAGCCGTTGACCGGTTGCAGCAGGCCCTGTGCGGCAGTCGGCTCACCCCAAAGCCCGGTGGTTTTATCCACATTCATCGCCAGCCAGCCGAAGAGAACAGTGAGGTTGTCGCCAGATGTGAAATAGCGCCTGTTGAAATAAAGCGCGGTGGCAATGGCGTCTATGGTGGCGCCGCAATGCCATGCCCGGCTTTGCCATGGCAATTCTTCCAGCAGGAGGATGAGTTCTTCGGCGCGCAGACGCTCCACGAAAGCGATCGGCTGTTTCGGCGCTGCACCGAAACATTCAAGCGCATATCCGACAGCCAGAATATTATAGAGGACGGCAGGGTCGTTCTCGGGAGGCGTCGAGGTGCGGCGGTGACGGTTAAGAAACAGCCCCGTTTCCTGATCCTGCAGGGCCTGAAGACTGGCCACGGTTTTTCCGGCATCGAAAGCGATCTTTTCCTGCCCAAAGGCTGCCGCAATCTCGATGGCATCGCACAGATGCCTGACGCTTTCGACCTCACGTCCGGATGCATCGGCGGAACGATAGATGCCATCCTCGCCATAGGAGCGGATGGCGGCAAGCCAGTCGTCGACAATCTCCTTACCGAGTTCTTGCAGCAGGCCATCGGGTTCCGTCAGCCTCGGCGCGGCCGCTTTTTCTCCACGATATCGCAGAACCCGGGCGGGAACGCCGCCTGCAATGGCCATGGCGGGAATGTCCTTCGCCACCACCGCGCCTGCGGCAATAATTGCGCCGCGCCCTATCTTCACGCCATCCAGCACAACCGCATTGGCGCCGATCCAGACGTCGTCGCCGATCTCTATCCCGAGCGAGGTCAGCGGTTGGCGATAGATCGGAGTTTTAATGTCGTCGAAGCCATGGTTGAAGCCGACGATGCTGACATGTGAGGCGATGCGGACGCCATTGCCGATTGTCACCTTACCGGAAAGACAGGCATAGGGGTTGATCGAGACGTTTTCACCGAGTTCGATATCGCCGCGCACGATTGCATAACCGGCGATCCACGACTGCGCACCCATCAATAGCCTGTCCGTATGCACCTCCGCCTTGTCGGCAATGTAGACGCCCTGCCCGAAAACGGCGTTGGCAGAGCGCTGGAGGCCACGCAGCCGTGTCTGATGGTCGGGGCTGTCGATATCCTCCTGCTTCCGCTCCCAGGTCAGGATGTTCAGTCGATCCGGTCTCTGGGAAACACCCGGTGTGTCGTCGGTCATCTCCGTCAGCCTGCGCGGTTTTCATCGAGAGCATAGGCGGGAACGCGCCGCCCCTCCCGCCTGAACATCTCTTCCAGCCCGGAGAGATCGGGACTTTCGGGGAAGACACCCAATGCGGCCCCTGCTTCTTTACCGGCCGGCAGTGCCAGGGCCGCCGTCACCAGCAGCGTTTCGCCGGAGGCGATGGTGGCGCGCAATTGCGGAACGAGGGTTCTGGCGTGAATGAGGTTGGTATTGGCGATCGCCTGATGGCTCACGCCTTCTCGCTGAATGCCAGCCGAAAGATCGGCGATGAGGCTGGTGTCAGTCTGTCCGTAACAGACGGCGCGACCTTCACTCGCCTCGGTGCGGTCACGGTTGAAATCGGCGCGTTCTATGGCAAATCCGCCTTCTGATGTCTGCAGCGGGCGCGGGGTGCGGATGCGGTGCAGCCTTATGTGCCAGGGGTTTTGCGGCACGAGCCAGGTCTCGATCTCGACATCCGCCCATGGCCGCCAGCGGGAATAGAGGCAGTCTTTGGCGATCAACGCCTCTTCCATTGTCTCGCGGGTGCGGAAGTGCACGCCGTCGTCGGACAGGCCGAGCATGCCATCGAAACTCGCGGCGGCGAAATGCCGGTCATCCGCCTCGATATTGAAGGCATAACGGGTGGAATAGACGAATTTCGAATATTTCTCCTGCGCGCCGCGCATCCTGTCGTGCTGCTGCCCGGAGGACAGGACCACGATATTGCCCGGCGTATGAAAGGCCACCATGCCAGGCTCAGCGAGGGGAACCGGTTCGGCAAATTCCTGCGGTTCGGCTTCTTCAGCGGCCCAGAACGGGTGATCGGCGGGCAGCGCCAGCGGCAGGAAAAATTTGAGCGCCCAATAGGGAGAGCAGAGAGAATTGTAGCTCTCGCTCATCAGAAGATTTGGGTAGCCATATCCGACCGACAGGACGCCGTCGCGGTCCGCGATCGGCCGCTTCGACCACCAGCGGATATGGCGCATGTAATAGCCCTTGATTTCCGGCCACGGCAGCGCTTCCAGACCGGAAAAGGCAAGAGCGCCCCAGAAACCGCCCGCCGCAAAACGGTAGGTCTGGCTGCGCCCGAAGGCGAGAGAGGCCCCGTCGGGCCCGAACCAGTGGCGTATGTCACGGGCGAAAATGCGGGAGCGTTCGAGCAAGCGTGTCTTTCGCGTGTCGTCGCCTTTCGCCAGCACCGTATAGATCAGGCCGTAAAAATGCATGGCGAAGGGAATATAATGGTCGACCCGGCGCACCGGCCCGTCGCGATACCAGCCGTTGCCGATATCGAAAGCCTCGAGTTCATCGAGATAGGTTTGGGTCTTGATCCGGTCAAACTCCACGCCGACCCGCTCAAGCCCGAGATCGATCAGGACACGGAAGAATTTCCAATTATTGTCGACGAATTCCCGCTCGCGGGCGGCCAGAAGATAGGCGGCGACAGCCTGCCTGTCCGTTTCGGCAAGCGGCTCCCAGATATGTTCGGGAACCATGGCGAGCGCAAATCCTATCGCCGCCAGTTCGACCAGCCGCTGGTGCCGATCAGCCGTATCGCCCCAATATTCGGGGTGGGCGGGGTTCGCGCCATTGGCCAGTCCACGCCTGTAGAGATCCCAGTGAGGAAAGTCATAACCGCCGGCGGCAAGCGGAACGATGCCCCATAATGGCCGGGCAAAACCCTCCAGTTCCGCCGCAGGAAAATCGAAAATCGCCCCCGTTGCTCCGAGCCGGACGCGCGCGCCGCCCGGTGAAAAACAGGCAAGCAGCGGGTTGAAGAGATCGATCACCGCCTTTGCGAGATCGTCCCTGCCGAGAAGCGGATTGTGAAAGAGCGGATTGGCTGTGGCGGTCTCGTGAGGCACGGTGACGAATGTCCGGAATTCATGATCAAAGGAAAGGGCCGCGGGCTCATCGCCCGCGGCCCTGTAGCAATTATTTGATGGCCTTGACGCCGTCATTCATGTCCTTGATGCCGTCATCGATGGAGATATTGTCGGTCATCAGCGCATCATGCACGCGGTTCAGGACGACTTCGATCTTGGCCGCATTCGGGTTGACCGCCATTTCCAGATAGGCCTTGCCGGCCTGCAGCGCGTCCTTGCTGTTCTGGTCCTGCGGGAAGCCCGGCAGCGCCGCGATCTTCTCGGCCACATCATCGGTTCTGAGCGCAGGGAAAGTGCCGGTGGAGGCGATGGTCGCCGCACCCTCAGGCCCAGTAACGAAGTGGATGAAGTCCAGCGCCGCTTCCTTGTGGCCGGAATTGGCATTGACCGACAATCCGGCAATCTGCGCGGCCGTCGCGCCCGCCGCCACACCATCCGGATGGGGGAACTTCACGATGCCCCAATTGAGGCTTTTCGACTCGCCGGATTTCACCTTGGCGATCTGGGTGCCGACAAACCATGTGCCCATGGGCAGCATGCCGATCGTTCCGTTGAAAAACAGAGCGGAATAATGGGTGTTCGATGTTTTCAGCGAGGCATAGGACGGTATCGCGCCGCTCTTCTGCAGGGCAAGCGCACGCTCATACCAGGGTTTGAGGAATTCATAATTACCGTCCACCAGCGTGTGCTTGCCATCCTGAATACCGGGCAGCTGCACCGTCGAACGCCAGGTGTGCAGCAGCGCGCCATAGGTGCGGTTGGCGCCCATGCCGCCCTTCAGCTTGCCGGCGATCTCATCGAATTGCGCCCAGCTCATGTCGTTGGTGGGGTAAGGCACGCCGGCCTTGTCGAAAATATCCTTGTTGTAATAGACCACCCAGAAATCCGAGCGGAACGGCAAAGCGTAAATCTTGCCGTCGATGGTCAGTTCCTCGATCAGGCCGCCATAGGGGGCCGTCTCGATTTTCTGGTCCTTGATGAAGCCGCTGAGATCGGTGATGTTGCCGGCGCGTACCAGATTGGCGTAGCCGGGCACATCCTTGATGGTGACGACATCGATATCCTTGGAGCCGCCGGTGAGCTGCGTGGATATCATCTGCGTATAGTCCTGCGAGCCGAGGTCCACCACTTCGAACGTCACATTCGGATGCTTCTGCTTGTAGGCCTCCATCAAGGGCTTGAAATAAGCGCCCTTGTCCAGATCCCACAGCGCCCATTTCAGCGTAACGGGCGCATCGCCCGCAGCGAACGCCGTTCCTCCCATGCCCATGGCAATGCCGAGACCGGCGGTTGCGAGAGCGAATGCACGTCTGGTTGTCTTAAACTCCATAGCCCGTTTCTCCTTCCCTGACTGATGTCGTTTTGATTTTGGTCTGCTTAAGCGTCGCTCCCCGCCGGTTCGGGTATCCGCGCGCGTGTTTTCGCAGCAGCGTTTTTCGCTGCGAAACAGAGGGCAAACATGCCGAGCGAAAAATTGATGGTGGCCGGCATGAACACCGACACCGGATAAAAGAGGACATGCGCGAGCCAGAGCGCTGCGACGAAACCCAGCGCCGCAAGCATCGGCAATGGCCTGGTGAGCGCCAGAAACGCCGCCTGCCGCAGGGTTTCCGAAAGCGGCAGGTCCCGCTTGGCCAGAACAACGCTGGCATAGGCGCTGAGGAGGATGAGAAACAGCGTGACCGCCAGGCTGATCGCAAAAGGCAGGCTATAGACGAGCTGAAGCCGGGCGGCACCGGCATAGCTGACAGTCGCATAAGCACCGGCGCTCACCAGCAGCGCGCTTAAAACCACAAGCGCGGTGCCGCGCAGGGCGAATTTCCGCAAGGCTTCGAGAAAGTCGCGCAGCAGATAGGTATTCTCGTCATTTGCAAAGGAAACAGAGATGCGGGCCATGGCCAGCATCGCCGCCGGCATCGTCACCACCGGCAGGCTGGCGATGATGAAGAGGAGGTTGAGCTTCACCATCTCCCACCATTCGCGCTTGATGATATCGAGGAAAAGGGCAAGGCCGGTCAGCGGCGGTGCGTTCTTGTCGATCCCGGCCCCTTCCTTTGTCCATAACCCTTCCAGCCATTGCATCGCGTTTCTCCCCGGCGCCTCAATAAAGGATCGATCGCTCGGTGGCGGGATCGAAAAGCTGTGCATTCGTCAGATCGGCCACCAGGTCGACGGGATCGCCGATCTTAGCCCTGAAACGCGGTGAGACGCGTGCGACGAGGTTTCTGCCGCCGGAGACGAGGTTGAGATGCACTTCCGATCCCATCGGCTCCGCCAGTTCCACCGTTGCCCGGAAGGGTACGACATTGGCGGCATCGATATCCGCCGGGGCGAATTCGTGGAAATTTTCCGGGCGGATGCCGAGAACGATATCCTTTCCTTCATGGGGGAGCAGGCGTGCGGTATCGATGCCCGCCGGCAGAGGCAGCGGATTGCCGTCGAACAGGGCGGTGAAGCGGTCGCCGTCGCGGCGCAGCGTGACTGGCAGCATGTTCATCTGCGGCGCGCCGATGAAACCCGCAACGAACATGTTGATCGGCCGGTCGTAGAGGTTTTGCGGCGTATCCACCTGCTGGATATGGCCGTCCTTCATCACCACGATGCGGTCCGCCATGGTCATGGCTTCCACCTGATCGTGGGTAACGTAAATGAAGGTGGCGTCCAGCCGCTTGTGCAGCTTGGAGATTTCCGAACGCATGGTGCCGCGCAGCTTGGCGTCGAGATTGGAAAGTGGCTCATCGAGCAGGAAGACTTCCGGATTGCGCACCATGGCCCGGCCGAGCGCGACACGCTGGCGCTGGCCGCCGGAGAGCGCTTTCGGCTTGCGGTTCAAGAGATGGGTAATATCGAGAATTTTCGCCGCATCCTTGACCTTGGTGTCGATGAGATCGCGCGGCGCCTTTCTGAGTTCCAGACCGAAGGCCATGTTTTTGTAGACCGTCATATGCGGGTAAAGCGCATAGTTCTGGAACACCATGGCAATGTCGCGATCCTTCGAGGGGACATCGTTCATCACGTCCTCGCCAATGCGCAACTCGCCGCCGGAAATTTCCTCCAGCCCGGCGATCATCCTGAGCGTCGTGGATTTTCCGCATCCGGAAGGGCCGACCAGAATGATGAATTCCTTGTCGGCGATATCCAGATCGATATCGTGAACCACCTTGAGCGCGCCGAAGGTCTTGTTGAGTTTTTTCAGGGAAATGCTAGCCATCTGTTCCTCGCGCTCACCAATAGGAAGACCAGTTGCGCGAAAGCCGGATCAGCGCTTCCAGATAATAATAATCGCCCCAGGAGACGCACTCATCGACGCCTTCGCCCCGGCAGGTATTATGGGGCGTCTTCTTGGAATAGGTGCCGTGCAGAAGCTGCCCGTTGGAGATCGCGGGATCGCGAACCGAATAGATATCGGCGAGGCTTTTCACCATACGCCTTGCCAGATCGCGATATTCCGCCGCCTTTTCTGGCATCTCCAGCTCCGCCATTTCCAGGAGGCCACAGGCGACGATGGCCGCCGCCGAGCTGTCGCGCGGTTCGCCATCGCCATCCGCAAAAATTAGGTCCCAATAGGGTACGAGATCATCGGGCAGGCGTTTGAGGTAGAAGGCGAGAAGCCGCTCGAAGGTGTCGCGATAGGCAGGCAGGCGCTCATATCGATAAGAAATTGCCATGCCAGCAATGCCCCAGGCCTGTCCGCGGGCCCAGTAGCTCTCATCGCTGTAACCCTGTTTTGTGACGCCGCGCACCGGCGCGCCGGTCTCCGGGTCCATGTAAAATGTATGATAGGTGGAATCGTCCGGCCGGACGGAATGGGCAAGCGTGGTGCGGGCATGGGCAAGCGCCACGGTGCGGTAGTCTTCCCGGCCGGTTTCGCGGCTTGCCCAATAAAGCAGCGGCAGGTTTAAAAGGCAGTCGATGATGTAGCGATATTCGTTGGGATTATCCCTGCGGCCCCAGGCCTGGATGAATTGCCCGACCGGCTGGAACCGCTCCATCAACTGGTCCGCCGCCATCAGCGCCGCGCGTCTTCCATCCTCATCGCCCACCAGTTTCCATGCGGCGATGCAGGAGGGCGAATAGAGGAAGCCCATATCGTGGTGATCGGTCTCGATGCGGTTTTCGATACGGTGCAGGAAACTCTGCACCTGAATTTGCGCCGCATGCTGAAAGGTCCTGTCGCCGGTGTGCTCGAAGGCGAGCCATATCTGGCCCGGCCAGAAACCGGCGGTCCATTGGTCGTTGGCGACTGCCGGGTAAAAATTCTTCACGCTCGAATGGTTCTGCGCCGCATAGGTAAATTGCGGCAGGTTGCGCCTGACCTGCGCGACGGCCACGGCCAGCGCCGCATCGATTTCGGCGTCTGTGATCGGGGTTGGGAGGGACGTGGTCAAATCGAGCATGAAATCAACCCTTGAGGCCGGTGGAGGCGACGCCTTCGACGAAGAAGCGCTGCAATGCCAGGAAAACGACGAGAACCGGGACAAGCGCCACGACCGAGGCGGCCATGATCAATCCGTATTCCGCCGAATATTGCGAAATGAACATGCGCAGGCCGATCTGGATGGTCTTTAGCTCGGTCTTGGTGAGATAGATCATCGGACCCATGAAGTCGTTCCAGGTCGTGACGAAGGTGAAGATCGTCAAGGTGGAAAGCGCCGGTTTGGAAAGTGGCAGCATGATCTTCGCCCAGATCTGATATTCGTTCATGCCGTCGATGCGGGCCGCCTCGCAAAGCTCGTTCGGGATCGACATGTAAAACTGCCGCATCAGGAAAACGCCGAAGGCGGTGAAGGCCTGCAGGAAAATCAGGGCGAGATGGGTGTTGTTGAGCCCGAATTCGCGCATCAACAGAAACTGCGGCACCATATAGACCTGCCAGGGCATGGCGATGGTGGCGATATAGCCGAGAAACAGCGTGTTCTTGTAGGGAAAATGCAGCTTGGCGAAGGCGTAGGCCGCAAAGCTTGAGGTCAGCAATTGCAGCAATGTGACGATGATCGTCAGCTTCGACGTGTTGTAGATGAAGAGCGCCAGCGGAATTTTCGTCCAGATTTCCACATAGTTTTCCCAGCGCGGCTGCGAGGGGATCCATTCGATCGGGAACGCGAAGACATCGCGGCTGAGTTTCAGCGACGCCGACAGCATCCATGCGAAGGGCAGAAGCATGACGATGGTGACGACGATCACCGTCAGATAGACGCCAACCGTGGCGCCGGGGATTTTGCGGCCCATGATGCGCATGGATCAATCCTCCCGCTGCCGTTTGAACTGGACGATGGTGACCATCAGGACGAGGAAGAACAGGACGAGGGCGATCATGCTGGAATAGCCGAGATCCCAGGAGATGAAGGCCTCATTGTAGATGTGATAGACGAGAACCAGCGTTGAGGTGCCGGGACCGCCCTGTGTGATCATGTAGACTTGATCGAAAACCTTGAAGGACTGGATCGTCAGCATGACGGTCACGAAAAAGGTCGTGGGAGCAAGCTGTGGCAGGGTGACGTGGATGAATTTCTGCCAGGCATTGGCGCCATCCAGCCCCGCGGCTTCATAAAGCTCCGAATTGATGCCCTGTAGCCCGGCGAGATAGATGACCATGTAATAACCCATGCTCTTCCACACGCCGAAGAGAATGACCGTGACCATGGCCCAGTGCCGGTCCGCCGCCCATCCCGGCATGTCGGCGGGATCGAGGCCGAGCGTATAGAGCAGCATGTTGACCGGACCCATCTCCGGATTGAAAATCATGTTCCAGACGACGGCCACGGCGACCAGCGATGCGACATAGGGAAAGAACATGGCCGTGCGGAAGAAATTGCGGCCGAGGATTTTCTGGTTGAGCAGGATCGCAAGCCCGAGCGCGCAGGCGAGCGTGGCCGGCACCGAAGCGACGGTGTAGATGACCGTATTCCAGAAGGCCGCGATGAAGGCCCTGTCCTCGAAAAGCCGCCAGAAATTATCGAGACCGGCAAAACGCATGGCATTGGAGCCGTCCCAATGCATGAAGGCCAGCGCAAAGGCAAAGAGGATCGGTCCGAGCGTGAAAATCGCAAAGCCGAGAAAATTGGGCGCAATGAAGGAATAGGCAACGAGCGCATTTTCTATTCGGCGCCGCCGTTTAGAGACGATGCGGAGTTTTTTCCTGCGATACGGAGTCGCCTGCTTGTCGGACATGGTCGCGGTTGCGATTGCCACAGCATATCTCCCATTGCCGCCGTTTCACTGTTTCATCCGTGTCGGCTGCCTGCATTTTCCATTGCGGTCCGGGTCTTCGCCCTGCCGCCTCCCGCGCTCTGGATAACACAATATCGATATTGGTCAAACAACTTTACATAAAGTCAGACAAATTTTCTGGTTTTTCAAAAATACGTATGATAGGAGGCCCATATCGGATTGCGGAACGCGCGGGAGGTTTGAGGGCGTGTTTGTCGAAATGGTGCGGTTTCTGCCCGAACGGTTCGCCGACTTCGGCGCGGAACTGACGGCGCAGAAAATACGGTCTTCAGCACCGGGCGCGGTTTCCCGTAGTCTCATAGAGGCGGCGGAACAGACGCTTGACGAGCCCTGGTCCGTCATTCTGGCGGGCGACTACCGGGAATATAGCCGCACCGGCAATCGCGATCGTTTCGAGGCGCTTTATTTTTCCCGACGACTGAAGCTGAACGCGCTGGTTCTTGGAGAATGCGCCGACGGGCAGGGCCGCTTTCTCGATGCCATCATCGATGGTCTTTGGCTGATATGCGAAGAGAGCGGCTGGCAATTGCCCGCCCATAATTCCCATATTCGCGGCGGCCCGCGATATCCGCTGCCCGATCCGCAAAACCCGGTGATCGACCTGTTCGCTGCCGAAACGGGCGCCAATCTCGCTTTGTGCCTGCATTTGCTGGCACCGGAACTGGAAAGGGCAAATGCAAACCTCGTTTCCCGCGTCCGCGCCGAGATCGACCGGCGCATCACCACGCCTTATCTCACCCGGCATTTCTGGTGGATGGGGAATGGCGACGAGCGGATGAACAACTGGACGGCATGGATTACCCAGAATGTCCTTCTCTCGACCCTGCTATTGCCCACCGACCAGTCGACGAGGCGTTCGGTCGTGGAAAAGGCGCTCAAGAGTCTCGATGCGTTTCAGAAGGATTATGCGGAAGACGGCGCCTGCGAAGAGGGCGTTCTTTATTATGGCCATGCGGCACTTTGCCTGTTTGGGGCGATGAGCATTCTCGAAGCCTCTGCGCCCGGCTCCATGGCGCCGCTCTTTCATGCGCCGAAGCTGCGCAGCATGGCCGAATTCATTCTCAACATGCACGTGGCGGAAGACCGGTTCTTCAACTTCGCCGATGCGCCGGCGAAGGTCGAGACATCCGGCGGGCGGGAATATCTTTTTGGCAAGGCCGTTTCTTCGCCACGGCTTCAGGCTTTCGCTGCCGCCTGCTGGAATCGCTCACCGGACCGGCTGATGTGCAAGGAGTGGAACCTCTGGTATCGGGTCCAGGCGGTGCTTGCCGTCCCGGAATTTTCCGCGCTTATTCCAGCGGAACCGGCAAAGACCGACATCGCCCATCCCGGTATCGGTCTTGCGATTGCCCGCGACGGGGTCTTCGATCTTGCCGTGAAGGCGGGCAATAATGGCGAGAGCCATAACCACAACGATGTCGGCAGTTTCACGCTTTATAAGAACGGCCGGCCGTTCATCATCGATGTCGGGGTGGAAACCTACACCGCAAAAACCTTCTCGCCGCAGCGCTACGACATCTGGACGATGCAATCGGCCTTTCACAATCTGCCGACTTTCGGCGGCGTCATGCAGGCCGCCGGGGCAGAGTTTGCGGCGAGAGATTTTGTGACAAAATTCTCTGAAGAGCAGGCGGAAGTCTCTTTCGATATAGCCGGGGCCTATCCGGCCGTGGCGCGTGTTGAGCACTATCGTCGCCGCGTCCGATTGCTGCGTGGCAGCCATGTGGAAGTCCTTGACGACTATCAGGGCGGGCAGGAGGCGGTTCTGTCGCTAATGGTCGCCGAAAAGCCCATTGTCACGCCGGGTCGGCTGATCTTTGCGGGGCTGGGAGACATAGCCTGCGAAGGCGCAGGAGAACCCGCCATCGAAGCCATAACAATGGACGATGCCCGCCTTCGCCAGTCCTGGCCGCCGGTGATCTATCGCATTCTCATCCCCATCGCAGCCCAGCGTCTGTGCCTGACGATCAGTTAAGGAAGTGCCGATGAAACTTACACTCAAGGTCGTCAACGCGGCGGGTGATGTTCTGGCGGAGGCCGGAGCGGAGGACGAAGCTTTGCTCGTCTATCGCGCAGAATATTGCGAGGGTGACAGGCTTGTCGTCGAGGTTTCGCAGCCCGGTCATATCTGGCTTGCGCTCGATGCCGGCATGCCGCCGACGCTGGTTTTCCTGCACGGAAACCAATTCATCCTGCCCGTTCCTTCTGCGGCAAAACGCAAATCCTATCCGCCGCAGGCTTTCAGCGGTAACCTTCACCGGATCGCTGCGCGCCGCACACTTGCCGGTGAAATCGGAGTTCGCAGGAATCTGGCGCTCAACCCGTTTGACGATCATGAAAACACCTCGCTGTTTCCGCACGTTTATGCGAGCACGGAAACGCGCGGGGAGGCGGCCTTCGCAGCCCGCAATGTCATCGATGGTGAAAAGGCGAGCGCGGGCCACGGCTTTTGGCCCTATACAAGCTGGGGCATCAACCGCGATCCCGAAGCTTCGCTGACGCTCGTATTCGGCCGCGCAGTCCTCATCGACCAGCTGACTTTTTACCTGCGGGCGGACTTTCCTCATGATGCCTGGTGGGAAAAAGCGAGCGTCACTTTTTCCGACGGCGAAAGCGCGAGCTTTTCCCTGCAAAAAACCGGGGCTGCCCAGAGTTTCCCGGTCGCGCCGCGCCAGGTGGAATGGATCCGCCTGCATGATCTTAAAAAAGCCGACGACCCTTCGCCTTTTCCCGCGCTGACGCAAATCGAGGTTTGGGGAGCGGATCTGCGGGAAGCACCGTAGCGCGTGATCGCGGCTTTCTGAGCACAAAGCGACGACCCGGTTTTACTGGAAATCCTTTAGCTGTGCGCGATGCCGCGCAGGTCGCGCATCATGTCGCGGTAGCGGTGCTGGCTGCCGCGCAGATGCGCCTGCATCGCCAGCTTTGCGGCCTGTTCGTTCCGGTCCGATATGGCGATGACGATGGCTTCATGTTCCTTGTGGATCAATCGCCGGTAGGCTGTCTGGTCATTTTCGCCGGTTTCGGAAACCACGCGCGATTGTGGAATCACGGCCTGACCGTGCAGCTCGAGGAACTGTGTGAAAAGCGGATTGTTGGTGGCGGCCGCAATGGCCAGATGCAGCGCCAGATCCGCCTCGCGAATGGAGCGGTTCTCCTCGATACATTGCAGAAGCCGGGCGTGACAGTCGAAAATCGCCTCTTCCTGCGATGGCGAGCGGCGAAGGGCGGCGAGGCCCGCCGCTTCGATTTCAAGCGGCGTCCTGATTTCCAGCACTTCCAGATCGGAAGAGAGCCGGGCGCGGTCGATACCGGGGGTGGGCGATGCGTCCTTCTCACGCTTCAGCACGAAAATACCCGCCCCCTGACGCACCTCCACCAGCCCGTCGCAGCGTAGCGCCGTCACCGCCTCGCGCACCACGGTGCGGCTGACGCCATGGGTTTCCGTCATCTCGATTTCGCCGGGCAGGCGGTCGCCGGGTCCATATTGCCCGGAGGCAATCGCGTTTCTCAGGCTGAGGCTAACTCTGCTGACCAGAGAACCGGAGGATTTGCTGCGCTGTTTTTGCTGTTCAGGCACGTCGGTCACCATGCATTGAAATCGAGGCAGGCGTGAAGCCTGTCAAATATGTATGATGAATTTCAGTAAAACTCAATGATCATACCAATTTTACCCGCTTTCAAATAAAGGACGCGCGGAATGGTATTAAAAATCGTCCCGGAGACACTAGAGTGCGTCCGCTTTACTCGGGGTCATATCCGCACGATTTGAAGTAGTTGGCGCATTCTTGCGGTTCGAACAGCGTGACGATCTGGCCGACGGTAGTCCATAA
>NZ_JBNWCP010000029.1:0-19799 GCF_053522345.1 Agrobacterium sp. 22-226-1
GCAGGTCTAGACATAGATCCTCACATTCAGAGAACTCGTATGCCCCCAATACCCTACTCAGCATCAGCCGCGCCAGATGGGGTCTCCTTGCCGCTTACGCTTCTTTTGCGTTACCGCGTAATCGTATTCCATCTCCGTGTAACTGACGCCAGTTTCCTTGTCGACGGACCCGTACCGTCCACCCAGTATCAGCATGTAAACATCGGATTCATCAATCCAACGCTTAATGATTTCCCACTGGGACTTGTCGCTAGCCGTGAAAAGCTCCATGCCCGCCGGAATATGGCCAGCCTTTAAGATCGCCTGCACAGCTGCCTGCCGCTCTGTCTGCAAATCAGTGAACGTGCTTGAAACAAAAACCTGTAACTTCTTCTTCATCACCTGAACCTTTACCCAGTCCAGGACAATCAATTATGGACGAACGCAAATCAATCCGTGTGCATGACATATCAACAGCACAGGCCAAAAGCGGTGGGAAATACGAGTATTGCTCGGCAACTTTATCAATCACATTGAAAAACACAGCGCCAAGAAGACCCGCCAGAATCACCAACTGGCGGGTTTTCGCTATCTGGACGACATATTCACAGCGGAAAATGCACCGACCAAGTTATGGCAAGTGGCGAAAAAAGCCGAATTATGCAATGAAAACAAGGTTTATGGCGGAGAGGATGGGATTCGAACCCACGATACGCTTTTGACGTATACTCCCTTAGCAGGGGAGCGCCTTCGACCACTCGGCCACCTCTCCGGTGCGGCCTGATTATTGCGTAAAAAAAATGATTGCAAGGCTTTTTCGCCAAGAAGCACAAAAACCTGTTGGCTGAACATCGTCCCGCGAAACTTTGCGGGCCTTTCGGGAACTTCTTGCAGGCCGGCACGTTCTGCCTTCGGTAACAAAAGAGGTGTTCTAATGGCTCAGACCAAACTGAATGTTGTCGAAGACACGATCGAAAACCAGATTGCGGAGTTGCGCTCGCAGATTTCATCCCTCTCCAAATCCGTATCCGCCCGCGCGGAAGGTGTGAGCGAGGATGCTTCCGAGTTTCTGGACGAGGCGCGAGGCCGCGTCCGCAAAGCGGCATCCAATGTCCGCGCCCAGGGCCAGAATGTCGTGGAAGCTGTCAAGGAAAATCCCGGGACGGCGACCTCCCTGCTGACGATCGTTGGCGCACTCGGTTTTGCCATCGGTTACGCGGTTGGCGCGAGCACGCAGCAGAACTCGTCGAACAGCAGCCTTTATCGCTGGCGCTGATCGCCGCATCGAATTAAAATTGAGGCAAGGCGGGTCTATCCTGCCTTGCCTTTTCGTATTTATTTGAAATGTGATGAATGGGGGCGGATATGCGGTTCAGCGACGATCTTGAAGCGGCTTTGTCGGATTTTGCGAGGGATCACGGCGTCGACAGGGATGAGGCCATCCAGCGCATCATTCGCGCCGCCCTTATCAACACCGGTTATCTCGCCTCCGGCGAGGAAGGCATTCCGCCGGAAAAGCTGAACGCCAGCAACGACGACTGAATTAATAGCCAGACCGGGATGGCGCAGGCGCTGCTCCGCCCTTGTAGCGGGCCGAGAGCGCACGCAGGGTGCTGGCGAATTCCGTCACATCCGCACCGACGGCCACGAAGGATGCGCCGAGTTCGAGATAGCGGCGATTATAGGTTTCGTTGAAGGTGAGAATACCGGCGGCCTTGCCCGCCTTGACAATCTTGACGATGGCCGCCTCGATCACCGCCTGCACTTCCGGCTCGTCTATCCTGCCGAGATAGCCCATATCGGCGGCCAGATCCGCCGGGCCGATGAAGACGCCGTCCACACCCTCCACCGCAAGAATATTGTCGAGATCGTTGATCGCCGCGCGCGTTTCGGCCTGCACCAGCAGGCAGACGCTGTCCGAGGCGCTGTCGGCATAGTCGGTTATCGTGTTGAAGGCGGAAGCGCGGGCAACGGCAGCACCCATGCCGCGAATGCCGCGCGGCGGATAATGCATGGCGCTGACCAGATACTTCGCCTGGGTTGCCGAATCGACCATCGGCACCAGAAGCGTGCGCGCACCCGCATCCAGAAGCTGCTTGATCATCCAGCTTTCGCCGACCGGCACGCGCACGACGGGCTCCGCAGGCGACGTGGCAAGGGCGCGCAGTTGGTCGATGATGCTGCGCAGATCGTTCGGCCCATGCTCGCCGTCGATCACCAGCCAGTCGAACCCCGCCGTACCGGCGATTTCCGCCGTGATGGCCTCACCCATATCGAGCCAGAGGCCGATCTGCGGCTTGCCGGCATGGATGGCGGTTTTGAAAAGGTTTTCGGGAGCAGGCATGATATCCTCAGGAAAGCAGTAATTTCAGATCGGCGGAAGCATCCGCCAGGATGGCGCGATCCGGCTCCGCGCCGGTATCGAGCAGTTTCTTGCCCGCGACATAGGCCTTGGCATCGTTGACGGCATCCACCGCCACGAATCGCCCATCGCGAAAATACCAGACGGACCAGCTGCCCTCACGCGCGCCCTGCCTCAGCATCGTCTCGTCGTAACCCAGGTTGAAACCGGCGATCTGCAGCTTGGCGTCATATTGATCCGACCAGAACCATGGCTTCGGATCATAGGCGGCTTCAGCCCCGGTGAGCACGGCAGCGGCCGCCTCGGCCTGATCGACTGCGTTCTGTACCGATTCGAGACGCACATGCTGGCCGCGCCAGGGCAGCAGCGCGCAATCGCCCACGGCATGAATGGCGCTGTCGGAGGTGCGGGTATGGTCATCCACCACGATGCCATTGCCGACATCAAGGCCCGATTCGCGAGCGAGGCGATCATTCGGCGTCACGCCGATGCCGACAATCACAAAGTCCACATCCAGCATCGAGCCGTCGGACAGTTCGGCGGCGGCCACCCGGCCATCCATGCCGACAAGGCGCACAAGGCCAGTCTTTTCGCGAATGGAAACGCCGTGGGCCTGATGGATGCCGCGCATGATATCGGCGGTTTCCTTCGCCGCCACACGCTGGAGAATGCGGTCGGCCATTTCGATCAAAGTCACTTCGAGGCCGAGCTTGCGCGCGACAGCGGCTGCTTCGAGACCGATATAGCCGCCGCCGATCACCAGCAGCCTGCGGCCCGGCTTCATCTCCTCCATAAGCCGGTCGGCATCGCGCTTGTCGCGAACGGTCAGGACGCCTTCCAGATCGCCGCCAATGCTGGCGGGCAGCAGGCGGGGAGCCGCCCCGGTCGCCAGCACCAGCCTGTCATAGGAAAGCGTGCTGCCATCCTGCGTGCGCAGGGAGTTGGCGGCGCGGTCTATCTCCTCCACCCAGGTGGAAAGCCGGATATCGACATTGTTCTCCGCGTACCATTCCTCCGGCCGGAACATCAGCCGGTCGAAGCTCATCTCGCCGAGAAGATATTTTTTGGAGAGCGGCGGCCTCTGGTAAGGATAGGCATCCTCGGAACCGACGATGGTGATGGGGCGCTCATCCTTCAGCGCCCGCAGCTTCGACGCCAGCGCGAAAGCGGCCTGCCCCGCCCCGACGATTACCAGCCTTCCCGTCACAGTCCACTCCCAGAAGAATCACGAAGCGCCGGTCCTGCCGGGCCTCGCGAAGCGATATTGCAAGGCTCAGGCGTAACGCCAAGTACGGCCCCAGTCAACACCAGCCCCGTGCAAGCGTGACGCAGTATCAGCACAGGCTGCAACCGGATGGGACCGAGCGCATTTCCATAGCGGAAACATCGGCTTCCGAAGGGAAGATTGGTCGAGATCGAGACACAGAACAGACAATTGCGCGCATTTCCTTCATGCCCTGGCAAGGAAGCGGCGTTAAAATCGGCATCAAAAGAGGCAATCCGGGAGGTTGTCATGGCTTTGCATATGGATCCCCGTCAGAACGTCCCCCAGGACGAGATGTACGAGAAATTTCAGATCGACCGGCCCGGCAAGATCACCTTCATCGGGCATCATCTCAGCGCCAAGGACACCATGCGCTGCCTGGTGCGGACCATTTCCCTTTACGGCGCGGAACTGGATGTCAGCCCCGATCTGGAAATGCCGGCCAATTTCTATCTGGAAATTCTCGGTATCCGCGATGAGATCGGCTGCACGCTGATCCGCCGCGAAGAGGAAAAAGTGACGATCGGCTTCAATATGCTGATCGATGCGGAGTTCCTACACCATGTGCGACGCCTGAGCTTCGAGACATCATGATGACCGCCGCAAAAGCGGAGCTCACGGAATAGGCATGCGAAGCGGCGGGACCGCCACCTCGCTGTATCTGATAGATTCGGCATCCAAATCTGCCGCCCCGTTCTTCCGGCTCACCGCATCGCAGGCAGAGATCGAGAATATCGGGGCGGCCGTCATCATATCTTCACGACCGCCGCCGTGACGTACATGAACATTATTCCCGCTCCGAGGCCGCCAAGGACTGCCGGAGACAGGGAGAGGGAGGCGAAGTTGCGGGCGTTGCTGCGGATCATGTAGGCCGAGACCTCGACAATGACCTGCAGGATGGCTCCGGCCCCGATGGCGAGCGCGAAAGCTGTCCATTGCGGTGCATAAGCGAGACTGCCGAGCCACATGCCAAGCACCGCCGGGCCGCCGGCCAGAAGGGTAAGTCCGGCGAAAATCCACAATGACGGCCGTTTTTTGAGGATCGGCGCGGCGATGCCGATACCCTCGGTAATGTTGTGGATCGCAAAGCCCAGCACGAGAAACGCACCGAGCCCCGCCGAACCCGCCGCAAAGGCAGCGCCGATCGCCAGCCCTTCGCCGAAATTATGCAGGCCGATGCCAAGCGCGATGTAAGTCGCGAGCGCAAGCCCAGTCGGCGTGCCATGCCGACGGCCGACCGCCATCAGGATCAGGAAGGCCGCAAAGGCGCCGAGTACGACCATCACCCGGCCCTGAAACAGCGCCGCCGTTTCGCCGGCGATTTCCAGCGCCTCTTCCGTCATGTCGATGAGAAGATAAAGCAGCAGGCCGATTGTCAGCGCCAGCAGGAAATTCATGCCGCTTTGGTCGACATTGCGCAAAGCGGGATAGAACATCAGGCCGATGGCGACGGGAACGACGCCGACGATGATGCCGACCAGAGCCTGAATCCAGAGTTGCCCGGATGTCGCGGTGGGCGTCGGCACCGCCACGGCGATCTCGTGGTCGAAGCTCGCGCCGGTGTTGGTGACCACGGTGACCGCGTGGGTATCGGCGAGATTCCACGGAAAATCGATGTTGAGCCAGACGGACGACCCCCTCGGAATTTCACCCGCAGGCGATTGAGTGAACGTCCAGTAGGCCGCATCCACCTGTACCTGCGCTATCGTCATCGGCTCCGAACCGCCAGCCCGGACCAGCAATTGCAGGCCCCTGTCGTTGAGGATGGTGCGCTCGAAGGTGAGGTTTTCGACGGGCGGCGCGCCGTTGTCGAGCCGCCCGAGCGGGTCGGCGGCGAAAATCCAGGCGATGGCGGCGGCCAGCGCCAGAAGCGGCAGGACGATCCAGACGAGCGTGAGGCCGAAGCGGGCGGGCGCGGATATTTTTTTCGTTTCCATGACATTCATGACAGCGACTCCACGACGTCGAACATGCCCATCCAGCCGAGTTCGGTGAACTCCGTCTGATGGGGGTGGAACATATAAAGTCCGGGCTCGTGCTCGGCGAAGCTGAACTCCAGAATGCCGCGCTCCGCCTGGCACTGGGTGATGAGGTCGACGGTCTGCAATGTCGGCGTCAGCGTCGTTCCCTGATTGAAATAATTGAAGAAATTCGCATGCAGATGGAAGGAATTGATCGGATCGAATTCCAGCACGTTGACGAGATAGATGCGCACCGGCTTCGAGCGGAGAATTCTGATCGGCTTCTTGGCGAAGGCGTGTGCGACCGTATTGACGGCGTAGAACTCGTTCTCCTCGTCGAAATTGGTGTCGAATGCGTTCGATACCATCACCATTTCCTGCCAGCCCGCATTTTCGGGCGTGCCGAGCAGGCGCGAGCGGGCGACGTCGGCGTGCTCGGGATGCCGGTCGGGATCCGGATCGATGATGAAGGCGCCATACATGCCCTTGTGCATGTGCCGGCGCAGCGGCACGTTGTGGCAATGATACAGATGGCAGCCGAAAGGCCTGGCGTCGAATTCGTAGGTGAATTCACCGCCCGGATCGACCATGCCCGGCGTGCCCGGAATGCCGTCCATCCTTGCTGAATGAATGCCGTGGAAGTGCAGGGAATGCGGGTGGGAACCGTAATTCCTGAAATTCACCCGGATACGGTCACCTTCCCTGGCGCGCAGGGTCGGTCCCGGCACGCGGCCATTGTAAGTCCAGGCCGGAAACATGACACCGGGTGCAATCTCGATATCCTTGTCCTCGGCGGTAATCTCGAAGGTGCGAAGGGTGCGCCCATCAGCGGTGCGCTCCACCGAGCCGGTTTCCCAATCCGTCAGCATGTCGTGGGGGTCGAAACCGTTGGTTTGCGGATCGACCTCGCCGACCGTCATCATCGAACCATGCGCGCCGTGGGCTTTCGCCGCGCTATCGGCCGGAGCCGAGCCCGGCGCTGTCGCCCCGTGAGCTGAATGCGCGGTCTGGCCGGAGGCGCTTGTGGCCAGAAGCGCCCCTCCTCCCGCAGCCACGAGCCCGCCGGCGAGCAACCCTCTGCGGCTGACCAGTTCACCCGTCAATCGCGTCGGTGACGTCTTCTCCATTTGCGACTTTCTTTCCATTTTCATCTCTTGCGGCGGCTGTTTGTCGTGAGAACTATCGATTTCATTTGCATTTTTGCAACTAAGAATCATTTGCAATAAAAATAACTATACTCGCCAGCTTATCTATATTCTGCAATTAGGAATTAATTGCAACAAGCATTTGACGAATGGATGCAACATTGCGGCAATCCATCGCTTGGCCGCCTGCGGAGCCCAGCCTGAGAGGTCGATTTTCAACCGAGATCGTCAAAATCGGGACGTCGCGCCGTGGAGCTAAGCCCCATCGGGACAGCATTTCCAGCCGCCCGTCGCGCCTGCGGACCGGGCATGAGCGTAAATTCCGGCAGGAAGGGGTTTCCAAACCGTCGGAAATCTGACCCATTGTGGCGAATTGAGCTTTGCTCGGAACGAGACTTTCCAACTGCATATCGGATTAAACAATGTCAGCCTTTTCCCGCCTCACGCCGCTTGCCGCTTCGCTTCCCTCAACCGTTCCCTTCGTCGGCCCCGAAGCCATCGAGCGCAACCGCGGCCTGAAGGTTGAAGCGCGTATCGGCGCCAATGAGAGCGGCTTCGGCCCCGCCCCTTCCGTGCTTCTGGCCATGCGCGATGCGGCGGCGGAGACGTGGATGTACAGCGATCCGGAAAATTATGAGCTGAAGGAAGCGCTTGCCATCCACCATGGCGTTGCACGCGGCAATATCGCCATCGGCAGCGGCGTCGATGGGCTGCTGGGTGAGATCACGCGGCTGATCGTCGAGCCGGGCACGCCTGTCGTCACCTCTTTTGGCGGCTACCCCACCTTCAATTACCATGTGAACGGTTTTGGCGGGAAACTCGTGACCACACCCTATGTCGACGATCACGAAGACCTTGACGGGCTTCTCGATCTCGTCATCCGGGAAAATGCGCCGCTCGTTTATTTCGCCAATCCCGACAATCCGATGGGAAGCTGGTGGGAAGCGAGCGAAGTGATCGCCTTTGCCCGCGCGTTGCCGGAAACCTGCCTGCTCATTCTGGATGAGGCCTATTGCGAAACCGCGCCAGCCAGCGCCGTGCCGGCCATCGACGCGCTGATCGGCCAGCCGAACATTCTGCGCATGCGCACCTTCTCGAAAGCCTATGGGCTGGCGGGTGCGCGCGTGGGTTACGCCATCGGCACGCTCGGCAATGTCGAAGCCTTCGACAAGATCCGCAACCATTTCGGCATGGCGCGCATTTCGGCCGCCGGCGCTTTGGCGGCGTTGAAGGATCAGGCCTATCTGCATGAAGTCGTTGGTAAAATTTCCGACGCCCGTGAGCGTATTTCGGCAATCGCCCGTAATAACGGCCTTTCACCGCTCCCCTCCGCCACCAATTTCGTCACCATCGATTGCCACCGCGACGGGGCTTATGCCCGCGCCATCGTCGATGGGCTGATGGAACATGGCGTCTTCATCCGCATGCCGGGCGTCGCGCCGCTCAACCGCTGCATTCGCGTGAGCGTGGGGCCGGGTGACAAGCTCGACCTTTTCGAGCAGGCGCTGCCGAAGGTCCTCAAGGCGATCGGGTAAGCTCCCAACCCACCCTCATTCCTGTGCTTGTCACAGGAATCCAGCCGACGCGCGTCCGCGCGGCGAGAGGACTCTTCTCAGCCCAAGGACTTGGGCTGGCTGGATCCCTGAGACAAGCACAGGGATGAGGGTGTCGGGCGAGTCGGCATATGATCCGATACCGCTCGTTGCACGCATCGAATCAACATCCGCCCGCAAGCCCCTGCCCGCGAATCGTTTTCCGGCGAAGAGACATCGCCAAACATAAGAAAACCGCGCCGGCCTTGTTCCTGCCGGTCGCGGTTTGATGTGTCAGCGCAAAAGCCCTTTTCAAAGCCCTCGCCGCGTTCCCCTTCGGGTTTACTTTCCTTTGCGCCGGTCATCGGGACTGGAGGGAACCGGGCCGGCAATCTCAATAATGGCTGGGTCGATCAGTGCATCGTCATCCAGTCGCGGGCGGCGCGCAGCGCTTCGGCCAGTTCCGATTTCGTCATGTTGCGGGCGAGATCGGCGCGCAGCGAAGCGGCTCTTTCCGATCCGCGGATCGCGGCGATGTTGAGCCATTTATGGGCGGCGATCAGGTCCACCTTGCAGCCCCGGCCGGTCGCATAGACCAGGCCGAGATTGCAAAGAGTGTCGGCGCGGGTTTCGCCACCGGCAGCCATTTCGATATCGCGAATTTCAAAGCGTGCCATTGTTTTAATCCCTGTCCTTCTGCCTGTTTCATCATTCGCCTTCTTGTCGAGGCCATCGTCCGGACCTGCCGTCTTTTGCGGCTTTTTTGTCCTTTCGTCCGGCAGGTTTTCCCTGCGCTTTTGATAAGTTCACTATGCCACGGGGCCTTCAACGGTCGCTTAAAAGGCATGATTAATGGGCCGCAAACAAACTGCAAACGATTGGTAAAATTGGGTTTTCGTTAAATATCACGAGCCGCGGAAATTAAGGACTTTGCGGCGAATTTTACGAAAAGTTTAGAATTGGATTTAAACCCTTCCTTCACCACAATCAAAACAGCGATTTTCCAATTCTCCCTCTTTCGCTCCTCCCGTCGCTGCAAATGCCACGCCGGGGCCGCAAATTTCTGTTTCCTTTTACGTGAACGTCAAATACTATCCGCCCTGCCCGTCATGAGGATGAAACGGGCACAGGATAGCGCGGTGCAAGGAGCAATCGTTGCGCCGCAGGCGGCTTGGGCCAGAGATGGCGCATTCGCACGCCAAAAGGGTTTGATCTGCGCATCGCGTCTTTGGGCCGCCCGCTCGAGAAAGCCTGCGCGAATTTCGGGAGGAATTTTATGAAGCGTATAATGACGATTGCCGCCGCCCTCATGCTGAGCGGCAACCTTGCCTTCGCCGCCGAGGCAATCGAAGGCAACTGGAAGACCGCCAGTGGCGAGACCGCCGTGATCGGCCCCTGCGGCGGCGCCTTCTGCGTGACGCTGAAGACCGGCAAACACGCCGGAAAACAGATCGGCAAGCTTTCCGGCAAGGGAAACAGCTATTCAGGTGAAATCACCGATCCCGCCAATGACAAGACCTATAGCGGCTCCGGCACCGTTTCCGGCAACTCGCTGAGCATGAAGGGCTGCGTGCTGAAGGTTCTGTGCAAATCGCAGACCTGGACGCGGCTGTAATCGACAGGGCGGCGGGCGGGCTTCTGTCCTGCCGCCTGCGGTCCCGCGCCTGACGGTACGGTGCGCTGCCAAGGATTTTGCCCGGGACCGCGGACGCACGCCGCATGGAAGCCATATATCCGTAGATGTATCGTTGCGCCCAACACCAACGAGAGCGACGCATGCGCCCCACCCTTTCGACAATCCTGATTGCGGGCACTTCGCATGTCGGCAAAAGCACCCTTGCCGGCCAGCTGAGCGAAAGGCTGCGCTGCGAGGCGATATCGACCGACAGTCTCGCCCGCCATCCGGGCAGGCCATGGCCGGGCATTCCGGCACCGGTGGAAGAATATTACACACGGCTCTCGGCGGAAACGATCCACTGGTTCCTGAAGATACATCATCAGAACATCTGGCCGCTGATCCGCACGATGATCGACAGCAGGTCCGCCGCCGGCGGTTCCACAATCTTCGAGGGCGCGGCCCTGCGGCCGGAATTGATTTCACCCCTGCTTGGCGGCGAGGTGGCCGGCGTCTTTCTTCATGCCGGCAATGATTTTCTTCTCGAGAGAATGCGCTCTCACGCCCGCTATGAAGATGCAACGGCTGAGAAGCGGCGGATCATCGACGCCTTCATCGAGCGCTCGTTGCGGGAAAACACGGACATGCTGGCATCCGCGCAGGAGCACCGCGTGCCGGTTGTCGATGTGACCCAGCCTCAGGCATTCGAGACCCTGCTGACCGATCTTGCAGCACGTGCGGAAGCCCCTCTGTCCTGATCGAAAAGCGGGTGGCCCGCGAGATGCCCGGCGCCATTGCGGCATCAATCTGTCATGTCACCGCCCGTTAACATCCCTGAATGCCATATGAACCGGGGTCTCAGGGTCCGTTCAGTCCGAGTGTGGCAAAACTCTGTCCATCAACTCCAATAAGGGGAATGGACATGGCAAAGCTGATCAGCCGACTGGCAATCTTCGCGTTTCTCATGGCGATCTTCGCCATGTCCTTCGCCTCGCTCGTCGTTAATCCGAACCGCAGTTTCCAGCGGGTGAATGCGGGCGCGGCAATCGCCTGCCAGCATAGCCCCTCGCCCGCCGCCAATTGCCCCGTCGTGTTGTGAGGACAGGCCGATGACGACAAGTTTTTCCAACGGCCTGTTTTCCGCGCTGCGGCTGGTGCTGATGGCCTCGATCTTTCTCGGTCCGGTCGCCGGACTTGCGGTTTACAAGGCCGATCCCCGCCCCGCCTCCAAGGGCGCCGGCTTCGTGCTTTTGATGAGCCTGCAGCGTGGCGCGCTCGGCTGAAATTTCTGCCGACCCGCTGTTATTCGAACTGCCTTTTTGCGTTTCTTTTCAGTTTCTTCGTATTTCTGTCGCTTGCCTGTCGAAATTGGCCTCTTATAATGGGCCATGACAATAGCAAAACCAACGATTCCGCCCCTCACCTTCGTCACTCCTGAGCCTTTCGCGCCGCAGACATTCACGGACCCGAAAGAAGCCGTGGCGGCTTTGAACGCGCTTTACGAGCGCAACACGGCGTTCCTGATCAATTCCTTCACCGAGCTTGCCAAGGGCGCGCCGATTGCGGGGCGCTACCGCGCCTGCTATCCGCAGGTGAGCCTTGAGACCGCCACCTTCGGCCATGTCGATTCGCGTCTCTCCTACGGCCATGTCACCGCCCCCGGCGTTTACACGACGACCATCACCCGGCCGGAGCTTTTCCGCCATTATCTCAAGGAACAGCTGGGGCTTCTGATGAAGAACCACGGCGTTCCGGTCACTGTGTCGGAATCGGCGACGCCCATTCCGCTGCATTTCGCTTTCGGCGAAGGCGCCTATGTCGAGGCGGCGGCGGCTTCTTCGCTGTCCGACGTGCCGCTGCGCGATCTCTTCGATACGCCCGACCTCAACAATACCGACGATCTCATCGCCAATGGCGAATACGATCAGGTGCCGGGCGAACCCGCTCCGCTCGCCCCCTTTACCGCGCAGCGCATCGATTATTCGCTAGCGCGCCTTAGCCACTATACGGCAACCAGCGCCAGCCATTTCCAGAACTTCGTGCTGTTTACCAACTACCAGTTCTATATCGATGAATTCGCCGCATGGGCGCGGCAGTTGATGAAGAATGGCGGCGAGGGTTACACGGCTTTCGTGGAGCCGGGCAATATCGTCACCCCCGCCGGTTGCGACAAGCCGGAAACGGATGCCGTGCTCGCGCGCCTGCCGCAGATGCCCGCCTATCATCTGAAGAAGAAGGGCCATGCCGGCATCACGCTCGTCAATATCGGCGTCGGGCCCTCCAACGCCAAGACGATCACCGACCACATCGCCGTGCTGCGCCCGCATGCCTGGCTGATGGTTGGCCACTGCGCTGGCCTGCGCAACAGCCAGCGGCTTGGCGATTATGTTCTGGCCCATGCCTATGTGCGCGAAGATCACGTTCTCGACGACGACCTGCCCGTCTGGGTGCCGATCCCGGCTCTGGCCGAAGTGCAAGTGGCGCTGGAAGGCGCCGTGGCGGAAGTTACCGGCTACGAGGGCTTCGAGCTGAAGCGCATCATGCGCACCGGCACCGTCGCCACCATCGACAACCGCAACTGGGAACTTCGCGATCAGGCCGGCCCCGTCAAGCGCCTGTCGCAGTCCCGCGCCATAGCACTCGACATGGAATCGGCCACCATCGCCGCCAACGGCTTCCGCTTCCGCGTGCCCTACGGCACCCTGCTCTGCGTCTCCGACAAGCCGCTGCATGGCGAATTGAAGCTGCCCGGCATGGCGACGGAGTTCTACCGCACCCAGGTCGCCCAGCATCTGCAGATCGGCATCCGCGCCGTGCAGAAACTTGCTGCCATGCCGACGGAGACGCTGCATTCGCGCAAGCTTCGAAGCTTTTACGAGACGGCGTTCCAGTAAAAACAGATATCGCGGAAAGCGTCCTTGGTGTATTGTTTCGAAAATCGATACACCAAGGATTTTCGATGCGTACCAACATTGAACTCGATGACGCCTTGCTCGCCGAGGCGATGGAAATCACCGGCCTTTCGACAAAAAAGGCAACGGTGGAAAAAGCGTTGCGCGATCTGGTGCGCATTCATCGTCAGATGCGCGCCCTCGATGCGTTGGAGGGCATGGGCTGGGAAGGTGATCTGGACGAGATGCGGACGGATTGGGATGCTGAGACGGACTGGGATGTGAAAAACGCCAAATGATCGTAGCAGATAGCTCTGCCTGGATTTCATTTATTCGAAAAGACGCGCCTACCCTCTCCGCCAAGTTTCGCGCTTTAATGGCGCAGGGCGAAATTCTGATCGGCGATATCATTCTTCTTGAGGTGCTTAGAGGCGCGCGTGACGGTCATCATGCGCGCCGCCTTGAGCAGATGATGGGCGAATTTCCCTGCGTCGCGATGATGTCGCCCCAGCTCGCCATCAAGGCCGCCGCCAATTACCGCTTCCTGCGGGAGCGCGGCTATACGATCAGAAAAAGCAACGACCTCATTATCGGTACCTACTGTATCGAGCACGGGCACAAGCTGTTGCAAAACGACCGAGACTTTCAGCCGATGGCCGATCATCTCGGTCTGCGACTGGCGTGAGCCTCAAACCACCTTCACCGTCCCCTCCACGCGGATGGGAAAATTCACCGAGCGTGCGATGAAGCATTTCTCGTGTGCATCATGGTGCAGCTCATCTGCTCTGGCCGGATCGCCTTTCGAAATGGTGATGACCGGTTTCAGCACCACTTCGCTGAATTGCCCCGCGCCATCCTTTTCCATCACCAGCGTGCCTTCGGCATTGTCGACATAGTCTTCGACGATGATGCCGTTGACCGAGCAGAAATGCAGGTACCAGAGCTTGTGGCAGGCCGAGAGCGAGGCGACCAGCAGGTCTTCCGGGTTCCAGCGGGCGGGATCGCCGCGGAAGGCGGGGTCTGAGGAGCCGGCGATGTCAGCTTTTCCCGACGTGGAAATCGTGTAGTCGCGTTCATAGTCGCGATAACCCGAAGTCCCCTTGCCGCGATTGCCCGTCCATTTCACCTGAACGGCGTAATGATGTTCCTGTCCTGCCATGTTAGTCCTCCCTAAGAGTTTTTTGTCGCATTTCCGGACGTAAAACCGCTACGCAGTTTTACTGGAAATGCTCCCGCGTATCGCGCAGGTGGTCGAGCCCCTTGCGCAGCGTTTCTATGATCTCATCCACCTCCGAGCGGCTGATCGTCAGCGCCGGTGAGGCCAGCATGCGGTCGCCGGTGGCGCGCATCACAAGGCCGTTTGCCAGGCAATGGTTGCGCACCGCGGTTCCGATGTCGTCCGGCTTGGCGAAACGCCGGCGCGTCGCCTTGTCGGCGGTAATCTGCAGGCCGCCCATCAGGCCGACATTCACCGCCTCGCCGACCAGTTCGTGATCCGTCAGACTTTTCCAGCCCTCGGAAAAATAAGGGCCGATATCGTCGCGCACCCGTGCCACCAGTCCCTCCTCCTCGATGATACGGAGGTTTTCCAGGGCGGCAGCGGCGCAGACGGGATGGCCGGAATAGGTGAAGCCGTGGTTGAAGTCACCGACCTCAGACAACATCACCTCCGCCACCCGATCCGAGACGATGACGCCGCCAATCGGCAGATAACCGGAAGACAGGCCCTTGGCGACGGGCGCAAAATCCGGCTCCACGCCGAAATGCTGGTAACCGAACCAGGAACCGAGACGGCCGAAACCGCAGATCACCTCATCGGAGACGAGCAGGATGTTGCGCGCCTTGCAGATGCGGGCGATTTCCGGCCAGTAGGTTTCCGGCGGCACGATGACACCGC
The DNA here is from genome assembly GCF_053522345.1 of Agrobacterium sp. 22-226-1. Taxonomy (NCBI): domain Bacteria; kingdom Pseudomonadati; phylum Pseudomonadota; class Alphaproteobacteria; order Hyphomicrobiales; family Rhizobiaceae; genus Agrobacterium; species Agrobacterium sp. 22-226-1. The sequence continues at coordinate 14,647 of NZ_JBNWCP010000029.1, forward strand.
CCGCGCCCTGAATGGGTTCGGCCACGAAAGCGGCGACATTTTCCTCGCCGAGTTCATCGATCTTCGCTTCCAGTTCGCGCGCCACCTTCAGGCCGAATTCGGCCGGTGAAAGATCGCCGCCCTCGGCATACCAATAGGGCTGGCCGATATGGGCCACGCCCTCGATCGGCAGGTTGCCCTGCTCGTGCATCCATTTCATGCCGCCGAGCGATGCACCGGCCACCGTCGAACCGTGATAGCCGTTGCGGCGGGCAATCACCTTGGTTTTCGTCGGATGGCCGAGCGCCTTCCAGTAAACGCGCGCCATGCGGAACCAGGTGTCGGTCGCCTCCGAACCGGAATTGGTGAAGAACACATGGTTCATCTTTGGCCCGGCGCGCGAGGCGATCTTCTGCGCCAGAAGTGTCGCGGGCGGCGTGGTGGTGCCGAAAAACGCGTTGTAATAGGGCAGCTCGTTCATCTGGCGCTGCACGACATCGGCGATCTCGCGGCGTCCGTAACCGATATTCACGCACCAGAGGCCGGCAAAGGCGTCGAGATATTTCTTGCCTGTGCTGTCATAGATGAACACCCCTTCCGCGCGCTCAATGATGCGGGTGCCGGCGGCGTTCAGCTTGCCCATGTCGGAAAAGGGGTGGAGGTGATGGGCGGCATCGATGGCGGCGAGATTGGACATCGGCTTGGAGATTTCATTCATGACAGATCGCACTCCCATAAAGGCAGCGGCGCTCACGCCACCGCGCCCGCCGAACATGGCCGGGCGGCCTCGGTTTGGCAAGACTGGCGTTGTTTAGGGGTATAGAAGCTAGATTGCCGGTGGGATAACACTCAAGTCACATGCGGTTGCGCTATGCGAAGAACGACCGCCCCACCAGCACCTTCAATTCGCCGGCATGGACTTCGAGCGCCACATCCCGCTCCATCGGCAACAATTCGCCATCGATGACGCAGCGCAGGTCATGGCGTTTCTTGGGAAAATGCAGCTCCACATCTGTCACCGTCATGGCGGTCACGGCGTCGTTTTCCTTCAGCCTGCCGCGCAGAATGTCGAAAGCGAGTTTCGCGACGCCGGAAGGACGCAACGGATCGGTGAGATAAAAGCCGAGATGGCCGCCCGAGACATTATCCGCCACCAGCAGCGAGCTCTGGCCGAATTCATTGTTGGAGACGGAAATGGCCGAGACCTTGCGATGCTGCGTTTTGCCGTTGACGGTATATTCCACCTCGAAGACCGGCGGATTGAGGATGACGCTGATGGCGGCGCGGATGCTTGCCTTGATCTTGCCGAGGCGGGAGGCAAAAGCGAGATTGTTGCGATAGCGCACCATGCGCGAATGCAGGCCCGCGGAAAACTGGTGAACGAAGAGGCGGCCATTGGCGCTGGCGATGTCGACGCTGGCAATCTCGCCATTCGCCAGCGTTTCCAGCGCCTGGCGAATATCGAGCGGCAGCTTCAGCGAGCGGGCGAAGAGGTTCATGGTGCCGGCCGGAACGATCCCGAGCGCGATGCCGTGTTTCCAGGCGATGGCGGCTGCTGCGGAAATCGTGCCGTCGCCGCCGCCGGCAATGATGCCTTCAATGCCCGGCTCATCGGCGGCGCGCTCCATTTCCTCTACGATATCCTTTCCGGAGACCAGACGGCAATCGATGGCGTGGCCGGCGCGGGCGAAGACCTCGCGGGCATGGTCGCAATAGGCCTCCATGTCGGTGGTGCGAAACGTGCCGCCGTCACGATTGAAAATTGCAATGAGCTTCATGTTTCCAACCCGATCCACTGAGGCAGCCGCGCGTAAATGCCTGACCCTATATAGGGTTCCGAACACCATCGCGTGAAGATGCTCTTTTGCCGAGAATCGCTCTACCGCAACGCATCATTTCATGTTAGGGATCACTTAAGGTCATTTTCATGACCGCGCATCTCCAGTCAGGGCAGACCGCTCCCATACGGTCTTGCCCTTTTTTCTGTGGGCCCTTCCCGCTTTTCAGGTCACGATGAGCCAGTCGAATATGTCCGAAGCCCGCCCTGGCGCGGAGAATGAAACCGTTTACACGGCCGCCCCTGCCGTGGCCCTCTCCCCGCTTGCCATCGCGCTCATCGAACTGGCGCTTGCCGCCGGCGGCTTCGGCATCGGCACCGGCGAATTCGCCATCATGGGCCTGCTTCCGGACGTCGCCACCACCTATGGCGTCACCGTTCCACAGGCGGGTTATGTCATCACGGCCTATGCGCTCGGCGTCGTCATCGGCGCGCCGATCATCGCGGTTCTCGCCGCGCGCATGACGCGCCGCACCCTGCTTCTCGGCCTGATGGGGCTTTTTGCGGCCGGTAATATCCTGAGCGCCGTCGCGCCGGATTTCCTGAGCTTCACCGTTCTGCGCTTCATCACCGGCCTGCCGCATGGAGCCTATTTCGGGGTTGCGGCCCTGGTGGCGGCCTCCATGGCGCCGATCCACAAGCGCGCCCGCGCCGTTGGCCGCGTCATGCTCGGCCTCACCATCGCCACCCTGCTCGGCACCCCGCTCGCCACCTTCTTCGGCCAGCTGCTTTCCTGGCGCGCGGCCTTCATGCTGGTCGGCGGCATCGCGCTTTTGACGGTGGCCCTGCTCTGGTTCTTCCAGCCACGTGACAGGGTGGAGGAAGGCGCCAGCGTCTGGCGTGAGCTTGGCGCTTTCCGCCGCGTGCAGGTGTGGCTGACGCTCGCCATCGCCGCCGTCGGCTTCGGCGGCATGTTCTCGGTCTTCAGCTATATCGCCAAGACCACCACCGATGTGGCGATGATGCCGGTTTCCACCGTTTCCATGGTGCTGGCGCTGTTCGGCATCGGCATGAATGTCGGCAATGTGGTCGGCTCGCGGCTGGCCGATATCTCGCTCAACGGCACGATTGGCGGCATGCTCGCCTTCAACGTGCTTGTCATGACCGTGTTCGGCATGACGGCGCAGGATCCTTTCATGCTCTGCCTCTGCGTCTTCCTGATCGGCTGCGGTTTCGCCGCCTGTCCGGCCGTGCAGACGCGGCTGATGGATGTGGCGCAGGATGCGCAGACGCTGGCCGCCGCCTCCAACCATTCCGCCTTCAACATCGCCAATGCGCTCGGCGCCTGGCTCGGCGGCCTCGTCATCGCCATGGGTTTCGGTTACGCCTCCACAGGTTATGTCGGCGCGGTTCTTTCCCTTCTCGGGCTTGGCGTTTTCCTTGTTTCCGTCACCGTCGAACGGCGGGAAAAGGCGGCTTGAAGTCGCCTTCTTTACAGCCTGCGCCGCCGCCCCTCGCCACGGTGCACAACCTTGCATAAATTTCATAATCGGGTGCTTGACTCTTTTCGGTTTCAGGCGCAACACGGCCTTACGCGCATGCCGACCGGCACGGCGCGGATTTCAACGGAGCATCATTGGATGTCTAGCGACAGTAGCAGTCGATTGCCTTTGCCGAGACCGGCGAACGTGAACTGATCCGACCGCTGTCGGCTCACCACCGCGTTCGCCGTTATCGGCGAATCGACGGAAAGGTGAGCAATCATGAACTTCCACAACCTCTCCCAGAGGGCCAGCAAGGCCGCACGTCTTCTTCGTAGCGGAAATGCCGGCTCCACCACCATTGCCGAACGCGTCGAGCACCTCAACACGCTCGATGTCGGCGATGCCGCAACCGCCCTCCTCGCCATGCCCCAGTCAAAGGCCGTCGCCATTCTTGACCGGCCGGAACTGCATGGCGCAGCCGCCATCATCGCCCATATTCCGGTCGAACAGGCCGCCCGCTTCGTCAACCTGATGTCTGACGACCGCGTGGCCGACGTCATGGCGGAAATGGAAGAAGAGCCGCGGGCAAAGCTGTTTTCCCGGCTGGACCGGACGACGGCTCTCTCCATCAAGCATCTGATGGGTTATCCGCCGCGCACCGCTGGCTCGATCATGACCACGGAATTCGTCAGCGTGCCTGATGACTGGACGGTGGAACAGACCCTTTCGCACATCCGCGTCGTCGAGCGGTCGCGTGAAACGGTCTATGCCATCTATGTGCTGGCTGAGGACGGAACGCTCTCCACCGTCGTGACGCTGCGTCGCCTGCTGACCGGCGAAGCTGGCGCCTCCATCCTCTCCGTCGCATCGAAGGAAGGCATCGTCTGCGCCAGCCCCCTGATGTCGCAGGAGGATGTCGCCCGGCTGATCCGCAAGCACGACCTTCTGGCCCTGCCCGTCGTCGATGACCGCTCGCATATTCTCGGCATCGTCACTGTCGACGACGTGATCGACACCATGATCGCCGACACCACGGAAGACGCCCACAAGTTCGGTGGTATGGAGGCGCTCGGCAAGCCCTATATGACGATCGGCTTTCCGGACATGATCCGCAAGCGCGCCGGCTGGCTCGCAGCGCTCTTCCTCGGTGAAATGCTGACGGCCAGCGCCATGCAGCATTTCGAGGGCGAGCTGGAAAAGGCCGTGGTGCTGACGCTGTTCATTCCGCTCATCATGTCGTCGGGCGGCAACTCCGGTTCGCAGGCCACCTCGCTCATCATCCGGGCGCTGGCGCTTGGCGAGCTGAAGCTTTCCGACTGGTGGCGGGTGCTTCTGCGGGAAATCCCGACGGGCCTGACGCTCGGCTGCATTCTGGGCGCCATCGGCTTCCTGCGTCTGACGGTCTGGCAGCAGGCGGGCTTTTATGACTATGGCGAGCACTGGCTGCTGGTGGGGGCAACCGTCTTTGCCGCGCTTGTCGGCATCGTCACCTTCGGTTCGCTCGCCGGCTCGATGCTGCCCTTCGTGCTGCAGCGCCTGCGGCTCGATCCCGCCAGCGCCTCTGCCCCCTTCGTCGCGACACTGGTGGATGTCAGTGGCCTCGTCATCTATTTCTCTGTGGCGCTGGTAATCCTCAGCGGTACGTTGCTTTGAAAGACGAAAGGCCCGTTCGAAAGAGCGGGCCTTCTACATTTCGCGGCACGTCATAATCTCTCCTCCGTCATGCCGGACTTGATCCGGCATCCAGCCACGGCGCGTCTGCGCCGTGAAAAGAGTCTCTCGCGATCAAGGACTTGATCGCGCTGGACCCCGGATCTAGAGCACGTCCATTGAACGCGGAATCGCATTGAGGATTCCCCTGGCTGCGGAATTCTGATTCTATCGCCCCGACTGGTGATTTGGTCGGAGGCAAT
>NZ_JBNWCP010000030.1:0-19374 GCF_053522345.1 Agrobacterium sp. 22-226-1
GTAGGAACTTGACCACCACCACCGACCCGAAACATACCTAAGAGGCGGGTCAGTTCTCGGCGCAAATGCCGGGTCACTTCTCAGTGCAAATCAACATTCCGATACCTGAACGCTGCCGGAGACCTGAGCCACGTGCGGTGCCATTGGATACCGGTCGATGGCGTCAAGGGACAGGATCCCGAGATACTCACCCATCAGAGTGCCGACGTCCTGTTTCGGGAGCTCGACGATCGTTTGAAGACCTCTCCCGTTGAGTTCGAACTGGAGTTGGAAATCGGCCGCCCCGGAGACCCCTTGAATGATGCGACCGCACTCTGGCCGGAAGATCGGGAGCGCGTTCGCATCGGGCGTCTGTCCGTGATAGCGACGACCACTGAAGAAGAGATCGGCGATCGCCTCATGAACCACGATCCAACCATGCTCGTCGATGGAATCGAGGCAACGGACGATCCGATTCTCCAGATCCGGCGCGGCGTCTACGAGGCATCGGCCGCGCAACGGAGCGGGGGCTGGCAGGCCAGTAGATCTCAAGCCGAAGGAGGAACGGATGGGACGGCGAAACCTTGAGCATATGCGCGCACTCGATACCGCCTGGAACAGAAGGCAATGGTCTGATTATGCCGCATTGCTCGACGACGATCTTGTCGCGTGGAGATCAGGCGCACTCGAATCCCACGGCAAGCAGGAGCATGTTCTTCGAGCTCAGCGCTTCTGCGCAGCCTATCCTGCAAGTCGCGTTCAGGAGCAATATCTGGATTTCTTTCTAAGCGCGGATGGTCACAAGACCTGCTCGATCGCAGTCCTGTCAGAAATAACTGATGGGAAGGCCCCCGCGTTTGAAGTCACCTTCAGCGCAATCTGCACGTGGCGCGATGGTCGCGTCGTGGAGCAGCGCGAATACGTCGATGACCAGCTTTTTCAAGAGCATCTTCAACGATACACGCAAATAACGGAGACCAATCATGAGTGACACCATCGCCCCTCTGGAAGCTCGCCTTGCCATGGCCCAGACCGTCACGAACCAGCCGGATGGTCCGGGAAAACGCATTGGCAAGCGTGGAGAATTGACCATGATTGGAAATGTGCTGCCAGGCGGCGCGGCACTGTTCCGCGAACGGCTGCCCCGGTTCCAGGCCGAGGCGGGGTACTGGGAGGATCGTGTAGGCACCGTCCAGGACTTCCGCATCCTCCTGTTTGACAATGATACCCGATTTCTCCTTTCACTGGTCTATGACGGCGACTTCGAGCCCTATCTGATCGATATCAGTACCCAGGCGCATCACTGGCTTGATTTCTTTGCGACCGATGTTCTCGAAGGATATCCCGGTATGACCAGTCCAGAGGCAGGAGAGTGGGTAAAGAGCCTAATGCATCCTGCCGAGTTCTTCTATGTGGGCGCGCCGAATTCAACCGTGAGGGATATCAGGAAGATGGAGAAGCTCTCGAAAGCGGTCAGCGATCTTCTCGACGCGGCCAGCTAAGCTGATGTCTTCGGCGCTCGATCTTCCCGACATTCAGGGGACGGTTCTTCGCAGCCGCCCGATGCCCTATTTCGGCAGCTACCTGATGTTCGCGGTACATGATGCTTCGGCAGCCAGGGTTCTGTTGGAGCGCCTGGTTCCGCATATCACGTCTGCTGCCGACTGGAATGCGCCAGCAGAGAATGCGTGGATAAACATCGTGTTCTCATATGCCGGCCTGCGAAAACTGGTCGGGGACCAGCCTCTGGAAGGCTTTCCTAAAGAGTTCCGGCAGGGGATGGCGGCACGTAGCGGCTATCTGGGCGACGTCGGCATCAATGCGCCCGAACATTGGGACTTGCCCCATGGCGGCAATGGATTTGACATCGGGCTCCTGGTCATGGCCGGAAGTCTCGAACTCAGGGATGCCAAAATCGCCATCGGTCACGGGGCGCTGGAAGGGATCCCGGGTGTCGAACTCATCTATCGGCTGGATGTCGGCGTTCCGCCGACGCTCCGGGAGCATTTCGGATATGCCGACGGAATTAGCCATCCCTTCATAGAAGGACAGGGCGGTAGTCCTTTGCCGGGGCAGGATGTATTGAAGCCTGGCGAATTCGTACTCGGCTACGAAAATGAACTCGGAGTGGTCGCGTCGCTCGATGCTCCGCAGGCTTTATGGCGCAATGGAACCTTCGTCGCGATCCGAAAAATTCGGCAAGACGTCGCCGCGTTTCGGCGGTTCCTGCACGGTGCGGGTGGTGGAACGACGGAAGGAGCCGAACTGCTTGCAGCAAAGATGATGGGTCGCTGGCGAAGCGGCGCACCTCTTGCCTTGTCCCCGGACAAGGATGATCCCGTTTTGGCTCTGGAGAGCTCTCGCAACAACGCGTTTTCCTACTATGAGGTTGACGACGAAGGCAGAAACACTCCAGTCGGCAGCCATATTCGCCGGGTTAATCCACGTGATGCACTGAAGGACTCATTGACGAACATCCGACTGCATCGGGTGCTGCGCCGAGGGTTTGCATTCGGTCCGCCGCTTCCGGAGAATGTGATGTTCGACGACGGGGCAGACCGTGGAATCATGCTGGCCATTATTAATGCCAACCCTGGCAGACAGTTTGAATTTGTTCAGGCTCAATGGGTAAATGACGGCGATTTCATAGCCCAAGGCATCAGAACAGATCCTATCGTTGGACGGAGGGATATAGCCGACGATTATCAGTATCCGGCGAAACCAGTGCGAAAACGAGTGCAGGGGATTCCGGCCTTTACCGCGACGCGTGGAGGAGAACACGCCTTCCTGCCTGGTATCAAAGCGCTTCGCTGGATTATGGAGCAATATGTCGGGGAATCTGCCTCGAGAATCTGATTTGACCATCTTCCTAATGGGGTCAGAACAAGAGCAGTCCAGCGCCGATTTGGTCAGACATGGAGTCGGGCAATGACAAAGCGCAAGCTTCTCAAAGATCAAGGTCGCCGGGAGCTTGTCGACATACCAGTCGACGAGGACAGCCTGATCCGACACCCGGGTCGAGTGCTGGGGGCAAGCAAACAAACAGAAACACAAATAACTGATTTCACTCAACTCTTTTTCGGTCAGGCTCTTAGAGATGAAGTTGGGCCCTCTGGCAACAATCTATTTATCGGAAAGTAATTCGGAGGAAGAACGACACGTGTACTCCTGGCTGTCGTCTCCTCCGGATTGCTCCGCTCGCCATTTGCTTGGAAACCGCCTGCCCTGCAAAGAGGTGGCTGGACTCTGCAGTCCGGCTGTTAAGGACGAGATCGCGCAGCGGCGGCAGAACGTTTAGCTATTCGCTGATTGTATCAGGCATTCTGGCCCGCTGCTTCCAGGACAAGTGCGGCGACATCATCCGGGCGCGAGATCAGCGACAGATGGCTCGCTTTCAACTCGATTGTTTTTGCGCCCATGCGTTTGGCCAGGAACCGCTGCAGGTCCGGATTGATCGTGCGGTCCTCGCTCGACACCGCATAATAGCTTGGCTTTTGGCGCCATGCGGCTTCCGTGACCTTGCCTGAGAGCAGTGCCTTCTGGAAAGGATACTGCGTCGCGTAAAGCACCTGCGCGCGGGCCCTCGGGATGTCGCCGGCAAAGTCCTCCAGAAACGCCTTCTCGCCCAGCCGACCTTCCTCGCCGTCGAAGACGATACCGGCAGATGCGGGAGGTGTAGGGTAGGTCTTGGCCAATGCGGCGAAGTCCTCATTGGCGTCAGGTGCGCGCGCGGCGATATACACGACAGCTGACACGTTAGGATGGACGCCGGCCTGAGTTACGATCATTCCGCCGAATGAGTGCCCGACCAGGACGGTGGGGCCATCCTGTCTTGCAAGCACCCGCTCGGCAGCGGCAACCGACTCGGGAAGGATGGTCAGTGGGTTCTGGACCGATGTCATATTTAGGCCCTTGGGCTGCAGCCTTGATATTACGTCGCTCCAGCAGGAGCCATCGGCGAAAAGCCCGTGCACGAAGACGATGTTGCGTGCCTTTTGCGGACGGGCAACCGCTGTGGCAGCCATGCCCTTCGTCGAAACCAGCGATGCCGCCGCGCCGGCAAGCAATGCAGTTGAAAATGTGCGCCTGTTCATGATCATCTCGGACTCCTTTTCGTGATGAAGCACATGCTTCGAAGGAGTCTTTCGGTGCCACTTCCTGGATCTTACATCTTCACGGTTATGTGATTGCTGGGCAAAATCGGACTATTTTTCGAAATGCCACGTAACAACAGGTTTCAGCTAAACGAAGTTATGATGCATGGAAACACGGGAAGATAAATGGGCGAAAGCGATGCGAGCCGAACGCAGGGGAGATGGTGCTGCCTATGAGGCCTTTCTCCGCGATTTTGCAGCTTCCGTGCGGCGGATCGTTGAAACGCATTTGCGGCGCATGCACTTCAGTCTTGCAGAGGCAGAGGATGTTGTGCAGGACGTGCTTATCGCCGTGCATTCCCGTCGCCATCAATGGGATATGCAAAGAGCCCTTCTCCCCTGGCTGAACGCAATAACGCGCTACAAGATCATTGATGCAAGTCGGCGCATGGGCCGGGACGCACGCGCACGCATCGATCTGACCGAGGAGGAATGGGCTTGCATGTTCTCTTCAGAGGCGTTCGATCCGGAACGCAACGCGGCAGATGTCGAGAAACTGATTTCTGCCTTGCCCCGTGGCGAACAGGCTGCCGTCCGCGCCATTGGTCTTGAGGGCGCTTCTACCGACGAGGCGGCCGCACGCCTTGGATCAAGCACAGGAGCGGTGCGGGTAGCCTTCCATCGTTCCTTGAAGAAACTGATGGCTGCCGCGCAGAGAAAAGGCTCCGACCATGAATGACAACCGAAGGCCGATAGGCCGGACAACGGACGACCTGATCAGGGAATTGGCAACGCAGGCGGGAAAAGAGTCCTCTGAAGCACCAGGTCTGTCCACCGTCCTTCCTGCTGCCCTGGTCGTTTCGATCCTTGCGGCGATCGGCGTGGTTCTGCTGATCGCCGGAGCGCGCTCCGATCTCATACAGATATTGCCGACATGGACGTTCCAGTTCAAAGCCATCGGCATGGTCCTTGTTGCAGCTGGCGCGTTTCAGCTTGCCAGGACGGTGGTACGACCGGGCCGGGCGCTACGCGCTATGCTGTGTCTTGGTCCGGGCCTTGTGTTCCTGCTTTCCGGCGCTCTACTCGATCGGAGCGGCTTTCCGTTGCTGGGAGTTCACACCTACTCGGTGCCAAACTGTGCGGGTATCATCATCATGGCTTCCATTCCGGCGCTGGCAGCCATACTTGCTGCAATGCGCGTTGGAACGCCAACGCGGCTGTCGCGAGCAGGCGCTGTCGCAGGTCTGCTTGCAGGTTCTGTCGGTGGTCTCGCCTATACGATCGCCTGCCTTAACGATGGGGCTGCCTTTGTGGCAGTGTGGTATTCGATCGCAATCGCATTTGTGACTGCACTGGGTGCAGCGGCCGGTCCCAGAGTGTTGAGGTGGTAGCGGCAACAGGTGCCACGTTCCCTGTACGTCATCGGGACGCAGCCGACTGGCAGGGTGCTTCCACCGGCGTCAATCTACCGAGATGTAATGTCGCGTGCAAATCACCATAGGCTGGTACGGTGCCCGAGGGGGCAAGAACGAGCAATTCCCTACGCTGCGCAACTATCCCGTCACGGAGAATTCAGGCGCCGTATTCCATAAGCGCAGAAGCGCGAGCGGCACTGTCGCGGCTCGTGGACGAGGACGGGACCCTGTCAATGCGCGGTATGAGAAGCCGTCTCCAGAGGGTAGATCGGCAGGCGGCAACCTGGTGGCTGCCATGCTGCGGGCGAGGGATGAGGGCTTGCCAATGCCCGGCAGACTTGTCTTGCTTTCGCCCAAGGTTGATCTCACCGAATCCGGCGACAGTGGATGTTGAGTGCCTGGTGGAACAATCCTGAAATGCCACTTGCATTTTAAACTGAATGGTTCCAAATTATTGCTATGGTGAAGCGCAATCAGACATCCGCGTCCGTTGGACGCCCTCGCGAATTTGAACTCGATGAAGCAGTTCGCAAAGCTATGCACGTGTTTTGGAGCCGGGGATATCACGATGCATCTCTTCCCGATCTTCTCGAAGGCATGGGGCTTTCCAGAGGCAGTTTCTATAAGGCATTTGTAGACAAGCGTGGCGTGTATCTGCGCGCCCTCGACGCTTACATCGAGGACGCCATTCGCTCGGTCGGTGAAACGCTGCATTCAAACCCATCGCCCAAAGCCGCCATTCGCGATGCATTTCTGCAGCAGGTGGATCAGGCATCGGGTATGGAAGGAATGCGTGGTTGCTTTGTCGTGTTTGCAGCCGTCGAGATGCTTCCAGAGGACAAAGAGGTAGCACCTCGTATTTCCCACCTGTTTCGGCGGCTGCAGGACCTTTACAAAGCGGCAATCATAAGAGCTCAAGCATTGGGCGAAATCGATCCCGGTCTGGATGAACGAACGCTCGCAAGGTTACTCGTGTGCCAGATCCAGGGCATGAGGGTCCTTGCCAAGGCAGGAGCGGATCGCGAGGAGACAAGGGCCATGGTCGACCTGACGCTAAAAGCGCTTGGCTGACCCCAATTTGGAACCGAAAGGTTCCAAAAAATTTCTTTTACGGGGCGCTCCCAGGTCGAGGTGGAGACATACATGAGACTTACAAGCAACCCTGATGATAAACCTGATCCGCGCTGGTGGATTGTTCTTCTCGAATTTGGGATCGGCCACAGACGTTCAATTCACTGGCCGGGCATGCAGCGTTGCAGCGGTTGCAATCTGTCTTCTCATTGCGGGATGGCTTTCCGTCAGCCTGGTATCGACCAAGCCGCCACGTCCATAAGCAGGGTTGTTGCGGGGTTCCGTCAGCCGCTCGTGCGGCGGCGGCGTGAACCTGCGGGCGAAACACAAACATTTAGAGGTATACGGCCATGAACAACATCCCCCCGCTTCCTCTCGCAGACAAGAGCGCGCTCGTCACGGGCGCGGCGCGCGGCATTGGTGCGGCCATCGCGCTGAAGCTGGCCGAAGATGGCGCAAACGTTGCGATCACCTATGAGAAGTCTGCCGAGAAAGCGGAAGATCTGGTTGCAGAGATCCGCGCCATGGGTCGCAAAGCGATCGCCATTCGTGCCGATGCCGCAAGCACAGAAGCCGCAAAGGCCACTGTCGAGCAGACCGTCGCTCACCTCGGCGGACTTGACATTCTGGTCAATAATGCTGGCGTCCTTTTCGCGAGTGATTTCGCCACGCAGCCGCTTGAGGAGATTGACTTGCAACTGAATGTCAACGTTCGTGGCGTGTTTCTGATAACCCAGGCCGCGCTGAAATACATCCCCAACGGAGGTCGTATCATCAGTACCGGTAGCAATGCGGGCCTGGCTGTTCCGTTTGCGGGGATTGCGGTCTATGCAGCGACCAAGTCTGCGCTGGAAAGCTTCACGCGCGGTCTCGCGCGTGAACTGGGCTCTCGGGAAATTACCGTCAATCTGGTTCGGCCAGGCCCGATCGACACCGACATGAATCCTGCCGATGGCGCTCTCGCACCTGCTATCCTGCCGAGCCTGTCGATTGCCCGATACGGCAAGACCAGGGAAGTCGCAGAGGCAGTCGCCTTCCTCGCCGGTCCTGGTGCCGCCTATATTACCGGTTCAGGCATTCTCGTGGACGGCGGCATCAGTGCCTGAGGCGGTGGGCCTTGGTGCCCCACGCCTGTTATGGGCCCATCGTGAGCACAGGCTGCGGAGTTCCCCCCCCCCCCGCGGCCGGATATGCCTAAACGTGGCGGCCTGACGGCGGTGATCATCGGTGCTTTCTCCCACGCAGTTGGTGGTTTTCCCTGATGTTTTAATCGTACGGGCGTAGCCAATATGGGCGGACCCGATTTCCGCTCGGGCGCCCGTCAAGCGGTAACAGACCCATTGTAAGAAAATGGAGAAAACTTTGAAGACGATTGGCATACTTGGCGGAATGTCCGCGACCTCGACCCAGATTTATTACCGGGAACTGTGCAGGCTTACCAGGGAGACCCTGGGCGGACTTCATTCCCCCGAGCTTTTGATAAGATCTGTCGACTTCGATGAAATCGAAAAATTGCAGGCATCCTCCGATTGGGATACGGCGGGTCACATCCTCAACAAACATGCTGTCTCGTTGCAACGCGGAGGTGCGGACCTGCTGGTCCTCGCAACAAATACGATGCACAAGATCGCTGACAGGATCGTGGAGGGCGTGTCGGTGCCATTTCTCCACATAGCGGACGCAACTGCGTCAGCTATAATGGGCAGCGGTTTCCGGAGGCCGGGTTTGATGGCAACTGCCTTCACTATGGAACAGGCCTTCTATACCGACCGCCTCATCGCTCAGGGACTGTCGCCAACGATTCCTGAAGCTGATGATCGAGCGGAAACCCATCGTATTATCTATAATGAGCTGTGCCGCGACATCGTTCGCGAGGAGAGCCGCTTGACCTATGAACGGATTGCGCAGCGGCTCATTGATAAGGGCTGCGACTGTCTTGTCCTTGGTTGTACCGAGGTAGGGATGCTTTTGAACCAGGATAATGTGGGCGTACCCGTCTTCGACACGACCCTCATTCATTGTGAAGCCGCCCTTCAAGCTGCTTTACGATGACATACTGCGTCTTTGACGGTCGACCGATCGCGAGAACGATGCGGGGCAATGGTCAAACCTGTTCGCCGAGGTGATGTTGGACCCACTTTACTTCTTCCGACGCGGTACGCCCGAAATGCCGTCTGAAATCGCGACTGAATTGCGCCGGGCTAACATAGCCAACTGACGCCGCCACCTCCGCAATTGTTCCAGTCTGGCGGGCGATCATCAGTCTAGCTTCATGGAGGCGCATGGCTTTCACATATTGCATGGGACTGGAGCCGGTCAGCTCCTTGAAATGTGCATGATAGGACGGAACGCTCATGCCCACCGCTCTGGCAAGGTCCGCAACCGCGATTTCAGAACCGTAGTTATCCCGCAGCCACACCACGCTCTCGACCAGCTTTCCCGACGTTCCTTTCCGTTGGAGAGCCGCGATCACTGCGGCGCCTTGCGGCCCTGATATGATCCGGTAATGCAGTTCACGCAGAATAGAGCTTCCAAGCACGGCGACCTCGACCGGGCTGCCGAGAGCCACCAGCAAGCGCAGCAGGACGTCTTCGATGCTACTATCCATTATGCTCGAGAAGAGCCCTCTAGGCCGGGCGCTTGCGGGGCCGGCAAGCTTTTCGACCTGCATGGCGATCTCGGCTGCCATCTGCATATCGAACTCCAGATAGATGGCAAGCAGGGGGTGCTGTGGACTGGCGGTAGACGTCATCCGGAAGGGAACGGGGACCGAAACGGCAAGATAGTGGTCCTCATCGTAGAGGTGGATTTGGCTGTCCAGCATGCCATGTTTGCTCCCCTGCAAGACGAACACGGCCCCCGGCTTGTAAAGAACCGGAATGTCATTCAGCACCGCTTCCGTCCGCAGGATGCGCACGTAACCGAGCGCGGTCTGATTGTAGCCGAGACGAGGAGCGAGGCGTCCGGCCAGGGCGACAAGTTGATCATGTGCGGAGGACGGTTTCTCGAATTTCATAGGATTTGACAATAAGATGAGAGGATCGGCAATCGAATTGGCTTAACGTCCAGATTATCTGTCACGTCGAGGGTTAATCAAGGAGTTTCAAAAATGTCGCCAAAGACTTTCTTCATCACGGGATCGAACTCGGGCTTTGGGCTGGCCATCGCCGCTGCCGCAATCCAAGCTGGTCACAAGGTTATCGGGACGATCCGATCTGAAGCCTCTCGTGAAGTGTTGTCAAGGAACCTGCCGGCGCTCCATCCGGTCCTTTGCGACGTTACCGATTTCGACCGAATTCCGGTTGTGGTTCAGCAAGCGGAGGAAGAACACGGTCCAGTGAATGTTCTGATAAACAACGCAGGATACGGGCACGAGGGCGTACTCGAGGAGTCGCCGATCGAGGAGATGCGCCGTCAGTTCGACGTGAATGTGTTTGGCGCCGTCGCAGTAGCCAAGGCGTTTCTTCCGGGGTTCCGGGAGCGCCGCGGCGGCTTTATCGTCAATATCACGTCAATGGGCGGCATGATCACGATGCCCGGCATCGCCTATTACTGCGGAAGCAAGTTTGCGCTCCAGGGCATTTCCGAGGTCATGCGTTCGGAAATGGCGCCGTTTGGTGTTCACGTGACAACCCTTTGTCCCGGCTCATTTCGGACGGACTGGGCAGGTCGCTCCATGGTCCGCACGGAACGTTCCGTCGCAGATTATGACAGCTTGTTTGATCCGATCCGCAAGGCGCGTCAGGCAGGGAGTGGCAATCAGCTCGGTAACCCCCAAAAGCTCGCTGCCGCCGTGCTGACACTCATCGGATCCGACAACCCTCCGCCGCAACTTCTCCTCGGCAGTGATGCCCTGAAGCAGGTGACGGCGCGAACCGAGCGGCTGCAACAGGAAATCGAAGCCTGGAAAGATGTAACAGTCTCCACGGACGGCTGACATCCATCTCCCCGATTTTCTGCTTGACGTTCTGCCTACTAGAAGGTAGACAACTCCCATGAGCAATCTTTCAACCACCTCCGACGACATCCTCGCTTCCGCCCGAAACCTCATCATGAGCGGCGGCTACAACGGCTTTAGCTACGCCGATATCTCGGAGGTAGTCGGTATCCGAAAGGCCAGCATTCACCATCATTTTCCCAGTAAGGCCGATCTGGTGCGTGAACTGGTCAAGCGTTATCGTGAAGATGGCGAGGCAACTGTAGCCACCCTTGAGCAGAACGTTCCGGACGCACTGGACATCCTCAAGGTCTATGCCAACCATTGGGCAAAATGCATCGAGGATGCAAGCAGACCCTATTGTGTGTGTGCAATGCTTGCCAGTGAACTCCCATGTCTTCCGCCGGAGGTCGCAAAGGAGGTCACGGCATTCTTTCGTTTCATCTCTTCCTGGCTGACGAGGGTGATGGAGCGTGGCTTCCGGCAAGGCGCTCTGAACCTCACAAGCGATCCTCATGTCGAGGCTGAGACATTCCTGGCGACGGTCTACGGGGCAATGCTCTCGGCGAGAGCCTACGGGAAACCGGAGGTGTTCCCGATGATACTCGCACCTGCTCTCGATCGTCTCACGCCCACCGTCTCTCACTAATCCTGCGGCAGTCACGCTGCCCAGGTAAAACCGCGTCCCGTCAAACTACCAACTAGTAGGAAGAAAGAAATGAAAAACATGCTCCCGGTCCTGGCCTTGAGCCTGACGGCCATCCTTTCCGCATCAACAATTGCACCACCCGCTCATGCAGACGACAAGAAGGCCGCACCGATCCACGTGCGCGGCAGCATCGTCGCCTTTGCAGGCTCCACGCTCAAGGTAAAGACCCGCGAGGGTGGAACGGTCGATGTCGCACTTGCCGACGACTGGAAGGTCGCGGGCGTCGCAGAAGCCAAGGTCACCGACATCAAGCCGGGCGACTTTGTCGGCATCGCATCCCTGCCGAAGGAAGGCGGTGGCGATGGCGCGCTTGAGGTCCTGATCTTCCCGCCGGCGATGAAGGGTACGGGCGAAGGCAGCTACGGCTGGGATTTGAAGCCCGAAAGCAGCATGACCAATGCGACGGTTGCCGATGCGGTCAAGGGCGTTGATGGCCGGACCGTCACCGTGACCTATCACGGCAAGGAAAAGAAGATCGCCATTCCGGACGGGACGCCCGTCGTGACCATCGCTGGCGCAACCAGGGACGATCTCGTTCCTGGCGCCATTGTCTTCATCACTGCCGAAAAAGCTGCGACCGGGCCCGTCGCCCATCAGGTGGTCGTCGGCAAGAATGGTGTGGTTCCTCCCATGTGAACCCCGCCGTCACTGGCCGGAGCAGCCGCCTGCTCCGGCCAGCCAACTGCGCATTGATGCTGCTTGACCTGCAACCGTGGAATGTCACAGACGAGAGACGATTAGATGACCGAAAACGCCTCAAATGACAATTTTCAACACCTTCGAACGGTCTTCATCCGCCGCCATTCCGTCGCGACCCGGCTGACGCATTGGCTGAACGTGCTCTGCCTGAGCTTCCTTCTCTTGAGCGGTCTGCAAATCTTCAATGCCCACCCGGAGCTTTATTGGGGGCAGTACGGGGCGAACGGCGATCCTGCGGTGCTGACGATCGGCTCCGAGGACGACGGCGGTCAATCGCGTGGTTTCGTACGTATCGCAGGGTTGGAGATCCCCACGACGGGCGTTCTTGGCGTTTCTCAGGTTGATGGCGCCCAAACGGCACGCGCTTTTCCTTCCTGGGCGACCATCCCTTCATTCCAGGATCTCGCGGCCGGACGTCGCTGGCATTTCTTCTTCGCCTGGTTGTTTGTGATCAACGGCATTGTCTATCTCGGCTTCAGCCTGTTCAGCGGACATTTCCGCAAAGATCTGGCGCCAAAGCCCCATGAGCTTTCGCCGCGCCACCTTGGCCGCGAAATCCTCGATCACGCGCGGCTACGTTTTCCGGAAGGGGAGGACGCCAAACGTTACAATGCGCTTCAAAAGCTGACCTATCTGGCGGTCGTCGTCATTCTGCTGCCTCTGATGGTTCTGACGGGTCTCACCATGTCACCCGGGGTTGACGCCGCTTTCCCCGCCCTCGTCGATCTCTTCGGCGGACGTCAATCCGCGCGCACGATCCATTTTATCACAGCGTTGGCGCTGGTCATCTTCGTCATCGTCCATGTGGCGATGGTCGTACTCTCCGGAACCTGGAACAACATCCGCTCGATGATCACCGGACGCTATGCGATCCAGGAAAAAGGCCCGCAATCATGAGCAAGCTTTTCACCCGACGCCGCTTTCTCATCGGCGGCACGCTTGGCGGCAGTGCTCTGACCCTGTCAGGCTGTGATCTGCTGGACCAGAACGCTGATGTCGCCAATGTCCTTCGTTCCGCCGAACATCTGACCATGAAGGCTCAGAGACTGCTTCAGGGGCGCGATGCGCTGGCACGTGAGTTCGACGAAAAGGACATTTCGCCTGACTTCCGTGTCAATGGAACGAGTGCTCCCGACAGCGAGGAATATGCGGAACTGTTGGAGGGCAATTTTGCAAACTGGCGACTGAAGATCGACGGTCTCGTTGATCGGCCTCAGGCGTTTTCGCTGACCGATCTGAAGGCGCTTCCTTCCCGCACCCAGATCACCCGCCATGACTGCGTCGAGGGCTGGAGTGCGATCGGCAAATGGACAGGCGTTCCGCTCTCCCACGTGTTGCGCCTGGCCGGAGTCAAGAAAACGGCGCGCTATGTCGTCTTGCATTGTGCCGACGAGCTGGAAAAGACGCTCGATGGAAGCGGTCGGTATTACGAGAGCATTGATCTCATCGACGCGGTTCATCCGCAAACCATCCTCGCCTACCAGATGAATGGCCAGGACCTCAGCGTGGGTCACGGGGCGCCCCTACGTCTCAGGGTCGAGCGGCAGCTGGGCTACAAACAGGCCAAGTACCTCATGCGCATTGAACTGGTCGACAGCTTCGCCGGCCTGTGGGGCGGAAATGGTGGCTATTGGGAAGATCGGGGCTACGAATGGTACGCTGGCATCTAGGGCCGTCAAATTGCGAAGCAGGAGATGGCACTCCATGAACAGACGCAAAGTTCAAAAAGTTATGCCGGTTTCAGCCACCGCGCCTTCGCGACAGGTCGAGATCAATCAAACCGGTTCGATCCTCTCCGATCCTGACGGCCGACGGGTCGCCCCGCGACAGCAGGCGATCTGTAATACATACGGGAAGCGTATACGCCTGAAAGGTGCTCACAGGGGTGGGGCAAACTTCCGTCTCACGACAGCTCACAGGACCTCGAGAGTTCCCGGGAGTCAGTCGGGAAACTCTCCGGCGAGAGTGACCGGGCCGGTCGACATGAGTTTGACGAGAATACTCCATTTGGCAAGCGTGTCGGCTTCTTCTGACAGAACTCGCGCGCGTAACCTCATCAACCAATCAGAAAGTGGAAGAAAACAATGCCAAACAACCAGAACTCCCGTTTCCCGCGCGGCAACGAGCTTTGGCTCAAGCAGTACTACTTTACCAGAGCGGCCTTCTCAGTGCTGTGGGTTGCGGCCGCACTGACTGCCGGACGGCATTCCTTTGCGGTGGCTGCCGCACTGCTGATCATCTATCCCGCTTGGGATGCACTTGCGAATGTTGTCGATGCGGTCAGGAGCGGCGGCCTGTCCACCAACAGGAGCCAGGCGATCAACGTCGCGGCGAGCTCTGTCATGACCCTTGCCGTGATCCTGGCGGTGACAATGAACATGAACCGGGTTCTCGGCGCTTTTGGTCTATGGGCGATCTTTTCAGGTTTGTTGCAGCTCGGGGCTGCCGTGCGGCGCTGGAAGACGAGTGGCGGTCAGTGGGCAATGATTTTGAGTGGCGGACAATCCGCTGTGGCTGGCGCGCTCTTCATCTTTCAAGCGCAAATGCCGCAGGAGCCTTCTATCTCCACGATCGCGGCGTACGCTGGTGTCGGGGCATTCTACTTTCTGGTTTCGGCAATATGGCTGACAATCGCCCTGTCGCGTCGCACAGCGCATCCTGTCTCATAAGCTCTACCTCGTGCCAATGAAACCGCCTGGAAGGGGTTCAAATGATGACGCATGATTCGACAGAGCAACTTGCTTCCTACCGGAGGACCATCGACAATCTGGATTCAGCCCTTCTCTACATTCTGGCCGAACGCTTTCGTTGTACCGAGCAGGTCGGCCACTTGAAAGCCAAACAGGCGCTGCCGGCGATCGATGATGAGCGAGAGCATCGCCAATTGGATCGACTGAGAAGTATCGCCAATGATGTCGGACTGAACCAGCACTTTGTCGAAGGGCTGATGAGAATGATAGTAGGTGCTGTGGTGGAGCGGCACAGGGAGATTGCGGCCAACAAGTGAGGTGTCTGTCTGGTCTGTCTCCCATCGCAGCGATTTAAACGACGTCGGTCGGCAGGGAGAACCAGATCTTCTTCGAGTGGCTTACCATGCGGGCGCATTCGCGAGATGATCCGAGACGGTCGAAATGAACGCACGGAGGCGCTGAAGACGTCGCAGGTCCCGGTGATATCCCATCCAGATGTCTCGCGCCGGCGGGGGCTTGGGCAGTTCCAGTCTGCGGATGCCTGGAATCTGGTTGCCCACCACGCGGGGCAGGACGGCGATCCCTACGCCCTGCTTGCACATTCGCCCCTGGACGTTGCGGTTGTTTGATCGCAGCACTGGTCTCGCGTTCGGGAAACTCGCGACGAGCCAGGCGATGTCGGGGAACTGCCCGGTCGAAGTATCGTGGGTTATGAGCCGGAAGCCGGTCCCGTCGCCATATTCGGGGTCAGGCGACTCGTCGGCGATATAGACGCCGTATTCGAGCCTGAAGAGCCGCCGCTGAATTACATCGGCATTGTTGAACGGAACGATACGAAAGGCGACGTCTGCCTCCCGTTGGGCGAGGTTGAACAGGCGAGTGCCGGTCAGGATCTCGACGTCTACATTAGGATAGTCTTTCGAGAAATCTGCCAGGATGGGAGGCAGGACATAGGCCCCGAACCAGTCTGCTGATGAGATGCGCAGATTGCCCTTGAGGTTTTGCTCCTGCCCCGCAAGCCGGCGCTCCATGGCCAACGCGCCCTCTTCCATCTGCTCTGCCAGCGCGATGACCGCATGGCCCTCCTCGGTCAGCACGAGACCATCCGCGGTCCGCTGGAAGAGTGTCTGGCCAATCGCCTCCTCAAGCGCGCGCAGCCGCCTGCCCACCGTCGGATGGCTTGTATGAAGGACACGCGCAGCGCCGCCGAGCGTGCCGGATCGCGCAATAGCAAGGAAAATTTTTACGTCGCTCCATTCCACAGCCATACCCTTACAAAAATGAACGCCGGGAAAACAATAATGTCACTTCAAGTACAAATATAAACCTCTAGATTCAAGTCATCTTCTGAAAACAAGCGGAGAAAACGTCATGAAAACCTGGCTCATCACAGGCTGCTCAAGCGGCTTCGGACAACGGCTCGCACTCGCTGCGGCGCAGCGGGGCGATCAGGTTGTCGCGACGGCCCGCGATCTCAAAACGATCGAAGACATGGCTCAGCCTTTCGGCGGTCGCATGACCACATTGCCGCTCGACGTGACGGATGCAGCGGCAGCCAGGACCGCAGTCGCAAAGGCGGTCGAGACATTTGGCAGCTTTGACGTCCTCGTGAACAATGCCGGCTACGGACTGTTCGGCGCAATCGAGGAGGGCACGCCCGAAGAATATCGGCCGATGTTCGAGGTGAATGTCTTCGGTCTGATTGAAACCACCAGAGCGGCTCTGCCGGTCCTGAGACGTTCGGGGGGAACGATTGTGAACATGTCATCTGGCGCAGGGATCGCGGGCAGCGGCGGGGCGGGATATTACAATGCCGCGAAATTTGCAGTGGAAGGGATTTCCGAAGCCCTCGCCGGCGAACTGAAGCCGTTCGGGGTGCGTGTGGTGATCGTCGAGCCCGGGCCTTTTCGCACGGATTTCCTTGGTCGCTCGATCACGATGGTGGCCAGGGAGATGCCGGAATACGCCGCAAGTTCCCGCAAGCATTATCGCGAAACGAACAATGGCAATCAGGCGGGCGACCCCGACAAGGCAGTTGCGGTAATCCTGCAGGCGGTCGATGCCGATAAAGCACCGCTTCACCTCCCGCTCGGCCCGGCCGCGCATTCGATCGCCCAGCGAAAGCTGGCCTCGTTTCGAAGTGATATCGACGCCTGGCAGCACATCTCGATCGCCACCGACTTCGATCATTCCTAAGCGCTGGTCGCCAGCTCAGTTTCAACGTCAACATCGACTGGAAATAGTCATGATTCCAACTTTGGAAGGGTTTACCCAGCAATTGATGCCGGTAAACGGTATCAGGATCAACGCCGTCACGGGAGGCTTCGGTCCGCCGATCCTTCTGCTTCACGGATGGCCGGAAACATGGTGGGAATGGCACCTTGTTATGCCGCTGCTGGCCGAGCATTTCAGTGTGGTGGCCATTGACCTGCGCGGCGCGGGTTTCTCCGACTGCCCGCTTGACGGGTATGACAAGGCGACGATGGCGCGTGATGCGCACGAGGTCATGGTTGCCCTTGGGCATGAACGCTACGCCGTGTGCGGCCATGATATTGGCGGAATGGTGGCATTACCGCAGGCCGCCATTTATCGGGAGGCCGTTACCCATCTGGCCGTCCTCGACGTTCCCCTTCCTGGCTGGACGCAGTGGGAGGCAACGACTTCAAAAATTTGGCACTTCAGCTTCCATATGAACCGGGATCTGCCAGAGCGCCTGATTTACGGCCGTGAATATGATTATGTTTCGTCCTTCATGGCGGAGCGGTTCTACGATCACAGCACCTTCAATCCGGCGGACATCGATGTCTACGCGAAAGC
Organism: Agrobacterium sp. 22-226-1; assembly: GCF_053522345.1. Taxonomy (NCBI): domain Bacteria; kingdom Pseudomonadati; phylum Pseudomonadota; class Alphaproteobacteria; order Hyphomicrobiales; family Rhizobiaceae; genus Agrobacterium; species Agrobacterium sp. 22-226-1. The sequence goes on from NZ_JBNWCP010000030.1 coordinate 17,412, forward strand.
GATGGCCCTTCCTGGCCGCACTCGCGGCGGCATGGAGTGGTATCGCACCCTTGCTGCCGATCATGCGGCCGCGCTCGAGTACAAGAAGCAACCGCTTGAGATACCGGTATTGGGTCTCGGCGGGGAGAAGCGCTTCGGTGCGCATATGGTCCCCATGCTTAAAGAGTTTGCCAACTCTGTGGAAGGCGGCTCGATTGCGCGGTGCAGCCACTATGTCGCGGACGAGCGGCCGGATGAAGTTGCGGCAGCTCTGATCGATTTTCTCAAGGCAAATTAAGAACCTGCGGCCGTCCGCCCTGAGCCGGGCGAAACTCGGTATTGCGAGAGAGTTGCGCCCGATCGCGCTCAATTTATCTGACAAGAAAGGAAGACTGTCATGACCTCATCCGTCATTCGCGGCGTCAATCATATTGGCATTACGGTACCTGACATCGAAGTTGCAAAATCGTTCCTGGTAGAAGCTTTCGGCGGCCAGGTTATTTATCAGTCCTTCGGACCACAGGATCCGCCGCGGCAAGGACCCGAATTCGAGCGGGCCACCGGCGCTTTCCCCGGAACGCTCGTCCGCGCGCAGGCGATGGTCAAGATCGGGACCGGACCTGACATTGAACTCTTCGAAATGCACGGCCCCGAACAAGCTCAGCCGGTCAGGCCGAGCGACTTCGGCATCACGCACTTCGGAGTCTACACCGACGACATCGACGCCTCGGTCGCGCGCTTCGAAAAGGCCGGAGGCACCGCGCTTACCGCGCCGCGCGCTATTCCCTACGCAACCGAAAAAGGTCCAGGAAACAAGGTATGTTACTGCCGCATGCCATGGGGCACGACGATTGAGTTCATCACCACCCCTGATCGCATGGGCTATCACGACCAAACGCCTCTGCGCAGATGGCAGGACGAGGATTGATCGTGAGCCTTCAGTAACGGTCCTCCGAGGCCTCTCCAAGGTCAAAGCTCTGTCGAGGTCGCGGCGGCGCCGACAGATGCGGAGTCCATGACGCGATCATCGAAGCCTCGGTCATTCGAAACACACAATTCAAGGAAGTACCGACAATGTCCATTTCTGGCAAAGCAGCCATAGGCCTCGCAGCCGCGTTCTTGTTTTCTGCTGCAGGGGCAACCCCAGTCTTGGCGGGCGTGCGCAACATCGTGCTCGTCCACGGCGCGCTCGTGGATGGTTCTGGCTGGCGTGGTGTTTATGACGTACTGACCCGCGACGGCTATAATGTCAGTATCGTCCAGCAGCCGCTGACAAGTCTGGAACAAGACGTCGCAGCCACCAGACGCGTGCTTGATCAGCAGGACGGAGACGTCGTTCTCGTCGGTCACAGCTACGGGGGCACGATCATCACGACAGCAGGTGATGATCCCAAGGTCAAGGCACTTGTTTATGTCGCTGCGCTGCTGCCTGAAAAGGGCGAAAGCACCGCACAATTGCTCCAGGCAATGCCGTCACCCACCAACGATATCAAACCGTCCAAGGATGGCTTCCTGCTTGTCCAACGGGCAAAGTTCGCCTCGGATTTCGGGGGAGATTTGCCCAAGGATCAAGCCGAGTTCATGGCCCGGTCCCAGATGCCTGTCGCCGTCGCCGCTACCAATGCGCAGGTTACAGTTGCCGCCTGGCACGAGAAGCCGAGCTACGCAATTGTCGCGAAGGACGATATGATAATAAACCCTGACCTGGAACGCTGGATGTACAAGCGTGCCGGTTCTACGGTTACAGAGGTCGAGGGCGGCCACGCTATCTACATCTCTCAGGCTGCTGCAGTCGCAAAGGTTATCGAGGAGGCAGCCAAAGCTGCCAAATAGCCGTCAAACGCATTCTGTATAAGGCGCCTACCTCTATGAACTTGCTGGCTGTGTGTTGATTTCCACTGAGAACTGACCCGGTATTTCCACCGAGATTTGACCCGCCTTTTAGATATGTTTCGGGTCTGGTGTAGAGGTCAAGTTCCTGTTT
>NZ_JBNWCP010000031.1:0-18236 GCF_053522345.1 Agrobacterium sp. 22-226-1
CTACCGTCGGCCAGATCGTCACGCTGTTCGAACCGCAAGAATGCGCCAACTACTTCAAATCGTGCGGATATGACCCCGAGTAAAGCGGACGCGCTCTAGCCAACGACAATCAAGAGATCGACGAAACAGCCCGCGCGCATGATCGCCCCACAATTCCTCATGCTCCCCTGCAAGCAATTTTACGCCGACTCTCAAATATTGAGGCGCATGTGGGATGTATTGTTAAACATTTCGCATAAGGCTCCATTGTTTTCGGTGCCAATCATAGGTCTGAAGGCTAGCAAAAGATCCTCTTTATAGTGTAAATTGGTTTCTATCATCAACTCATCCCATCTATCGGTCGCCATGCCGTGGTGATGGAACAACGAAAGCGACTTGGTAAATGATGTTCTCGACAATGCTAGAAAGTCCATAAACCGCAGAAGCGCGTGAACAAGGTCCGGATTCTTCCAGGCGGTGAAATCAGTGGTAGCGATTTTATCTTTAATAACTAGCAACTCGGCCGTCAGCGATGTGATCTTGCTCGAGGGACCTCCAGGACCAAGAGTTATCGTCTCCAGCATGCTGACCAGAAAAATGGCGCGCGCCTCCTCCGCAGCTATCGTTAGGGCCATGCGCATAGCGGTCCGCACAATTGCCGAGGGAAAGCAGGCGTCGGTTTCACGGCGATAGAGTTTCGGAATAAGAGTTTTTATTTGTTGAGGTATTTTCCAGTGCTCTAAGCGATCAGCTTGGTTTAACACAGCCGCAATCTCGGGCGGTGTCGAGAAAATCTGCCATTCCCGCAATGTGGACAGCGGCTCGTCCGAGCAATGAATGAAATTCAAGGGCCGCGATGGAGCGTTGAAGTCATGTCGAATCTGACCAGGCGTCGCCGCATATGGAATTGATGGTCCCTTGATGCGGCTCATCACTTCGTATGCTGTGAAGTCAGCGGATCGGCTCCTAGCAATCAATAATATCGCAGAAGAAAACCCATAACCTTGTCGTGATATCCACCAACTGCCAATCATGCTTTTTGGATTATGAACACTCAAATTGAACTTGTACAGTTCTTCGAATTGCCACTCCTCAACACGTTGCAGCAACTTCCAAGATACAATTTCTAGATCAGAATCTATGATTTTCTGAATAATTGGCAGTGCTTTTCCAGATGCTAGTGCGTCTGGCTTCAGCATGATAAGCAACATTTTTTTCGCAGCTTGAAGCTGTTCAAGCGTAAAGTTCTGAACGAGATTGTTCTCCAAGTATTCTTGATGTTTTCCGGTCTGGATGAATTCGCTTTGATCGGAGAAAAAGTGCTCTGAAAATTGTAATATGTCCATTATTGATCTGACCCACTCTCAGGAGTTGTGCGCTGATATATGATGCGTGACGCCCGAAAAGTATTCAATCGTCACTGTCAATCCCTCTCTGAGCGACGTTCTGGGTCGCCAGTCTAGATTGGCCATCGCTCGAGATATGTCTGGACGCCGGCGCTTCGGATCATCTGTAGGAAGCTTTCTGAAAGCCAACTGTGACGTGCTTCCTGTCATCTGCAGTATCTCTGTGGCAAGTTCCACAATAGGAACCTCCTGGGGGTTTCCCAAGTTGACCGGCCCAACTACCGAGCTCGGAGAATCGCCAAGACGTAGGAGACCATCGATGAGGTCGGCGACAAAGCAAAATGATCGCGTTTGTGAACCATCTCCGAAAATGGTAATAGGTTTGTGAGAAAGCGCTTGAACGATGAAATTGGATACCACTCTCCCGTCGTCGCTTGCCATTCGGGGCCCGTAGGTATTGAAAATCCGTGCAATCTTCGCGTCGATGCGCTCGGTGCGTCTGAAATCTGATATAATGGCCTCCGCGCATCGCTTGCCTTCATCATAGCACGCTCGTGGCCCGGTTGGGTTGACATTGCCCCAGTAGTCCTCTGGTTGTGGATGAGTTTCCGGATCCCCGTAAACCTCCGAGGTAGACGCTTGAATCAGAAGGGCTCGTTGGCGATGAGCAAGTTGCACCGCGTTTTTAGCTCCCAACACATTTGTTAATACCGTTTTAAGTGGATCGCTTTGATATGCTGGCGGGCTGGCAGGACAGGCCAAATTGAATATCTTGTCGACCTTAAAGTCGTACTCCTCAGTGACGTCGTGACAAAAAAACGTGAAATGCTCCAAGTTTAACAGGTGTTCTACGTTCGACAGACTGCCTGTAGAAAGATCATCAAGACAAATTACCTCGTGATTTAATCTAAGCAGGGCGTCACATAGATGGGAGCCCAAAAACCCGGCACCGCCAGTCACAAGTACTTTCACGTAATCCTCCTATGCATCAGGCAGTCATTCGCACGCGCTGTATCAAGTCAGTCTTTTCGCCAAATTCGGATTGCTAGAGGCAGGTAGGAACTTGCGTGGTGATGATTAGAGCGTTTTCCGCAGGCCCCAACCCAGTTCTGCTAGATCATCCGACGGCGGAGGCCATGTCTCGCGGCTTTTGTTGTGTGACTGACTGAGCGGTACAGAGGCGGAAGTAAACCCCTTCTCGGGCGAACAACTCCGCGTGGGTACCTTGTTCAATGATGCCTCGTTGACCGACCACAAATATTTTGTCTGCTTGGCTCACCGCCGACATCCGGTGGGTTATTGTCAGTGTGGTTCTGCCTTCTGCCAACTCTGCAAGCGATAATTGAATATCTCTTTCCGTCTCTGCATCGAGCGACGACGTTGCTTCGTCGAAGATGACAATTGGCGGGTTTTTTAGGAAAATGCGGGCGATACTCACTCGCTGGCGTTGGCCACCAGACATGCGCAGGCCACGTTCGCCGACGAGCGTATCCAAACCATCTGGAAGCCCTTCGATGAACGTCCAAAGATGAGCACGCTTAGCGGCTTCAATGATCTCGGCCTCACTAGCTTGGAGGTTCCCGTAGGCGATATTCTCTCGAAAAGTGGTGCCAAACAGAAAAGTCTCCTGCTGAACGATCCCAATTTGAGACCGAAGCGAGTTTAATGTTACGCTTCGGACATCGTGACCATCAATAGTAATGCGGCCCGACGAAACTTCATAAAACCGCGGAAGCAACGCGCACAGGGTAGTTTTTCCAGCGCCGGATGATCCGACAAAAGCAACCTTTTGACCCGGCTGGATGTCGAAATTGACGTTTTTAAGAACTAAACCTTTGTCAGGATAGCCGAAAGTGACATTTTCGTAGCGGATGCGACCGCGCGGAGGAGGCATCTCCTTAGCATCAGGTGCATCTATGATGTCGGGCTCTGTAGCCAAGAAGTCAAGATAGCGTCTGAAGCCAGCTATCCCGTTTGTGTAGGACTCGAGGACGGCTATCATCTTTTCTACAGGCCTAGTGAACACACCAGTTAAAAGAATGAAACCTACAAAACTGCCGTTGGATAAATCACCGTTTATGACAAAGTAGCTGCCTAGGACCATCGCAATGATTTGTACAAACCGTGAACTTAGATAGAGCGATGAAGCACTTGCGGCCAGGTACCTATAGGCCGAGAGTTTTGCCTTCATATAGGCGTCATTTTCTTTGTCGAACAGAACGCGCTCATGTTCTTCATTGGTGAACGCTTGGACGACTCGAATGCCACCAATGTTGTCTTCGATTCGTGTATTAAAGTTGCCTATGCTATTAAGAATTCGCTGCCACGCAGATTCCATGCGTCGGCCGTACCGAGTGGTAAACCAGACGATCAATGGCGCGATAAGACAAATCACGAACGCGAGTTCTGTATTAAGGAAAAACATTAAGATCATCGCGCCGAAGAAAGTTATCGCCGCCATGAAAAGGTCCTCAGGACCGTGATGCGCAAGCTCTCCGATCTGCTCAAGATCTTTCGTCACGCGGGCGAGCAACGGGCCCATTTTGGTACGGTCATAGTAGCTGAACGAAAGCTTCTGCAGATGTCTGAAAGCTCTCTTCCGCATCTCGGTTTCGATCCGGATACCAAGTGCGTGACCCCAATAATTGACGATGTACGTGAGTCCGGCGCTCATGAGATATACAATGCAGAGCGCTAACCCGGCTAACATAACGACATTGAGGTCCTGCTTCGGCAGAATCCTCTCAATAAACATGGCCACTGCAATCGGAAAAGCTAGCTCGAGTAATCCCACTATTGTTGAACACACGAAGTCCAGCACGAATAGTTTTAAATTGCCTTTATAGTAAGCAGCAAACTGGCGTATCATCGTGTTATCCTACTATGCTATTCAAGAACGTTGTTCGGTCGCATTGAATCAATACCGCCGCCTCTGTTTTCAGAAATCTCAATCTTGTATCCATTGGGATCAAAGAAGTAGATCGACTTTGATGAATGGTATTGAATTGCGTGATCGTACGCGGTTGCCACATTATGCAACTTCAGTGTCTCAAGAACGGCGTCAAAATTATCGACGACGAGTCCGAAATGCGTAATTTCCAAACCCTCGTTCTTCACTCCTTTACCTTCAGCAAACTCGTGTAGGCAGAGATAAAGCTGCGCCTCATTTCCAATGATCGCCCATCGGACCATCGCGCGCAGTCCGACTTCTTTTAGGCTGAATCCGAAGACCCTGCGATAGAACTCTATGCTTTCCTCCAGGTTGGCCACATCCATTTGGATATGGTCAAAACATTTAATGGAGATGCGTGGATACTGAGGTACTTGGGTGGCTGAATCCACCGTCAGGCCGGCAACTTGGTTCATGCGATCATCTCCTTGTGAGCATCAGTCAAAAGGCCTTGCTGGTTCCAGTTCTCGATCCTCTTTGTGAAAGTAGGTACAAGATCTGGTGCGATACGGCGGGCAGCGAGAAGTGCCTGTAAACCGGCCGAGATATTGCTCGGGTCGAGTGCAAGTGTGGCTTCAAAAGCTGGCAGAGCTTCAGAAAGCCTCTCTTCTTTCGCTAAGCAGGCACCAACCATATAGTGAGAGAAGGTAAGGCGAGGGAGGCCGACTTCGAGGGCCTTTTCGTAGCACTTCAAGGCCGCCGCATAGTTTTCTTGAGCGAGATATACCTCGGCCAGCTCGTGGTAAGAGATGCTCCACAGAGGGTCCATTTCGATGAGCCTCAGGCCAATCCGCTCAGCCTCATCGAGATCCTTTGCAAGATGGATCATCTCTTTCAGGCTTGATTCAAGCACAGTCTTTCTCGCCTCAAAAACATTCGCTTCGTCGATCCACCGGTAACCGTCGGCTTCGTGAGCGAATTGTTCGGCTAATCTCATTATTCTCCGTGTTTCCGCGACTTCACCATTCTGCGCAGGTATCATGGCGTACGCACGATGGTAGCTAGACAGTGAAATCTTTTCTCTACAGTCTCGCCCAATTCCAAGGGCGGTCACCGCCTTGTCGCCACGCGCAACAAACCACTTGAGTAGGGAAGAGGAAACACCGCCCGTTTTGATGTTCCAGACTATGGCCTGCGCAGAAACATCTAAGATACGGTGATCAGGCAGTTCGCCGTCGTCGATCAGCGCTTTCAGCATAGCGAAGTCATCATCGTGGGATGAAACCAGACCAATCCGATTTTCGACCGCGAACTTTATCAAGTAGTAGAGGGCGACTTCAGGGGGATAGAGACGGTGTATAGGAACCGTTGCAAGTACCTGGATCGCCGTTTGGTAACGCGCGGTCGAAGCCATAGCAGCTGCAAGATTTACCCGCTGGACTGGTGTCGCGACGTCCGTCAAGTCTAGCAACCACTTCAGCCGAGAAGCCGTGGCTGCGAGGCTGTATTCGAACGAGTTGATGTGATCGACACTCATTCCTGACAGAGCAGAGACCTCCAAAAGAACAGAAGGCTCTAGGAACTGCGTCGTCGGGTAAGGCACATCATCAAAATTGTGAAGATTAATCGCTTGCGCAACTGTTTGGCACCACTTGCTTACCGGTTCGCCCGTCAATTCGCAGTTCAGGATAGTATTGGCGAAGGCGTCGTTGGTATTGATCATGATTAGGGCCTCGTTTCTGGACGTTCAAAGGTATGAATATCTGTTCCGGTGACACGGAAACGCCCGCCTGACGTATGGTGGAAGGTACATTGCTCCTGCGAACTGAACGAATACTCACCGTCGCGGAACACGTCGCCATCCGCCCAAGCCGCAACAACATCCGCAATGTACAGATCGTGTTCATCCTCAACCGAGTGATTGTCCGTAAGGCGGCACTCTAGGCAGGCGACAGAGCCCTCGATCAGGGGCGCACTGACATTTTGGGCCTCGCGGAGCCTCATTCCTGGCAACGAGAACTTGTCCAAAGAGCGTCCCGTGGTGGTTCCCAGCAGAAAGGTTAATTCCATCATTTTCGCGGTCGGGACGTTAATCACGAACTCTCGCGACTGTCTGATTAACTCAGTCGTGAATGAGGAGCCCAAGACTGCGACGACTTGTGGCGGTCTCGCATTCATCGGCGTGATCCAGCCGACGGCTTTTGCGCTTCGCGCTTCCGAGGTCTGGGCTGTGATTATGGTGGTTGGGCCGTGGCTGATCAGCTTGCTAGCTTTAGAGATTTCAACGGGTTGCAACATCAGCATCGCTTCCTTCAGTCGTCGCAATGGCATCACCCATAGAATGTACCACTATAAGATGCAATAGAAAAATGTATTCGCGGTTAGGTTGACATTAAATTTTTTCGGTGGCAGATTTCTCTTCAATTGCTGCGTGTCCAAATTGGTGACGGCCTGAACGAAATGAAAACAACCTATATAGATCATGTAGTTGTCACTATTCCTGCGGAACTCGTCAAAACGACCCTCGACCGATTTAGCAACGCTGGATTTCAAATATATGACAGTAATTTTATTAGGCCTGACGGAACTGCGAGCTCTTTCATCACGATGAATGGCAGCTATATCGAGTTATCTTGGGTCTCCGACGTAGCCCTATTCGAGGTGATGTCAGACGCATTCGCCAAAGATTGTTATCTCGATGAGAAGCCCATCGCAGTGTGTGCCCGCGTGCACGACGCGCGCGCAGCACATCAGGCTATTTCTCTCTCGGGCCTGACTGTTCCGGAGCCAGTTGATCATTGGGCTCCGATCGGCGGCAAGATGCTGCCAGCTTGGCGTGTCCTAACTCCGAAGTTAAGTGACACTCCAGGCGCTAGACTACATCTGGTCCAATACCTCTTGCCCCGGAACGCAGAGCGCTTCTTTGTCCAAAGTGAGAATGGAGTTTCGGGATTAACCGGTGTGACCCTGTTATCTCCTCGGCCCGAAGATGATGGAGAAGCGTGGAGGTCTATTCTTTATCCTGTGTTCACCGAGAAACTTCGTTGCGCGGGTCGTTGCATTGAGCTTTCAGATCAGCGCCTCACATGGGAGAGTTCGGGGCCAGAGCAGGGGGAACAGCACTTAGTTTCTCAGGATTCGAGGAAAACTGCTCGGATCACTAGTATTGAACTCGCGTGCGATAAATTTGATCTGACGAGGGCTTGGCTCGAAGCCGCAAATTTCACCTGCATTGAAAGGAACGCAATCTCGGGAAAATACAAGCTGGAGGGTTTATCAGGGCTTGTAATTGGGGTCCGCCAGGTGAACCAATGAGAACGGATTATGAAACACACTTTCACCGTATCACGCCGATAGCACCAAAAAAACAACATCTTAACGGGCTTTTTGATGCAGATGTTGTCGTTATAGGTGGTGGACTTGCTGGACTGTCCTCAGCTTTGAGCTTGGCTGAGCGCCGTCTCAACGTATGCCTCGTTGAGGCTAAAACCGTGGGGGCGGGCGCGTCCGGCCGTAACGGTGGCCATGTCCTCCCAGGGTTTGATCTCAATCTCTCCACTCTTGTCAAAAAAGTCGGAACGAACGCCGCCGCTGAACTATACAATTTAAGCGTGGAAGCAGTTTCCTTGGTCAAGGAGAGAGCTAGTTCGATTTCGGTTGCCGATGAATTGAGCCTGAGCAGCGGTCTCCAAGCGTGCTCACCATACCTCGACTACGACACCGCAAGTCGGCGTTTAGACTGGTTTAGAGACCACTTTCGAGGAAACCGAGAAGTATGGGACGCGGAGAGAACCTACGACCAGTGGCGAAGTACCTTGTACCGAGCATCTGTTCACGACCCAGACTCATTTACGCTTAATCCTCTTGCATATGCGCGGAAACTCCAAAGCATGCTCAGAGGGATGGGCGTCCAAATTTTTGAAGACACGCCGGTCTCCTCGATCACTCGAGTGCCCGGTGGGCTGATTGTTCATTGTAGTAGCGGCAACATCACATGCGATCAGGTTGTCGTTTGCTGTTCAGCGTCTCCAACCGCGCCGATCAAGCCGTTATCAAAGGTCCAGTTCGCCCTTTACTCTTACATGCTCGTGTCCGCTCCGGCCGGTAAATCTCTTGAAGACGCAATCAGGTCTACCGTAGGAGTGATGGATTTGCGGCATTCGTTCGCATACTACAGACCACTAGAGGATGGGCGGCTGATCTGGGGTGGGCGCTCCGGGGCGCGATGGACGCCGTCGAAGATTGCTCAACGCCTTGGGGCTGATATCCGCCTAACTTACTCGCAGTTAGCCGATTTTCATGTTGAGTCGGCTTGGTCAGGACGAATGGGGTGTACACTTAGTGGTATGCCACAAATCGGAAAACTGAGTGAACGGATTTGGTTCAGTCAGGGTCACGGAGGCCACGGCTTCGCAAGCACCGCCTTAGCCGGGGAGATAATTGCTTCCTCTATTTTAGACAAGAGCGATAACTGGCGACGCTTCGAACCGTTCACAAGTCTTCCAACGGTTGCCTCCTATTTCCAACTGCCAGCTATAGCCTTTTCCGGTTGGAGAGCCGCGCGTGATCGCGTGGCGTTAAAAGGCAGGCAGCGGAAAACTCATCGAGTAAAAATAATATATTGACAAGTTTATTTGGAGACATAATATGGTTATGCCAGATCAATATAAGTAAATCTGGCATAATCTAACGTAAGGAGATAGATATGATTAAGTTCGAAAGCGCAAATATCAAAATCATGTCCTCTATGTTCATGATTTAATATAGTAGGGGGCGCATGGATATATCTTTGCGCCCCTGAAATATTGAGATATATATGTATATCAAGGGGAAGCAATTGGAATATTTGCTAGGGTCGCACCTGAAGTCTATGTCATCCGATTACTTCGCTGGTCGAAAAATTGGCACGGTCGGCGCCGCGCGCACGCGCGATTGGCTCAAGGAGCAGATGAGACTTATCGGGCTGTCGCCCCTAGCAGCTCTCGGCGGGTTCGAGCAACGATTTGAAGTCCTCAAAATTTCGAATGCCGGTTCCCCGTCTGTAACAATCATGACGAGCGGCGGGAGGGCGTCAGAGCTGTCCGATGCGCCTTCAGCTGTGATCTGCAACTACTCCAAAACCCCAACGTGGATTTGCAACTCTATCCCGTTGGTATTCGCAGGTTATGGCGTCGTTTGTAGCGATTTTGGCTGGAACGACTATTGCGAACTAGATGTAGAAGGCAAAGGCGTCGTTGTACTCCCTGGTGAGCCCAAGAACGGAGGCTCCGTAAGTTACTGCGGTCGCTGGGTACACAAGTGCAATGAAGCTGCCAAAAGAGGCGCGGGCGCAGTCTTCCTAATCCACGATGAAGCTGCGGCAGGATATTCACTTGATACTGTCCGCACATCACTGGCCGGTGAGGTGTTTAGCTTAAGCCATCCTTCATCTCACGATTTGATGCCTCAACTCGTGGTGTGGATTGATAAAGCGCTTGCATTAGAAGTTTTCCCATCTCTTGCGCCAGCTTTAGCTGGTAATCTCGGAGATGCACCCCCGGTGAAAGGCGTCATCAGTGACGTGACGATGAGTGTTGATCTAACCTCCGACCTACACGCCGTCTATGGTTCTAACGTTGTGGCACGTTTGGAAGGAAACGAACGTCCAGACGAGCATTTGCTTTTTATGGCGCACTGGGACCACCTCGGGGTGAAGATCGACGATTTGGGCAGGCCTCAAATCTTCAACGGCGCGGTGGATAATGCATCTGGTGTGGCCATGCTGCTTACGTTAGCCGAAATCCTGGCGAGGGGTGAGCCACTGAGTCGGTCGGTCCTATTTGTCCTTACCGATGGAGAGGAGTATGGCTTCCTTGGGGCACGTGCCTTTGTCCAGCAACAACCAGTCCCGTTGCACAACATCATCGCTGGTGTGAATATAGACACCTATTTGCCACTTGGCAGAACAAAAGATGTTAAGATTGTTGGTTGGGGAACGACCGACCTAGACATCGTAATTTCAAGCATTTTAGCCGGACAAGAAAGGTCGGTTACAGAAGATGCGGCACGGACTTCAGGTAACTACTTCCGTGGCGACCATATTTGCTTCGCCCAAAGAGGAGTCCCGATTATTCAGGTGGTCCCAGGTGATGATCTATTGTCAGGCGGGCGAGATGCTGGTCTTGCGCTCAAGCGGGAATTTGTCCGCACACGATATCATACACCCGCAGACAAGTTTGACTCAAGTTGGGATTTAGCGGGTTTATTGGAGGATCTCGACGTTCTCGCAAGCTTCACTCGCGTGCTTGGCAATAGCTCATTCAAGCCAGTAATAGTTGATCGAGCACCTCTCGGCGAGTGCGAAGCAGGAACATCGACGCGCTTCTCGATGAGGCCGTCATGACGGGCACTCGCAACGTTTGGTATAAAGGCTTGCAATCGCTTCGCAATCCATCGCCTCATACATTTGGAGAAAGAGACTTTAGAAAGCCGCCACTGCTTGTTGAAACACTTGAATTCCGTGACCGAATTTGGAGCATTCCGTGCGCCCTAAGCAAGAACGAAGTAGTTTTCGGGTCTTGGGAGAATGCTATACATTGTGTCTCACTGACCGAGACTAGGGAAATATGGCGACTGTCGGTGGACGGACCAGTTTATAGTTCTCCCGTCGCTGTCGGAGACGGAACCTTCGTGGTCGGTTCGGAGGATCATCATTTGCGTAGAGTGTCTGCGCAGGGTTCTGTGATTTGGAGTTTCCAATCCGGCGGGCAGTTTCACAGCACTCCTCTGGTCGATACAGGTAGGGGCATTGTCTACGCGGGAAGCTATGATCAGAACGTGTATGCGTTGAACCTAGAAAATGGGTCTTGTATATGGCGAAAGGCGTTTCCTTCGAAGGAAATCGACCAAATATATAGCTCACCTTCACTTTCACATGACGGATCCATCATCTTTGCTGCCGAAAATACCATTGTCTGCTTAGGACCGGAAGGAACTTGCCGTTGGCAGACACCCACAGATTTTCTTATAGAAGGGACGGCCGGACTCTGCTTCCAGGAAAACAGCGGTCTCGTCGGTACAGACGGGGGAGGGCTTATCTACCTCTTCAATCTAGATTCCGGGCGACTTCTCGCAGAGCATAAAACTGAAGGCGCCGTCAATTCATGCCCCGCTATCAGTACGAGTGGAATAGGCTGCGTCGGCAGTGATAACGGATTTGTCTACGGCATCTCGATGCGAGACGGTAGAGTTCTGTGGAAGACTTTGATTGGCGGAGGTTTTCGTTACACTCCTTTCACAATAGTTTCGGACGACTTGGCTCTCTTCGTCGGAATTGATGAGCAAATTCATTGTTTAGACATAGCAACAGGGGAACCTCTTTGGAACCTGAAGCCAGAGCAAGGCGTCCATTCTGCGCCTCTGGTAACAGCGGACGGATGGCTGGTTGCCGGCTCACACCGTAACGCCCTGTTCCTCTATTCGTGGGATGAAAAAGGACTATCAGATGCGTTATAGCAAACCGTCGATCTTGGCTGATTTGGCTGGGCCGCACTACTCCTGTTTCGCCGTAATAGACGTGGATGAGTTCCATGAAAGTTTTTTGAGGAATTTAGCTCGGTCAGAGTATCTGTCGTTTGGACCTCACGTCCTACAACTTCGCCCAAACGAGGTGTCCATCTGGCGATCGATCCTTATCAGTGGCCAGTCCGATGACGACACGGCTCTCACTATAGAAGTAACGCCGACAAGCACGGCCGACGATACGCACGATCTCGATATATACTTTAAGAAAAGACGGTCCGATTTCTTCGGGAATACGACTCTATATAAATGTAAGGCAGATCTATCATGTAACCCGTCACCAATCGAACTTCCATCCCTTGAGGACGTATCCCTCACGAGGCTGGCTTTTACGACTTGCTTCGAAATCAAGACCGTTGGGCGCGGACAGATGTTCGCTTTTGATGAGCAGATGCCGGATCGATTGATAGTTCGGGCAGTCTCATTGGATTCTTCACAAACTAGTAGTGAACAACTCACCCATTTCATCGTAGAGTTTGGCTGCCGAACCAGCAGTTGTGCTGAATATTTTGATAGTATTTATCGTTCAAGCGATTTTGTTAAATCTGCATGTATTGCCTCGAACTTATATGATGCATTGATGTATCTCCCAGAGGGAATTGAGCAACGCCAGACGTCGCTTTTCTCTTTATTTTCAACGCGATAGAAGGCTCCGCTATGCTGACTCGGCAGGACGTAAGGACACCACTCGAAATCAAATCGATGATTGAGAGAGAAGCGAAGTTTGTTGCCGCGGACTGTCGCGATGATAGAATATCACTCCTCGATTTGGATAGGGCATTTGGATCTTTTGATCTGAAGTTGATCCGGCGTCGGCAGATTCATTCTCATAATCTTTATTACGACACGTGCGACCACGTTCTAGCGCGTGCAGGAATAACCCTACAGACATCGTCTACTGATAAAGGTGTACTTCGAGTAAAGTACTTGATGGATACATCACCGCCATTCAACCTTTACCGCGAGATTGAAGCGCATAGTTCATGCTCTTCAATTGACCTCACGAATCCCCTGCTTTGGATTAATCCTGCATATTACGAAGTCAATGAGAGGGTAGTGGTGCTCACAGGAAAGCCGCTTTTACGTCTTCTGCAGAAGTATCCCCTCCGAGAGGTGGCCTCCGCCCAAGCGGAGCGTTTCTATTTTCAAATTGAAGATTTAAACTTGGAAGAGCGCCGTGGAATGCTTGACCGATTTATATTACTCGTAATCGATCGCGTGGCCGGCAATTTTGGCCAAAAACCTTGCACCTTCGCTGAGTACGAGGTTGAAGTTGTCGACTGGTCATACCATTGGGAGGACATAGCGGCGCGTGCGGCCCAAGCCTTGGAGCGTCTTGGGCTTTCTAGCTCTCCAGTATCAAAGTATGTGCGTCTTTACCACTTAGTTGGCGACAACTCGCAATCGGTTATTGCGCAACAGACAAGATAGTGAACGGCTCCCAAATGACGAGTGGATTCAGGATCTTTGACGCGCATTTCCACTGCGACGATGGCTCGAGGGCGTTCTCGCCGGGCGGTGTAGAAAGTACCCAATTCGCCGACGAATGCCGCACAGCAGGCGTTGTTATGGCTGTCACAGATTCTGTCCGGTATGATAGAGCGTGGTTAGTTTCGTGTCCCATTCCGGTTTTCCGTCTTGCTGTTATTCGACAATGCGATCCCGATCTAGACGCATTGCAGGCAGAGATATCCGACCCTATCGTTTGCGGTATCAAGTTGAATACCGGCTTTCTCGATATATCAGCAGATGATAACCGGCTCAGACCGCTCTACCGTCTCGCCGCGCAATACCGGTTGCCTGTAGCTGTTCATACCGGGGATCCAGGATGGAGCGGCGCTCGGCTCAAATATTGCCACCCTATGGTTTTGGACGATGTTGCCAAGGCACACCGCGAGACATCCTTCATCATGACACACAGCGGTAACCCGTGGATCAGAGAGGCCGCCGTAATAGCAGCGAACAATCCAAACATCGTATTGGAATGCTCCTCGCTCATTGAAAGCCTAACGCCGGGAGCCATGGGTGACCGAAGCAACCTGCTCGTATGTGACCAGATTAAATTCCTAGCCGCCTACTTGAATGATCCCTCCCGCATCATTTTCGGTTCTGGCTGGCCTGACCTGTCGATCTCTGAGTACGCTGAATTAGTAAAACGAAGTCTTCCTAAGAGTTGGTGGGAGGCCGTGTTTTTTACCAATGCGATGCGTACCTATCGGCTAAACCCGTCAGCGGATGTGAATTCTGTCTAGGAATAACGAGTTGTCATCATGCTAACAGAGCTTTTTGCCAGACGCGCATCGGAAAAATACCGGCTGAACAGGCGTCATGTCAATCCGCACGTAATTAACATGCTAGAGCAGACGGGCAAGCTAACGGACTTCGTTCGCGGCAAGGGTGCAATGCTTTATGATGCGAATGGCGACGAGTATTTCGATCTTCACAGTGGTTCGGGTGTCTTCCTTCTGGGACGTAACCACCCCCGAATTGTGCAAGTTCTTCAGGAGGCGATGGCACTAGATCTACCGTCATTGTCTCAACGGGACGCTTATCTACCGGCTGGGCTCCTTGCCGAAAAATTAGTCCAGTACTCCTCCCATCTGCAGCGCGTCTTCTTCTGTAATTCCGGGACCGAGGCCACCGAAGGGGCTATTAAGTTTGCAAAACTGGTAACAGGCCGAGATGGACTGGTTTTTTGCGAGGCTGCATTCCATGGGCTGACCTATGGCTCACTATCGATAAATGGCGACGAAGGATTGCGAAGAGGCTTTGGAACTCTGCTGCCTAATTGCTTTTCCGTTCCGTTCAATGATCTTGAGGCATTGGAGGCGATTTTGGCCACCAACGAGATTGCCGCATTCTTCGTCGAACCTATTCAAAGTAGTGGTGCAGTTACACCAGAGGGCCAGTACCTGAGGCACGTCGCAGATCTCTGCAAGCAACACGGGACACTGTTGATCGTTGATGAGGTGCAAAGCGGAATGGGCAGATCCGGCCGCTTTCTCGCCTCTCAGCACTACAACACTGATGCGGATATGGTTCTTTTGGCGAAAGCGCTATCTGGCGGGTTCGTTCCCTCAGGCGCTATTTTGATGCGTGAGTGGATAAGCGACGTTATCTTCGACCAGCCAGATGGACGGCTGCTTCATGGATCGACATTTGCACGTAATGACCTAGCAATGGCAGCAGGAATAGCTGTCCTTAGTATTATCGATGAAGAGCAACTAATGGACCGTGCCACCCTCATCAATGAGATTTTCCTAAACTCTTTGGAAATCCATTGTCGACAAGGAGGAAGGCTGCGAAAAATACATGGAAAGGGAGCTATGGTTGGTTTGGAGTTTGCCTCACCCACAGACGGAGGCTGCGATCCGAAACTAGCCGTTAGCGTGAGCAACTATCTTTTCCGGCGTCATCGCATCATATGTGACACCTCGTCGAGTAGTGAAGGGACGCTCATTTTCCGACCGCCCCTTATCACCGAGAAAACTGATCTTATCCGGCTCGTTGAGATATTGGATTCTCTGCTGGAGAAGTCTGAAGTTCTGACGATGTAGAGAAGCTAACGATTGTCCATTTAGCGCCCCCGTTTGGTAGCGGCGAGTACAGTTTCATTCAGCTTACTACGAGAATAGCTGCACCCACCTTTTGACCCGAATCAAAAAATCACTGTCCTTGCAACGAGATCGAACACGATTTTAAGGTCACCAGGAGTTCTCCAGAAGATGAATTATGATCACGATCATTATATCGTAGAGGTCCCAATGCGCGGAGCCGTTCTCACGAAAATCAGTTCGAATTTCTGAGAAGTTGAGGGTTCATGCGCACTATGAATCTGGGCATCCTGGCCCATGTGGATGCGGGAAAAACTAGCCTAACCGAACGTCTCCTTTTCGACGCCGGCGTCATTGACAAGCTCGGCAGTGTCGATAGCGGCAACACCCAGACCGACAGCCACGAGCTGGAACGGCAGCGCGGGATCACGATCCAGGCCGCCGTTGTCTCCTTCAACCTCGGAGATACGGTGATCAATCTCATCGATACGCCCGGCCATCCCGATTTCATTGCGGAAGTCGAGCGGGTGCTCGGGCTCCTGGATGCCGCCGTCGTCGTCGTTTCTGCGGTCGAGGGCGTTCAGGCGCAGACGCGGGTGCTCGTGCGGGCGTTGCAACGGCTTTCCGTCCCCTTCGTCTTCTTCGTCAACAAGGTCGATCGCCTCGGAGCGCGTTATGAGGAGGTGCTACAGTCCATCCCCGGTCAGTTACCGCTCCGCCCGATCGCCATGTCATCCGTCAGCAATGCCGGCAGTAAACTTGCTGAGGTGGTGGTTCTCGATCCGCGCCGAGAACCACTCTTTACCGCCCTGTGTGAGGCTTTGGCGGAGAACGACGATGAGCTAGTCGGCGACTTTCTACAGGCACCTAATCGTCTGACCGCCGAAAGGCTTGAATGTGCACTGCGGAAACAGGTCGCTGCCGGCCTGGTACAACCGGCGTATGCCGGCGCTGCGGTGACCGGCGTCGGCGTGCCGGCCCTGGCGTCGGCGATTGCTGGCTTGTTGCCTGGTCGCCGTCTCGATCCGAAGGCGGCAGTCGCCGGCAAGATTTTCAAGATCGAGCGGGGATGGGGCGGCGAGAAGCTGTGCTATCTCTACCTCTCATCCGGCACCGTTCAGCTCCGCCAATATGTGAATCTTCCCCAAGGACCGGCGCGGATAACTGGAATCCATCTTTTTGAAGCCGGCAGGGTTCATAGCGCTGACAGCTTCAGGGCGGGGCAGATCGCTCGCGTCAGCGGTCTCAACAGCGCCCGGATCGGGGATCACGTAGGTACCGATCTCCTCGCAGATATTAAACCCAATTTTGCTCCGCCGACGCTGGAAACTCGCGTTCAAGCGCAGCGTCCGTCGGAGAGTGCGGCGCTCTGGCTCGCGCTAAACCAGTTGGCTGAACAGGATCCGTTGATCGACTTGCGCAGGAATGAGGATACGAATGAGATGTTCGTATCCCTCTATGGCGAAGTGCAGAAAGAGGTCATCCAGTCGACACTGGCAACGGATTTCGGCGTTGACGCGACGTTCGAGGACAGCACCGTCATCTGCGCAGAGCGGCTCGTCGGAGCAGGTAGCGGCGTTCAGGCTATTTTTAGGGAGCCGAACCCCTTCTTGGCAACTGTCGGCCTCCGCGTCGAACCACGACCAGAAGGGGCAGGGAACAGTTTCGCTCTGGAAGTGGATGTGGGCCAGATGCCGGCGAGCTTCTACCGGGCGGTGGAGGAAACCGTGTTCGAGACGCTCAGGCAGGGCATCTTCGGCTGGCAGATCATCGATTGCCACGTAGCAATGACGGCCGCCGGCCAGAGCTCGCCGTCGACAACTGCAGCCGACTTCCGACAATTGACGCCCTGGGTCTTGGCGGACGCGCTGTTGGCGGCACGAACCATCGTCTGCGAGCCCATCGACCAGTTTCATCTTGAAGCGTCGGCGGAGAGCCTTAATCGCCTGCTGACTGCGCTTGCCAAATTAGGCGCAGTGATCAGAGAGACGGCGATTTTGGATGGTATGTTACAGCTGGAGGGCTATGTCGCGTCCGAAAGGATCCAGGCCATACAACAGCAATTGCCGGGCCTTACGAGCGGCATAGGAACCATGGAGACATCCTTCCATCACTACGCCCCGGCAGCCGATCCACAACGTTCCCGCAGGCGTTCCGGCATCAGTCCATTCAACAGCCGGGAATATCTGCTCCGCTTATCTCGAAAATAATGATCTTTATGAAGCGAAACTGGCTGCATTGATCGTTCAGAATAATCTCCATCGCAGAACTCGGCATATTGGGATCAGAACAAGAGCAGTCCGAAATCGATGGGATGGAAGGCTCCCGCTCCGCCGGTGCTAGGATGGCATCGGTTAGGATGGACAAACCGGGAGCGTTCAAATGGAAGAGATCTCTACTGTTGGCATCGATATAGCGAAGTCGGTGTTTCAAGTTCATGCGATTGATCACGGCGGCAATGTAGTGGCTTTGCAATCCTCTTTGCGATCGACAGCAAGCTAATTAATGAAGCCGGCCTAGACTTACAGTCGCATCCGCAGGCCCTGGGTCTGGCCGAATGTGAGGGCCTGCTTTTCGACCAGTTCAGCATGATGGGCCCGCTCGACCAGTCCGGTCACCTGTTTGATGCGGTCGACGGACAGGGCATCGTCCGGTGTGATCCGGAGTTTTTGGAAATCCCCGTTGCGCAGGCTTGACGTACCGAAGCGTTTTCGCAGGGCGTTGTCGATGCCTTCCGCTTCCGTGAGCGCAGTGCGGCCTTCTGCCGAGTTCATCATCTGTCTCACGAAACCCGGCTTCTGCGCATAAGGCAGGGCGTCAAGGTGAGTGAGGATCTCCTCGCTGCGCGGTGTGAGGGCAGGGACCTCGACGACATCGCACCTCTTGCGGTCCCATGTTTCCGATTTG
>NZ_JBNWCP010000032.1:0-13745 GCF_053522345.1 Agrobacterium sp. 22-226-1
CAGGTCTAGACATAGATCCTCACATTCAGAGAACTCGTATGCCCCCAATACCCTACTCAGCATCAGCCGCGCCAGATGGGGTCTCCTTGCCGCTTACGATCAAGCATATTTTCTATCCGGTGTATTCACCCGATAAAAACGCAGATGCTGTAATTGCATGGCTGAAAGCAAACTGCCGTTCTTGATTTGTACAGGCCTGACACAAGCCCGCTTCACTATTGCAAGAACGCTTATGTAGCTAGGGCCGATAAGGGGCCGCAGACGCTCTCCCGCGCAGCGGGTTCGTTCCCCGCTCGTTTGCGCATGCAGAGGGGCCGCCATTGTGACATGGCGGCCGTTTAGCCATGCTCAGAGGTTTTCCGTGTAGTAAGGGATCAGTTTCGCCAACGCTTTTCCGACCGGCTCCGGTTTGTCATAGAGGTCATAGTGCGATCCACAGCATCGTTCTTCTGGCGCTTTACGAATGGACACACATACTCTGGCGGCTATCAGCCGTACTTCATGGCCGAGTTTCGTCGGTTCGCGTGACCAGTAATGAGCCATCCCGCACGCCTCCATTACGGCTATCGAAATGCCCTGCCCGGCTATAAATCTAAGGAAATGCTGCCGGGACAGTTTCCGCCGAAACTTGACCTCTCCGGAAAGCGAAGCTCCATGAATCTTGGAAAACGTGCTTCGCGAAATCGATCCCACTCATAGTGTTGGATGTCAGGCCGCCGTCCTTTCACCCGTTGGATTTAATCCGGCCATCATCTGACAAGAACGTGCCGGGGTGGGTTGAGCAGCAACCACACCATCTATTCAACGGGACCACGTTAATGGAGGGTTGACGCCGGCCCAGGCGAGCCAAAAAGAACGTCGGCTATCTTGCGGAGATGCTTCCTGTCACCGCTAAAAGCGTAGCCTTCCGAGTTCACATCGATGAAAGATGCGAAAACGAACGGCGTCGCCATTGATTCCAGAAGCATGGCCAAGCGTAACATCATTTCTACGTCAACTTTGACGTCAATAATTGCCCCGTCGACATCGCCGGCTTCCAACAGGTTCAAGACTTGCTCGACAGAAGAAACAGGGCCTGCAACGGTGGCTCCGGCGGCAGTAAGTTGCGCATGGCACGCCGCCGTCAACGACGGACGCCGCTCTACCACTATCAGCTTCTTGCCTCTGAAGGCGCGTAACACAGGAATATCCTTACTCGTTCTGCGCTCGCCCGTGCTACGCCAGAGATAGATTTCTGCCGGAGAAAACTAAGCAGCGTGCAAGTGGCGTTGTATTACCGCTTCCCCATAACTGGCCAGCGCACTCGCCGGCCAACTTGTGAAACGTTGATCACTGGTCTGACTCGCCGCATTGCAATTCGGTATCTTTTTGCAGCGCCACTTCTATTTCCTCCGCGGACACCTGCAAAAACTGGCGCTTCACTAATTGGGCGGAGATAGCAGGTATCTCAAGGTGTGTTGCGACGGGTTGATACGAAGGAAAACTGAGACCTTCAACAAGCTGTTCATCAACGACCAGACGATATGTTCCAGCTTCCAGAGGTACTACTAATCCATCCAATACGAACGGATTCGCGAAGGTGATTTCTTTGTATGTCGTTCTTTCTTTCATACCCTTACACTCTTTCCTGACACGTCATTCACACTGCGCCGCAACGTTTTATCCTTGACCGTCATCGCTCTCCACTAAGCGGATTTCGAACCCTGAGAAGGACTAACAAAGAGGCAGCCTATGGCGGCCCGCCTTCGTTCTTCCAGGGCTATTCATTAGCCCCAATTCATCAGCCATTTGGTTTCCTGAAAAAGTTCAAGACGTATATCGTGTTGCGAGGGACACTTTTGATGACGTCAAGCACCGGCGGTGATTGGCAGGAATGGTCAAGTGAGTCCGCATTCCCAAGCCGGCGTTTCAATTGTGCTGCGAGAGCATCGGCAGATGTTTCTCCCGCAAGAAACAGTCTCATTACAAGAAACGCGGCCGTGTTGAATTGTCGCTGGTCATTGCCCAGCAATGTGGCGTTATAGCCCGCACTCTTCAAGACTGACTGGATCATCTCCATCTCTTTGGGAGAGATGGCTGCAAAACCGGGGTGGGAAGACATAATGTCCTCCTCTCGTTGGGGCCAGGGTAACCGACCCTCAACCAGTAGTGCCCGTGACATCGCTACCGACGCCTTACAGTGCGCCTGAATAGCTTAAGACGCAAGCGAATACGGTTTTGGAAAGCCTCGGCGAAGTTCACCAGCCATTCGCTGGTCATTATTGAGCGGCGGCTTCATTCCAGCGCATCGGAATTCCCTTGCTAATGAACCTCAAAACGCGCAGGCTGGTTTCTTCGGTAGCTTTTTTAAAGGGCGTTACCGCTTCAAGGTGAAATCCCTTGGCCCCAACGAAAGGAGGACACGATGTCTTCCGCACAAGAATACGGCCCGATTTCGTCTCACGATCTGAATATGTTGCGGTCCCTGTTGTCAGATGCCGGCTTTGAAATCGATACGCGCTCGGATGACGACCGGTCATTCAACAAGGCCACCCGCAAGATAATCGATCTTTTTCAGGGTGGAATGACCGACCCTTCCAAACTCAAAGGAGAAATGCTGTTCCTGTTCGGGGTACAGAAGCGGGAACGTGTGCCATCTCGCAGACCACTCCCGAGATATGCAATCCAAGGTCTTCCGGGGTTCGGCAGATAGCGGGGAAACACCTGTGCGCGCATATGTTCTTGGAAGCATGATGCTTTGGTCCGCCTTCTTTCTGATCTGGTATCTGTTGACGCTCTATACCGCCGGCAAAGACCTTGAAGAAATACGATCCGGTCCGGCCGGAGGAGTAGTTATGTCTGCGTCCCGATGCGGTGTGGAACTGGCGACTCTTCTCGCGATGGGCGACAAGCTCCTGAAAGCCGGCGGACCAGAAGTGCCGGCAGATTTACGCGCAAATATTGAACATTGCATCTCCTCTGATACAGCGAGTCGAGATACGCTTACGAAGACACAGCTCATAAGATTTTTCCCCGACGAAAAATAGCCTGCAGACTCCGCCCTTGATTTCATCAACCCCATCACAAAACTTGATGCTCTCTGTTTTCACTCTGTGCTATCGGTAATGGGTGCGGACAGGTGTCCTTTGAGGCGACGGTGGCCAGAGCTTTTTTGATCTGGCGCGGCATCCGGCTACGCAGCCTTGGGATGATGATCGATATCGCAGGAGCCGCCCCGAAGTACGCACCGTGATGGCTCAACTGCCGGAAGTCCCGATGAAGCGGGATAATCGATATAGCCCGCAGTGCCGCCGCCATAGAGCATGACCGGATCTCAGCCGGGGGGCGCTTTGCAGTCGTTCGACGAGATCCGGATTGGCGACGAACGGGCGTCCGAAGGCGATCAGATCTGCCTTGCCATCGGCCAGATGCGGCGTCGCAAGGTCGAGATCACAGCCATTATTGGCGATATGTGTCCTGCTGAAGCGGCGGCGGAGCGATCCGTATTTGAAGGGTGCGACGTCGCGCGGGCGGCCCGCGCCTTCAACGACGTGAATGCAGGTGATGCCGAGAACATCAAGTCGATCCATGATATACTCGTATTACGTCTGAGGACCGCTACAGGAAATGCTATTTGTGGGCGAAACTGGCGAAATCCGGCACACCAGTGCCGCTGATTTCCTGCGCCACCGTGGCCGTGACCTCGAGTACCAGACGCGCGCGGTTTTCCATCTTGCCGCCATAGGCGTCCGTTCGGACATTGGGGCCGTGAGCCTCCTCCATATAGTTCCTGAAAGCAGACGCTCGCCAGCGACTTGCCGCGCGCAAAGCCGAACTAATCAAAATGCTCATACGGAACAGCAGCGATGCGGTTCGCGCACGGCCCGATCTTCCACTAGATTCGATCATATGTGAACGATGTCAGCAGCGTGGTTACAAAGTTACTCGCATTATCCTTGACAACCACTTCCGTCCATTCATTCGTCCCGCGTAGCCGCAAGTCTGCATAAATGCTGTCGACGGCGGCCTCTTCGATCCGCTTGATGTTCGCCAGAAAGGCTTCCTCTCCGGCCGCATGATACATGTCTCGGATCACCATCCGCAGGATTTCCTGGATTGCGATCTGCCATGCCGTGTTGAGTGCCTGAAGTTCGACGATACTTTCCGCCATGGGTATCCCTTTCGGTTGCGGAGTACAACGGTTTGAAAGAAACTGCGGAAAGAGCCTGACCTCACGTGACCAAGCCATTTGCTATAGCCGCCTTGCCTTGCGATTGGGGTAGCGCCGATCGCGCTCGGCCTTGCGGGCGGCCTCGTCGTGTTTTATCCGTCCGCGCCCGCTCGTCCTGGCAGATCAGACCGTCTTGGCCCGTCGTTTCTTGAGAAGAGAGGCGGTCGTCGCCTCACGGTCCTTCAATTCTTTCGCAAGGCGTGCTTCACGAAGCCGCCTCGTCTTTTCCTCGCGGGCCAGAACGAGGGAATCGAGTTCCTCGATGGCGCTGTTTCGCGCGAAGAATTGCGACTGGGTATTGGCGAAGGCTATCTCCGCCTTCTGCCGGGATTTGCTGTGTGTCTGTGACATGGCTTTTCCAGATTGAACGCCGCCGTGGGTCAGGCAATCTGCCTGACCTTGCTGGTATCATGCTCTCGCCAGTGCCAGTACATCCGTAGCTAACGGAGAGCGGATACGGGAATGATTAGGCGGCCTGGAGGTTGCAAGCCGACATCTTGCCCGACTTGTTATCGCGCTCAAGGTCGTAGCCGATCTTCTGGCCTTCAACGAGTTCGCGCATTCCGGCGCGCTCGACGGCCGAGATATGCACGAACGCGTCGGTGCCGCCATTGTCAGGCTGGATGAAGCCGAAGCCCTTGGTGGAATTGAACCATTTAACTGTGCCAGTGGTCATGATGAACCCTTTCATAGCAATAAGAGGACCACAACGCCTGCAGCGCTGCAGATGCGATAGCGATTTTTGAGAGAAAAGGCTCGTTCAGGGCACGGTGCCAGACGCGCGATAACCAAAGCTAAGCAAGCAAATATCGACAATTAACATATAGGTCGCTCAAATGTGATTGTCAACTTTTAGTTTTTGTTCTCCACTATTTTCAGCATTTAGTTGTAATTTCGGAGGCCGTTCACCGTCTAGACTGCGGAAACGGGGTTGGGAGCGTGACCGACACCAGTTTCATCTATGGAATCACGGTCGTCCGAAAGCGGAAATGGACTCCGGTCCTGACGGAAAACCATTGTCTCGCTGGCGAATGACTCCGGACATGAACCGGAGCAACACAGTGCGTGATTGACTTGACAGCGCTCCTGACAGCGGTTTCATCCTCGCCGTTACATATCCGGCCTTATGAAGCATCTGGTTGAGAATACGATTGCTGCCGGGATCGAAATCGACGGCGTGGACGCTGGAAGACATGGTGTCCTCCTTTCAGATTGCGGGCGCGGGCATTAAAGCCCCCGGCGGCAGCGCCCGTTGTAATTGCTGCCGAGGTCACGATGATGAGGCCCGCTCGTCTGTTTAGCAATCCTTCAATTAAGGTCATTTGGGGGCGGGGTAGCTTCGAAGCCTACCCGTACAGATATTTGCGTTCTGTAAAACCGTTAATATCAAAGAACGAGGGCTAATTTGATCCTCCATCGATACACGCGATGTTCACTTCTGAGGAGCGGCAGGAATGAAGGAGTGGCGATGTAAAAGTGCACTGCCGCCCAAAGCTCGCTGGCCCGGTGGAATACAGCTTTCCCGCTGCGGTCGCCCGAAACCTGTCAGTCAATTTCCCATCCCTTAACGATCGTTGAAGGCCTGATAAGCGAAAAGACTGCTTTAGGGAGCGTGTAATTGCTGTGCTTACGTCCGGAATGAAGGCGCAATCCGGACATCCTTTCCGCTGTAGGCCGGTTCCGGACAAAATAACTTACTTCGACAGTTCGCCTGCCAAGCCAGTTGGCTCCTGCCGGACCACGTTACCCGTGATACCGGAGCGTTTGGGCAGTAGAACAGCAATCGTGACGGCACAAATCGATGTTATGGCGGCAAGCCACCAGCACAGCGTCGTGAACGCGGCCTGATAAGCATTCTGCAGAGTGCTCGTTCGTATTTCCGGAGATAAAGCACTCGCCGAAACAAGGTCGCCGACGGCTAACCGCTGTCCTATATCATTCAACACCTCGGACGACAGACCCGTCGCTCGACCAAGCTCTGTCGCGACCAGCCCGGACAACGTCGCGCTAACAATCGCGAGAGCGATACCCTCTCCGGCAACCCGCACGGTGCTGAATATCCCGGTTGCCATTCCCGCGCGCTCCACGGGCACGACACTGACTGACAAGCCATCCATCAGTCCCCACGGCAGTCCAGCACCGATGCCGATCATAATCATTGGCAGAACAAGCAGACTCCCGTCGTTACCGGCGATGTCGGCAAGCCAGACAAGGCCGGCGGCGGCGATCAGGAGACCGGCGGCAGAAAGGATGCCGGACGATATCTGGCGGGCCAATATTGTTGCCATGAAAGGTATAATCAACATCGGGGCTGACAAGCCAAGCATCAGGACGCCCGCCGTGATCACGTCGTACTTTTCAATGCCAACGAGGCGCAGCGGGATAATGACAAGCAGAACGACGAAACAAGCGCACGTGGCCACAGGCAACAGTTGCACGCCGATGAAACGCGGATACCGGAAGAGGGACAAGTCCAGCATCGGCCGAGAGGCCCGGATTTCAACGAGGATGAACACTGCAAGCGAAATGATGAACCCGGAGCTCAAGATCGCAAGTTCGGCCGCGTCGAGGGAAGGCAATTCTATCATCGCGACGGTGAACAGCGTCAGCATCAGGGTAAAACAGGCCGTGCCGATCCAGTCGAGGCGTGCCGCTTCGGGGTCGACCGTTTCGCGCATGCGCGGCGGTCCGAGGACAAGCGCCAGGAAACCGATCAGTCCTCCGGCGAGAAATATCGAGCGCCATCCCACGGTCTCGATTAGCACTCCTGTGACGAGTGGACCCAATGCAAGACCGACGCCGAACGTTGTTCCAAGCAGACCAAAGGCTCGTGTTCTGGCATGGCCGTCGAATTCCTGGGCAAGGGCGGCGGTTCCGCCTGCCAGGGCTGCGGCCGCACCCACACCCTGACACGCGCGGAGAGTATCTATGAGCCAGACCGCATTCGCCAGCCCCAGCGCACATGAAAATCCGACAAAGACCAACAAGCCGGTCAGAAAGACACGACGTCTTCCAAATTTGTCGGCCAGAGCGCCTGCAGCCATGAGCAGACTGCCGAACGTCAGCATGAAAGCGTTCGTTATCCAGGTCAAAGCTTCCGGCGATCCGCCGAGGTCTTGCGCGATTGCGGGTGTGGCGACTACGCCGGCGGAGAAGCTGAGAGGCAACGTCAACGCTGCCAGACAAACTGCCGCCAGTACCGAGTGGCGGGAGGTCGGTGTTTTTCGGGATATATCGGTCATGGAAGCTCCAGTGCAGAAAAATGCCGTCGCGGTGATCTGGCACCGTGACGGCCAAGCTTGCAGCAAAAGCGTATGGGTCGATAATTCCTCTTTTTGTCGTTTCATTGTGGACTGAAATTCTTTAATCTGAGGGGATGGATAAACTGAGCGAAATCGAGGCTTTCGTCCGGGTGGCGGAACGCCTGAACTTTGCCAAGGCTGGCCAGAGTCTCGGGCTATCCCCGTCTGCGGTTGGAAAAAGCGTTGGCCGACTGGAAGCCTCCCTGAATGTACGGCTTTTTCAGAGAACAACACGGCAAGTCTCGCTGACGGAAGAAGGTGCGATGCTGTTCGAGCGTTATCGAGCCATACTGGCTGATCTGCGCGACACACATGAGGCGGTCAAGGCTGATCGCGATTCGCCAAGTGGCAGTTTGTATGTGACACTGCCAACAATCGGCTACCGCTTTCTTCTGCCCATTCTCCCCGAATTTCGCAAACGCTATCCACGTATCGATCTTGAACTCGATTTCAATGACAGGCAGGTCAATCTGATCGAAGGTGGATTTGATGCGGCCATTCGTAGCGGTGACTTGCGCGATTCCAGCCTGATGGCCAGACGACTGGGGCCATTTCGCTTCGTGGTCTGCGGATCGCCGGATTACTTCAGGCGAATGGGAAGGCCTTCACATCCCGACGATCTGCGAAAACATGAGGCGTTACGTTTTCGGTTTCCGACATCGGGCAAGTTCCAGGAATGGCGTCTCAAAGACGGAAGCAATCGCTTGCAGAACATGTCGGTTACGCTCACATGTGGAAACATGGAGGCGATCAGAGCCGCCGCGATTGGTGGCATGGGTCTCGCATATATGCCCGAATTCCTGGCCGCCGACGCCATTCGCAATGGCCTGCTGGAAACGGTGCTGAGCGAAAGCCTGGCGGCACCTGGCCATTTCTCGATACTTTGGCCATCGGCGCGGTTCGTTGCGCCGAGGCTACGCGTCTTCATCGATTTCCTGACTGAGAGGCTGTTTGCGGAAGCTGACTCATGAGGAGCAGCCGCCATGTCTCCTGTCGGCGCATAGGCGACGGAGTGGCTTCGCCGCAAGCCACGTCCGCTTTCCGATAAGGGCCACTTTCGCCCACATGACCTGACTGGAGGTCTGTTCCTGTAACAGGTTTTGTCGCTCCGTGGCCAACGCAACTGGCTTCGAGGCCGGGCTTGGAAGCTGTCACGCCGTCTCAAGTTGTGAGGCTTCCGTCCCCTGCGCGATAAGCGGCGCAGAAGACCTTGAAGGCGGGTGTGAAGCATTCAGTCGCCGGGCCACAATATCGTGGTTGAGCCACAGGACGGGACCCGCGGGTTCCGACGATTCGCCAAAGATCAGCTCCCCTGTCGCCGTCACGACGAGACTGCTGAGAAGGTCACTAATCATCACCTTGTCATCCCGATGCATCCGGGTGATCTCGTTTGACGTGCCAATGGTCAAATCGGCCTGTGCCTGGCTGTTTGCCATGGGCCATGCAGAAAAGTCATAGAACGGACGCATGACCTCGCTGGCCTGCATGTCAGTGATCTTCCTGAAAACATCCTTCATGGTTAAGCCATCTGCCAGCAGTTGCTCGCAGGCCTCCCACTGTTTATCGGCCCATTCGCTCCCGTTTTCTTTCTTCAACGCAAGCAGCAGCGGTATCAGGGGCAACTCTATACCCGTGAACACATCAGACGAATTGGTGCGAATTTCAGGACAATTGTAGACGGTTGCCGTGATCCCTTTCGCCCAGGCATCCTCAGCGATACCTTCAAGCCGCATCTTCGCATATCCCTGGGTGTAGTTGGTATAGGTCTGCCAACGATAGCTCCCGTCGATCAGGACCGCCGATCCGTGATAACCGTAGGCCGTATATCGTACTTGTCCGCCCGAGGTTTCGACGCGTTCGCGGATCGCCGCACTGAAATCAATGAGATGGCGGAAGGTGTTTGCGGAGACGTCGTCAAAATTCTGCAGAATGAGTTTTCCCATGTCACTGTCGAGCAGGGTCTGCGACGACATGTGGCGGGTGCCGGTTCCCTTGTAGATGCGATTGGCGACGACCAGGAATGCCTTCGCCTTGGGAATGCCGCCAGCCATTGTGTGCGCGAAGAAAACATTGCGGCCATCGCCGATCATTCCGTCCAGAACGGTCATGACTTTCGAAAGCGACGCCTTGAAACGTTCAGTGGCTATGTCGCGGCATTGCCCGACATAATCCCAGTCGAGCTTGTCGTGTTGCCAGCTCTCGAGCGTCATTTTTGCCAGGAGATCGGTGGGAGTTGGGCCGTCTGCAGGCGCATCGAGATCGAATCCCGCCATAAGAGGTATGTTGATGATCCTGCCGCCCAGCCGGGCCTCCGCCAAAGACAGTTCCTCGGTGTCTAGCGGCCGCAGCGCGTTATTCCCGTCGCGCCGCCCGACGGTGATCCCCACAATCTTCATTCCGGCCCGTCTGGCTCCGTCTAGCAAGCCGGTGGCATATCCGCGACCGAACAGCTCGCCGAAGAGTACAAATACATCGCCCTCACGGAAGACCGTGTTTTCGGAAAGGCGATTCAGTGCGACCGGATTTTCCATACTGTCAACTCTTTGCTTCGCGTATCGTCGAGCAATGGCTCGCACGATTTGAACGAAGACATGACCGCATAGTCGCCTGATGGGAACTCATTTTCGGTGACCGCTCATTTCAAAACGTGAAGTGAACCACCTGTCGTCATTGCACTGCTGCGAAATGCGGAAGTCAGTGGGGACAGGCGCACCGATGCCAAAACGATTGGTTCGAAACGCTTGTCCCACGGATGCTTGCGAGGCAATTGGCTTTTCCCGCGCCACCTCTGACTGGCGTTGTATCATGCCGAAATCACCAATCTCCGCGTTCCGGACGTGACCGCTCGAACAGCAGACAGACAACTTTCAGGAGCGAATGCGGGTGGCCGTGGCCAAAGCGACGACATAACAAACGTCCGTCGAGCGGCGCGCCGAAGAGCTCGATACCGTCGCTTCCGTTCTGCCGCTCGAACGCCGCGGCGAGTTTGCCGAGCTGTTAGCCGGCGAGAACGTCGAGACGCCGCGCATCTTGCTAACCAGGGCATGGGCGACAACCATTGCGTAATGGGTCGATACAACAATTTCCGGCCACATGGTGCGATCGGCAACAAGGTACCGATCTCACTGATGAATCCGGGAGGCGCCTCCAGCCCGCTTCTATACAGTACTCGATGTGTATAGCGACAGTCGTGTGATGCCTGGGCTCTGCCACCGCTTCGAGTTCTTCCACAAAAGACGCAAAGCATTGCTGCTGTTTGCGTCCTCACAGCAGCTCTAACCCGCAGAACATATTAAAACTCGGAGATCGGCCTGGCTTGAAACTCCAACTTTCTTAAAGATGGATTTCAATTTCTGTCTCGCGTTTTCATAGCTGATATGAGAAATGGCGGCGGCGTCGACAAGCATTGCGCCAGTTGCCAGCGCTTTGCAGAGCCGAACCTCTGAACGCGTCAAACCATATGCTTGAGCAAGAAGATCGCCTTCGAAGTTGTCCAAATCGATGCCAATCTTATGAATCTGAACCAAGAAATGCCTTCGAACATCCATTAATTGGTTGGTGAATACAGGTGAGAGTTGATTGATTGTGATCACCCAATGCTCTTCACCAACCATCATGAGTCGTTTCAACGCAAGATCGCGAGCACCGGTTCGCACCGCGCTTACCACGGCAATAGTCGCAGATCGTTGCGCAAACCGGACGACATCCTGATTGCAGACAACGGGAGATCCTCTGCCGAACGCCGTCAAAGCCCTTTTGTTTGCGTCAATCAGTTTCATGCGATCATCCACTACAAATGCTATTCTGCTCTCTAGGCAGCTCAGCGTCGCTTTTGCTATGGAAGATCGACAAGAACTTGCAAAGTAAGATGCAATCTGGAGCGCATTTGTCAAACTGCGACGTGTACTCAGCATTACGGTCTCGAGTGAAAGCTCGTATGCAGAAGACAGTTTATCTGGAAAATGAACTGGAAGATAAATGATCTCCTCGTCATGCACTTGCAGGCGCAGCCCCACAGCGGCATCGAAGTCGCCAACAGACTTCATCCACTCCTCGTAGAAAACGCTTCCATGATATCGCGCAGCCGGATCGTCCCGCTGCGCCACCAGAATCGCACCATTACTCGCGTATTGCCAGAATCTCCGCCACGGATTGACGTAGGAATAGTGGTTAATGAAGGAATGCAGATGTCGGTCTTCCAAACCGTCCGATACAACGAAACCGACGTCAGGCCGGACGAAATTCTGCCTCAGCAATGCTGCGTAGGAACCGGGGAAAGCATCTGTGAAAGTGGAGCACAAGTCTGACCAACTGCGGAGACCGGTTGACGCCTCAGTCACCAATGACGAGATGTCTTCACAAATCTGTGATAGTTTGTGCGCTGACTTCATATCAAGCCCTTCATGGTAGACCCTTACATTACGCCAGACAATAATTTGCTACTCAAGTAGCCATCTCCCAATTGGGAGTGGCTCTATATTCCCACAAGAGTTACTATCCGAAAATATCCCACTCGTCCTACAAGGAGGGCGGTAAATTCTTCTTGCTTTGGTCAAAAAAAATGAAGAGCGTCGACCGAAATATATAGATAAAAATCTTGCGGAGAGTAATATATCTCGATGAATTCCTGCGATTGTAAAATCTATATTATGAAGCGTAAGTAATGATGTTCAATTTAGGGGGTGCTATGAGTAAATCAGTTCTATTTCTGGCGTTGACATTGGCGGCAGCCAATGTTGCCGCCGCTCCCAAATACGCCGACAAGGCCGAGTTCACATCCGCTGTGGTCGGGCAAACGATTTCCAGCAAGACTTCCAAAGGAGTTCGATTCTCCGCAATAATAAAGCCCGATGGTACTGGCACATTCGCCGCCAAAGGGCAGCCGATAGATTCGTTCAAGTGGACATTCGACGAAACGGTTTTTTGCTGGGAGTTCAAGAAATTCACCGAATGCAACAAGGTTGAGATTGTCGGTCCCAAAGCTGTGAACTTCTACGACTCCAAGAGCGGCAAACTAAATAACGCGTATCAAGTTAAGTAACCAAGGAAATCTCTACTACCTGACGCCGGTCACTCTCTCATTGAGAGACCCGGGGCCGTGTGGAGTTTTGCATTAGCAGCATTGTGGTCTCAAGGCGATGTCAGGGTTAGCCGCATCAGGTTTGCCGGAGACCCAAGTAGGGCTTATGGCACAAAATATTCCAGTCTTCCAATATCTAACGGGCGTCTGTAGCGCAGGTTTCCTGACGATTGGTCCCATTTATCGAGGTGGTAGAATGCTGAAGTACGTCGCATTTTTCATTTTTGCTTTCACATGCTTGGGCGTCGAGGGACTTCACGCAACTTCTTGGCGCAACTCATGTGATGCGGATAGAAGTGCAATAGAACAAACTGGCAGCGGTTATGTCTTTCGTCCAGCAGTTAACCGCTGCGCAGGAGGTTTTTTCAAACAGAGAGCGGAAATTACGAGCGAGAAAGTGTCGATAACACGGCCCGCCCGGTATGTTCTCTCAAGCCGCGTTTCGATGACATCGAAAGCAAGTGAACCGTTCATTTTCTTTCAGGTACAGCACGAAGGTTTCAAATGTTCGCCGCCTTTGAGCTTGCGCTGGCTCGGAAACGGTAAGCTCAGCTTTGACAGTGATTATGTCACCGTGCCCGGTAATCCCCAATGCCCCGAGAATGGGGACATGCGCAGTGCAAGACATCAAGGACAAGTTCTCAAACGCGACGGTACCCAATACGAGGTAAGCATTGCGCTTGTGTTTGATGGCGATGGAGCATTTGATGCGGTGGTGTCAGTGAACGGAAGACCGGTTCTCTCAGGGAAATACGATCCTCCCCGGGACGCCAAGTTTGTCAGATCAAAAAGCTTTTACTTCAAGCACGGTGTCTATTCGCGCCGCATGTTTGAATACGAGTTTCGTTCAAACGGCCTTGGTCTTCGTCGAAATTAGACGCCTTGAGGCTGAATGGAAGAGGCGGCCAAACCAATTCATAGCGGACGCTTACATGATCCGCCGCGCAAAATTGGAAGACGAAGCGCAAGTCAAGAACTGTGCTGACTAAACTTCCGCTCGCCGCGTACCAAATATGGGGCAGAAGCCGGCGCCGATGGTGACGGATTTCGCAACTCATACCATCGCTCAATGATCAGAACTCATTGGCCCATTTGCGGTGACCGATGGACATGATGCGCCATGGCTGGCTTTCGAGTTTCCGCCAGGCGTCGC
>NZ_JBNWCP010000033.1:0-13709 GCF_053522345.1 Agrobacterium sp. 22-226-1
AAAGTAGGAACTTGACCACCACCACCGACCCGAAACATACCTAAGAGGCGGGTCAGTTCTCGGCGCAAATGCCGGGTCACTTCTCAGTGCAAATCAACACCGACACGCTACGACGCTGCCATAGCTCAGATGATGGCATATGCAGAATGCCTTAAACGCGAAGGAATCATAAAGTGACAGACAAGTCGGGAGCGTGGGAAGTTTTACTGGGAGAAGGCATCGGTCCGCTGAGACTTGGTGCATCTAAAGAAGTGATTTCGAAAATTGAGGGATTTGCTGAACCCGAACTCGTGCAGGATGAGTCAGTGGCAGTTTCGGACTTTGAGAAACTACTAAACTCGATGGGGCCTGAGATGGGTCTCGATCCTGAAGAATTTAAAGAGATGATTGCGGCGATGCAGGCTGAAGCTGCGGCAGAGGTTCGGTGGGTTCCCAAAACCAAAAGCCTGCCAGTTGTTTTTTTTTACGGAGATATCCTTATTCGTATCGTTTTGTCGGCTGAGTGCCGTCCCAAACTTGAAGGGCGAAATATTTTCGAGATACCTGCCAAAGAATTTTATGAACTGGTGATTGCCAGTTCGCAATCCGTCTTCAGGAAACGTAATGAAATAGTCGCTCCCGACATCTCCATGCGCTTCACACTTCCCAAGAAGTCCGATTTCGAGGATGGAAGACCTATCGAACTGCTCGTTTTAGAGAAAAATAGGACGGATGAGTTGATCGTTGATGGATATAAGCAATTGCCTATCTGAGGCACGAACTCTCCAGTATCTTAGTCTTTGGACATCTAAGTGGCGGGCCGTTGGAACGAAACTTCGAGGGCATGGGCAGTAAGCGATGGCTCTTTGTCAGCTTCCATGCATAACGATACACACTCCCTAAATAAGGGACCGGCTATCGTAATCATCGAGTACTTGCGCGAGCAGTGTGTATGGGGTCGCACAATAAGCTTCAACGCATTTGTGTTGAAGGTCAGCCCGCCGAAGAGAGTCGTGCGGAGCGAAAACGACGGTTCGAGGTGACCACATGCGCAATGGTCGACCATGGAGAGGGTGAGGCACCACGCTATCTGTTTGAAATCGGGACAACGAAAAGGATTTTGAGCATGACGCAATCAGTCCAGAGCGTCGAGTTAGTCGAAATTCACGGCTTCGGGAGCCCAAGTGAGTATGAGCGTTTTAGTCGTTGGCTGGATGCCGTTATCACGAGCGGCGCGTGTATTGAGAAATCGCAGGGTCTGGTTGCCGATGAGTTGAAACACGGTCGCCGCGAAATTCAGTTTCAGAACGGCGAGACTTGGCGACTTGATCCGCCCGATTCCTTTTCGAGGATCATGGCAGGCGATATCAACCAGTGATTGAAGACCGCGATGCGCCAATAGCGGACGTAGGCCTATAATCACGCGGTTGATTTGGACCGAGCAAAGAGTGGTGCAATATCATCGAATAGGGCTAAATGCGGAATAAGCCGCCGCAAAGCGGATTGGCGGCTACAAACAAACATTTGTTCCATTACTACGTGATTCTAGTCATGGCCGCTGTGGCGGTAAGACGGCGACACAGCAATTGATCATCGATCTGGCGAGCTGATCGAGCGGTCGGCGTCTGTTGTCGACTCCGAGGGTTCGGGCCCCGAGACCGAGCCGAGCATCATACCCCATTGCCCGGGAACGTGCAGGAAGCCTTTCTTTTTGCTTGTGTCCCGCCGGCTCCAAGAAGCGTGTCGGGCCGCCGAAAAGCTCGGCATGTCCAGATGAATGGAGATCGTTGCTTCGGCAGTCGACATGAGCGACCTTGTATGATGTGAGTCAGCGAACTCGGAGTGTTTTCCTCCGACCGATTTCCACGTATTCGAAAGCGGCCCCCAGGTCCGAAGCAATTCGTGCCCAGTCAGCAGCAAAACCCGGTTGCGCGGTCCGCCATTCGGCGCAAGTTTCCGCGTCCAACGCACGAGCCGTCGCAGCAACACCTTTTCGCCTTCGGTGAACTCCTTCCTCAACACCGATACCGCGAGGTAGCAGCCGGGAAATTGAAGGGCGAGATTCTGTAACCGGGCGATGTCCTTAGGTTTGAGGGTGTCGCCGTCGCTGAATGACTTGGCTTCCCCGAAAATGATGTCGGGGTCGCTTTTCTCGCCAAACCCTTCCGGCCGGTGCAGCGCGACATAGTCGGCCTCGATACTCTTACCGTCCCTAACGAGTTGAACGGCGGTGATGAAGTTAATGGATCCGAAGTGGTTATTGAGCTCATCGATCGCCCGGAGCGCTAGGACTGCTCCGTAGGCGCCTTTCGCGTAGTCCTGCACCGAGAACGGCCCCGATACACGATATGCCCACTTTCTAGCGCTGCTATCAGCATTTTGGGGGAATGGGTATTCCTTCAGGCATCGGCTGCACGATAGCGCATAGCCCAGCTTGTCCATTGGGTCCCAGTTCACATGAAGGCAATTGGTGCAGCGGGTCTCTAAGCCCAGAACGATAACATTCCGCTTGGTGAAATGCTCTATGTCCCCCCGCCCGTAGTCCCGTTCTTTTCTCTTGTTGACTAAATCGGCCCACTGCTTGATTGACCGCGATCGCGGAGGAAATTCCTCCTGCATTTCCTCGGATTCGTTCCTCCGTCTACGTATGGCGCCCGCCATGTCGTTCATGGTCCGCAGGATCTCCTCATCCGCGATGAGGTGGGCTCCCTCCAAACCGCCGAGTTGATCGAGTACATGTTTGGCGATATGCCCCGGCTCCGACAACGAGACGGAATAGCCTGCCCTGGTAAGGATTCCGGTGATGGCCTTCTCTTGCGTTTCAAACTGCAGGAAGGAGGAGAGACCAACGTAGGCCTGACCGACACTCCAACCTTCCGATCCGATCAGCACATCTCCACTACCGAGTAATAGCCGTGGGTGAGAGCGATCGAAGGTATTATAGGGGTAGATCGTCGCTATGTTGGTTCGGCCGTAGTTAGAGACCTTCAGGCTGTTTACCCACCGAACGCGTCCCGTCCCGTATCGAGACGCAAAACTGGGACGTAAAGGCTCGAAGGTCGCGCTTAGATGTTCGCTAGACCGGTCTACTTCCAGGCTCACCTGCTTCTCGTGGACGAACAGTCGCAGCCGCTTGGGAGCATTCATCATTCCTTCGCCTGGCGCGTCCCAAATGCGATCACGCCAATGCTTAATCGTCAACGAGTGGTGGTGACCGAGCGCCGGCGGCAGATCTGGCTTTAAGATCTGAATCGTTTGTTGCCTCGCCTCCTCGGAGAGGCCTCGCGCAAACTCGAGGGTTGCGGAATGCATGATACCCGACGGGTTTCCCTCCAGTGGGCGATATTCCGCTTTGCAAAGCGCCTGGATATCGGTAGCGAGTTCCGCAACCCAGTTCACCGGAAGAGGTAAAAGTGGGGCAGGCTCGCTTCTCAGGTTCCACAGGTCAATGATGTCCGTAATCTTGGAAGGGTCGAAAACGAAGAACTTAAGGTCGTGTTGCCAGTTCCGCTCAGGCTCAATGAGGTGGGATGATGGATCAAACGGTTTCGTCGTGCCCTTAAGATAGACATGGCGCCAAGTTTGTGGGCTCCACGGCATGGCCTCTGGCCTAAAAACTTCATTGTAGCTCGAAAAGAAATATCGCTTGTCCTCTTCGGTAGGAAAAACGCCGAACATGGCTTCGGCAGCTCCCGTCGTTGGAGGCTTTTCGACTACCATTGCCGACCTCGGCTCGCGTGGTACGAAGCGCTCTCCGCGGTCATAGAGTTCGGCGAGCGCATCAGTGATGGGTAACCCGAATTTCAGCTCGGCCCAGGACTTGTTAGGGTCGGGCGAAAGCAGTTCGTCAAGCGTAACCGAAAGACTGCCGATAGCTCCTCGCAAGCTCTCCAGTCCCAGAGCCGCGAGCAGGCCGGGCTTTGCTTCCACGAAGGCGTCGGGTTCGAAGAATCGTATGTAGCCGCGTGCGATATCCACGCCAGTCTTGTCGCCTTCAAATTCCCCGGCCCATGCCTTGGGTGGCTTGCGGTAGACAGGGATGATGGGGTTGTACCGGCCGCCCCACATGCAAGTGGAGATGCGCATGAAGCGGATGATCGAAGCGCGGTCGGTTGGGCTGACCAAAAGGGCTACGCGTGTCGGGCGGAGCCGAATGTTGGCGGAGATCTTTGCCATATGGGAAAATTCCTCGTGCCCGGCAATACAAGCGCAGATTTGCCGGAATTAGGGTGTCCTTCGAGGATTGCGCTCCAAATTATTGAAAAACCCGGTGGAAATTCCTGGGTGCCATAGTGGACGTGACTTTCTATAGCTGACACAAAAAATATGTCGGCATTTTTGCCGCGAAGTATAATCACTGATTAGTCCAATTGGCACCTTTCTACTCCGTCATCGACATCCAATCTTTGTGAACCTAATGGCAACTTTTGGTAAATTGTCGAATTTGCCTGAATGACGAAAACGGAGGCACAAGCCCATTGTTGTTCGGTCACCAACGTTCGCTTCGCGCCAAAAGCGGTCACGAACGAGAGGGACGATGAAAATCATCCAGACCCAGTCCGGTTCCGCTCATGCCGGTACCTTCAAGAAATCCAGCGCGGCGATGGTGCGCTTCGGATCGATCTCGTAGGTTTCAGCGGTCACGATCCCCTGCACGACGAACGGGTCGGCGGCGATACGTGCATCGTGTTCGGAGCGGCTTTCCCCACTGGCGAGGATCGCTCCCCCGGCTGCGGGCTGAAGCGAGCCGACGCAGAGGAACGCGCCATCGGCAAAGCCCTGCGCGATCCAGTCGTTATGCGCTGCCATAAATTCCGGCGCGGCGGCGCGGTTCTCCGCAAATTTCAAGAAGGTGGCGAACATTGGGGCTCCTTGGTCAGGTGGATTGGGAAAGGTTCGGCAAGGTCGCCAGCCAGTGCTTTATATCGGCCACTTCGTTGCGGATGAAGGTTTCGTCACGGAACGAAGTGGCCATTACCGCCACGCCCTGTGACCACGATAGGAGATGCATCGCCAGAGCCTCGGCACGGTCACCGGCACCAAGCGCCTGGAACTGTTCTGCGATCCAGTCGCGGAATAAACCGAAGATTTCGGCGGCGCGCCCCTGTTTGACATGATTGAGCTTGGCGAGTTCGGAAGACAGCGTGCCGACAGGGCAGCCGAAGGCCATGATCTTCGCCTGATTGACGATCAACATATGGATGAAGGACAGAATCCGCTCGCGCGGATCGGCTCCGCCCATCTGCCATCCGTCGAGCATTGCGCGTGTCCGCGCCATGCGACGCGTGATCACGGCATCAAGTATGGCGTCCTTGGTTTTGAAGTGATGGTAAAAATTGCCACGTGAGATGCCCAAGGTAGCTGCAATGTCAGCGAAAGACGTAGCTTCGAACCCACTCTCGTAGAACAGGCTATCGGCCTTTTCGACGATCAGGTCGCGCGTGGATGCAACAGACATATTAGGTCATTTGCCCTAGTTTCGTCTGCTTCTAGGACAATTGACCTAAGGCTGTCAAGACCTGGTATTTGGTGCATGGATGCTGCCTCTGACCTACCCGAAGAACATTCTTTACAGCAACCGTGCGAATGACCGCTTCGGGCCAAAACCAGCCGTAGCAACAGGAGAAGATTTAATGATCAGTAACGTTATAACTGTCAAAGCCGATTAGAGATGCGACGCAGCTGGCCCGTTAGAAATGCGACACTGGCTCCGACAATCAGCCCCCGACCGGACCGGCTGGCCGGGGTTGCAAGGGTAGGGAGGGGGCGGGTGATATAGCACCGCTTTGGCTTTAGCTTCATCAGCTGTCAGGATAGCTTTGCGCACTAATTGTCATTGTCACGTAACTGGGAGCCGCCTTTGAAATAAGAGGCGGTTTCTCTCAGGGAGGTGACGAGCAAACGCGAAACCAGCTTTCTCTAAGACCCTCTGCGACCCCACATTATCCGGATGGGCCATTGCCCAAACTGCTGGAAGCTTGAGCTGGTTATCCGCGAAACTCAATGCTGCGCTGACGAGCTCGGAGGCATACCCCATTCCCCAAGATTCAGGGCGGAAATAATATCCAACCTCGAAATCCCAACCAGGATCAAATGGGTCTTCGTACAAACCGCCCCAGCCAACAATCCTGCCATTGTCACGACGTAAAACCACCCATGGTGCACAGCCGTCATGGCGTCTTCGCCATTCATGGACCATTACCCTTCTCTGACATTCTCTCAGCGTTTTATCGCAATGGGTATGCTGCATTGCCACCGTGTCTCCGAGAAACTCGAATAGCTCCGGAATGTCCGCATGGCGAGGTGGACGTAGGATCAAACGTTCAGTTTCCAGCACGACTTCGAATTCCATATGTGTTCACACGATGATCAAACAAACATCCGCGCTGAGGAGCATCGGTCAAGCGATTTCTCATTACTTTTGTCCGCTTCGGGCCGACTGCCGTCATGGCGCAGAGCGCCACAAGCGGTCGTTACGGATTGAGATGTTCGCGCGAAAATTCTCTGATTGCCAGTAGCACTGGCATGAGTCCATGGCCGGCCCTTGTCAGCCGATACTCAACATGGGGAGGCTGCTCACCAAAGTCCTGTCTTTCAACAAGACCATCACCTTCGAGGTCACGAAGCTGCTGCGTCAGCACCTTCTGAGTGATGCCGGGCATGTCACGCAGAAATTGCGAGTTGCGCATCGATGGCTCCGCGAAGAGGCGAAATAGAATCTGCAGCTTCCATCGCCCCTTCAGCGCCTGCAAGACTCGGCCAACATGTGCGACAGAACCGTCCGGCCCCAAGCAGGTAGTCCGCTCCTCGTACTCGATAGGTACCTTTAAGTGCGTAATTGCCTCATTCATCGCAGTGTCCTCATATCCCGCCTCGGTCTTAACATGGGAATGCCACGATGGATTTGAAACTGGAAGGAAAGATTGCGCTGGTGACGGGCAGCAGCAAGGGTATCGGCGAAGGGATCGCGCACGGGTTGGCGCGCGAGGGAGTGGTCGTCATCGTCCATGGTCGTGACAGGGCGAAAACCGAACAAGTCGCGCATGACATCATTGCCAAAGGTGGACGTGCGCATGTGGTGCTTGGCGATCTAACGAACGAGGACGAGGTGCAGCGCATGGTCGCCGACGCCCAAGCCCTCTTGCCTCCAGTCGAGATTGTCATCAACAATGCGGGTGGCTCGAGTGGGACGGAGGACTGGGCGACCACGCAATCAGAGACTTGGGCGGGCGGCTATGACCGAAACGTCCTTGCCGCCGTCAGGATTATCTCCCGGCTGCTACCTGCCATGCGGGAGGCCGGATGGGGACGTATCGTCAATATCTCTAGCTTGGCAGGAATGATGCCGCCGGCAGGCCGGCCTGATTACGCTGCGGCTAAGGCGGCGATGATTGCCATGACCGCTTCACTCGCCAAGGCCGTTGCAAAAGACGGCGTCACGGCAAACACCGTGTCGCCCGGAACGATTCATAGCGTCAGCCTCGACGAGGCCTTTCGGAGGGCCGCCGTCGGCCGGGGACTTGCGGCCGATGCGTCATGGTCGGAGATCGAGCAGAAGGTACTGCCCATCTTTGCCGCAGTCCCGATGGGACGGGTCGGCACGCTTGAGGAAATAGCCGACGCCGTCGCCTTCCTCGTCAGTCCGCGGGCCGGCTACATCACTGGTGCCAACCTGCGGCTGGATGGCGGACTTTGGCCTGGGCTTTAGTCCCTGTCCACTTCCAGCCGTAGCGTCGGCGGTCACCTCTTCTCGAGGAGCAGACGTCGATCACGTTAAGCTTTGACGGCACAAAAGCGCCAATAGGGGTCATTTTGTAGGGGGTAGTTCAAGGCCGTTCGGCAGGAAAATCCAGAGAACGGTCTGCGCCTCTGGCGAGTGGCGCGAGAGGTGCGTGGGTGCGCTCATGTGAAGGGCAATATTTTGGCTAATTGGCTACCGCAATATTCGGCCCGTCCACAGAATGGCCTGCAGACTCAATGCCTCCCGCCGTCAGGACACCGGCAAAACGAAGTTCAAGGTCTCGAACTGGGCCTGGCGGTTTGGAATTGTCCTCAGCGGGAAAACGTCCTGAGCGTCGACAGCTGCGACGCAATAGCGTCGGCGAGATGGCTCGTTTACCGTCGGCGACCACCTCAACGCGAGGCTTCGCCAGTGCCCGCAGTCAACGCGACGATTCCCCCGATGATGAACTCGATACCGGCGAGGAAGTCTGTGCGATCATCGTGGATGGCGAGTTGCGACCCGACAGTGCTGGCAAAGGGATATTTGGCCGGGTCGAGGTCCGACCATGCGCGAGCGAGCGAGGCGAGGGTTTTGGTCCTCTCCAGAGCGTGCGCCCGGGCGAACTGTGCGTTGGCGGCATTTTGTCCTCCGACCCCGACGATGTAATTGAAGATCGCCATTGTCGCGGCCCATTCTTTGTTCGAGGGCACGCCAAGGTCGCGAATGTCTTGGCCAATCGTATCGAGGATCCGGACGAGCGGCGCTTGTCCGGACATTCGGGTTAGCGCAGCGCCGACCCACGGGTGGGTGTCGATCGCATCGAACATTTCGAGAGCGAATTCTTTCATGGAGTCTTGCGGACGGGCATTGCCGGTACGAGCGCCAATGACCTCTGCAACAATGGCGTCTGCTGCGGCTGCTACCAAATCGCTCTTGCTTGCGATGTGACCATAGATTGCTCCGGGTCCGGTCGTGAGGTGGGACGCCAGCGCTTTGAACGTCAGACCTGTTTCGCCATCGCGATCGAGGATGACGATCGCAGCGCTCACGACCTGCGCGCGTGACAAGGCCGCGTCCCGGCTTCGGACCTTTCGCTTCGATTGAACCATGACGCCCTCGTTAGCACAGTTGGAACGACATTCCAACTTGACAGCGGGAGCACCCGCCAGTAAGCGTTGGAATGCCATTCCAACGCGGCCAGGAGCGGAATGTGTGATCAAGGAGAAGGCGAATGGCGATTTTCGTAACGGGAGCAACCGGGTTTGATATGTCGCAGGCGATTGCCAACCGCCTCGATCTCGGTAGGCGCTGTCATGCTCGGTCGAAGG
This sequence comes from Agrobacterium sp. 22-226-1, assembly GCF_053522345.1. NCBI lineage: Bacteria > Pseudomonadati > Pseudomonadota > Alphaproteobacteria > Hyphomicrobiales > Rhizobiaceae > Agrobacterium > Agrobacterium sp. 22-226-1. The sequence goes on from NZ_JBNWCP010000033.1 coordinate 9,031, forward strand.
GGTGATCGCAAACTCAACGACGTGTTCGCCTTCGACTTCGGCTCGAACTGTCGCGTGCGGGCGACGCGCGCCCGCTGGGAGCTGCAGTGGCAACCTAAAGTCGGCTCGATGCTCGACTGGACCAGACAGGAGAGTTAAGTGACTGACCGCGTACACCAGCGAGAGATCGCGATCATCGGTGCGGGCTTAGGCGGGCTCACCCTCGCGCGTGTGCTACATGTCCACGGGATTGCAGCGACGATCTATGAAGCCGAGCCGTCAGCCCAATCGCGGCCGCAAGGCGGCCAGCTTGACATTAACGACTATAACGGCCAGCGCGCGCTCAAGGCCGCAGGCCTGTTCGATGAATTTCGCAGCATCATGTTGGCGGCGAAGCGTCGAGGGTGCTTGATAAGGTCGGAAACGTTCTGCTTGACGAGCCCGATGATGGGACAGGCAATCGTCCTAACTCCATACGGCCGATGCAGAGCAACACCAATCTTGATCGTTGAAGGCGCAGAAAAGGAACTGCCAATGTTGCCCTTTGACTCCGTGTCAGCAGGTCTAAAGATTCAATTTAAAATATTATCACCAGACATACTCAACCCCATTGTAGTCGATAGAATTCTATGGTTTCATCTACACCGCTGAGGGGGCTCAGTATTGTAGGGATATTCGACACGACTTCGTGGCTCTATTGCTTAACGCAATGGAGGCAGCACACGTCCTTACGAGAAAAGGGGGCTACGATGCGGTCGAAGGCAACAGCTTTTTCAATATTTGCGCTTATCGCCGGGTGCGGAACTGCACCCGATACGAATGATGTTGCCTCATTCGGAACCGCAACGACAAACGCCGTTTCGGTCATCGGAGAAACGGGTAATCTCGAAAATGAACTGGCAATAGCGTCCGTGACCCAACGCAATGCTTGCCGGTATCTCCAGTCCCGCACCTATAATGTCGCTTCGGAGCGGGCCGACTCGCCAGCTACTCATCTGGTTGAGCAGGCAAAATTCCTGGCGGCGCTGTCGGACTATGCCGAAGCACTCGCGAAAGTAAGCTCTCCCGACGCGATCGCCAAACTCAGGGCTGCCGCAACGCAATTGACGACAAGCGCAACGCAACTATTAACGGCCGCATCGGCTGCTGCCCCCGGTGCCGCCGTAGTCGCACCGGTTTTCAAGGCTGGCGTCGATAGTACGATTTACATTGGAGAGGCCAGAAGGATGCGCGAAGTCCGCGAAATCGCTTTTGCGGTTCACCCTCTTCTGGTCGACGTAACGTTCATCATCTTGAGTGAGGATGAGGAAGATCGGCGACTTTTGACCGCCAAGCTCGCAACGTGGGACAAGGCAGCGCGCTGCAGTCTGGCACATATTCGAACAGATAGCGGTGCGGCATATGAGCAATTCATGGCGATCGACAGAGCAAAACGCGAGTTTCACGCGAGAGAAGCGACAGCCAACCGTCGTGTCAGTGCCATTACGAAGGTGCAGGCAGCACATAAAATCCTTGCTGAAGGAGGCAGGAATCTGCGTTCCGCCACTGAAGACATAAACATGTTCCTAGATGACGTCGCGGGTTTGAAAGCAGCAATTGCCAAAGGAGGGAAAAGTCAATGACGACGAACGAGGTAGCCGCGGCGACGATCAATGACGCAATGACGAAGATTCTTCTGACGTACGATGGCGCATCGTCAGTCAATAGGACGCGCATTCGATTTGCGGCAAATCGACTAAAGGAGGAGTGGGACGCGCTTAGGATGCGTAACGCAGCGACCAGGTACTCCGAGATCACCGGAGGAATTACGAAGGCAACAGGTCGGCTGAATGTGATAGCAGCCGAGCGTGATCGACTCGCGACGGGCTTGGTGAGCGCTAGCCAGATACTTGGCGTTGTTACAAAGGTGCTGGCGCTGATTTCAAAATAGTCTCGGCCATGCGCTGCAAAGATAAGGCCAGAGCGTGCATCAAGGTTGCAGTCTTGCCCGTGCAGTCTTTTTCCACCAGCTTGGTGAGCTGCGCAACCGCGTTGCGGAAGGCATGGCCCCTTGGGCGTCCGGTCTCAGCCTCGTCGTCAACGCCAACCCCGGTGCGGTTCAACCCCGGTGCGGTTCAATGGTCCAGACGTTCACATGCTTGGCAAGCGTTGATTTGAGCGTGTCTACGGCTGTTAATTATAATCCTAATTTAGTCGTAAATATACAACTTGCAATCGAAGTTTGATCTGCTAGCTTCCGGAGAGGTGAAGAACATCAACGCTTTAAGTGGCGGTATTGCGGGGGGCAATATGACAATTTTTTAGATGACGAGTCGCGCCGGAAAGCGGCGTCCGATACTGTAAACGATGACGTGATCCGAAAGCTCTTACAGGTCAAGGGGCAGATTTTTTCGATTTTTGGACAGGTCGTATTCGCGCTCAGTTCCGTTCCTCGCTATCGCAGCCAGAACCTGTCCGATCTCAGTCATTTGGTCATCGATCCGCTTAGCCACGATCGTATCGTAATCGCATCGAAAAAAGAGGACGATGGAGCCGAACAGACCACTTTGGCACCAAACGCTATCGCAATCTGGGCAAGCGTGAGTGCGGACGTCGATGCAAAGATTGTTGAGCAGGTCAAGGCTGGTGTTTTTCCAGTGCGGTTGAAGCCCACTGACTGGAACAGTGGTCAAATCATCTGGTTGCTGGATGTTATCGCACCGACGCGGGAGCTCGCTACCTCCGTGCTTTCAAATTTCCACACAGTCGCCAAGCAGAGCCAGATAAAGGTTCATCCTGTTTTAGGCTGTGTCCCCATAACGGGGTTCATGTTGATGACGTTGTGTGATTCAATTTCCTGGAAAGGAGATTGTTATGCGCCGTCACGAACTGACCGACGAGGAATGGGCGGTTATCGCGCCTTTGCTGCCGACCAACAGCCGTGGAGTTGAGCGCGTGGATGACCGCCGGGTGATCAATGGTATCCTATGGCGTTTCCGGACAGGTTCATCCTGGCGTGATGTACCGGAGCGCTATGGTCCGCGCACGACGCTCTACAATCGCTTCTCTCGCTGGCGCAAGGCAGGCGTCCGGGATCGCCTTCCCGGCGCTGTTTCAAGGCATTATGCCGGAGAGATCGTCATGATCGATTCTTCCTGCGTCCGCGTTCACCAGCATGGTGCAAACGCAAAAAAGGGGGATCTGCCGATCCTTGCATGGGACGTTCGCGTGGCGGCCTGACGACAAAGATCCACGCGCTCGTCGATGCTGATGGTTTGCCGGTTCGACTGGCATTGACCGCTGGTCAGGCCGCCGATGCTCCTATGGCCGAAAGGCTGCTGAGTGACATTCGGCCCGGAACGACACTGCTTGCCGACAAGGCCTATGACACCGACGCGATCCGTAACTTCGCCAAGCAACGCAAATGCTGGGCAAACATCCCCGCCAAGGCCAACCGAAAACAGACCTTCAGTTTCAGCCGTTGGGTCTATCGCCAGCGCAATCTGATCGAGCGTTTCTTCAACCGCATCAAACAGATGCGTGGTCTGGCAACACGATACGACAGACGTGCTGACAACTACCTTGCCGGGCTCAAACTGGCCGCGACGAGAATCTGGATCGCTTCAATTAACGAGTCCGCGTCCTAGGACGTCTGGTGGATAGTGACGTTCTACAAAGTCTTATTGCAAAACCGGGTGACGAACTCCGTCCCAAACCAAGCAATCGATCAACTCACATCCTGAATGCCTCTGCTTGCTCTCCAGTGACTTGGTAGTTTGCTGGAAGATTTTGTGTATTTTGATGTGAAATTTGGCGACAAGGCCAACGTTCGTTTGCATAGCAATTATTTCGCCTCGCTGGTGTCTGATGAATATCTCTCGGCTTCTCAGGAAAATTCCCGTGTTGTTGGCGCTGTCGCTGCTCAGCAGTTGCGGCGACAGTTGGTCGTGGCATCAAAAGCTGACGGTTACGGTTGAGACCCCGTCGGGTCCAAAATCCGCGTCCAGCGTGATGAAGGCCAGTTTGGATGATCGAGACGGCCTCTTCGCACTACCTGAAGCAAGAGGCGCTTTTTTTGAGTTGCGAGGGGAGGCGGTTGTCCTCGAAGTTCTTCCAGGCAAGTACCTTTTCGCGCTGTTGAAGAATATGCCGAGACCGTATGCGCTTTTTTTTCCAGGAGAAGCACCCGTCGACATTGCTCCAAAATTTGAACGTATGTCAAAGCCGGCAACTGCCGCGCTCTCCAAAGCCGACTATCCTCTGCTGGTAACCTTCACCGATTTCAACGATCCAAAGACAGTGAAGAGAGTACACCCCGACAATCTTGCAGAATTCTTCGGTTCAGGCACTTCGCTTGCCTCGATCACCTTGTCGATAACCAGGGAGCAGGTGACGGAAGGGAAAATCGAAGATGTGCTCGGATGGTTAAAAGAAGAGGGTGAAAAGAATCCAACCCTACTTCCAAATCCTCCGTATCTAAGAAAAGACGCGACCGATCCCGACATGCAGTATTTGACAGTCAGTTCATTTTCGACGGAGCTATATAAATGAGCATTTCTCAAGAGATTATGCTCGCAATACTTTCCATGGATGCTTATAATCGCGACTATGATGCCGGTATGCTAGAGCACGTCCATTGAACGCGGAATCGCATTGAGGATTCCCCTGGCTGCGGAATTCTGATTCTATCGCCCCGACTGGTGATTTGGTCGGAGGCAATA
>NZ_JBNWCP010000034.1:0-10866 GCF_053522345.1 Agrobacterium sp. 22-226-1
AAACAGGAACTTGACCTCTACACCAGACCCGAAACATATCTAAAAGGCGGGTCAAATCTCGGTGGAAATACCGGGTCAGTTCTCAGTGGAAATCAACACGACGGGAACCGAAACTCTAACCTGACCAGATGCTTCGGTCGTCGACCTTACAACCATCTCCTGCGCTGATTCCAGTTCGGCCAACCCAGATGCTGCTCGTACGTGATACTCGCGGCCGACGTCTGTGAGGGTTGTTCCCTTTTGGGAACGTGTGAGGAGCGTTGCGCCTAGAAAATTCTCCAAACGACTGACGCGGCGACTGACGATCGATTTAGCGATCCCCAAACGACTAGCCGCACCAGCGATACTACCAGTCTCGACCACCCGAATGAAGGAGATCAAGTCCAGGATCTCGACAGACTCAGGTTCCGCCATTAGCAACTCCGAGCTCCAGTAAACGCGGCTACTGCAACACTGGGTGCGCGATATTGTCAAGTCTTCCAATTCGTCCGGCGCTCACACTGACGTCCTACAGCGCGCCCTACAGGTCGAGCTGAACAAACGAACCGAGCAAGTTCCGTGGTCGGTAGAAATCGCTGTCCGCCGTCGCCCTGGAAACCGAGCAGTATGGGTGCAGCGGCTCAGTGGAGCGTTGCCGCATCGACCTCACCCCGCCGGATCGCATAACGCTGCATAGGGTGCTGGCATCGTTCTTTTTTCCGCAACAATGGGTTTCGCTTTGGCAGCCTATTTCTCCAACGATTGAGATCGCATGATTGAATTGATAGAAAAGCCAGGAGAGAAAATTGGACCTCCCAACGCAAAATCCCGATAGCTGCAGTATGACGGTGCAACTTCTTGCAAAACGTCGGACGCAGTATTTTCTGGGCAAAAACATCGCGTTCTCTGACGAAGAGATTGATGCACTTATTCGCGAGGCGGTTCGCCTGTCACCTTCAGCCTTTAATTCGCAAAGTTCGCGCGTTGTGATCCTGCACCGCGATGAAAATCAGAAACTCTGGAACATCGTAAAATCGGAGTTGAGTCATATCGTTGAAGGAGACGCGAAGATGCACTTCTTCAGAAAAATCGATAGCTTCGCTGCTGGAGCAGGCGCAGTTCTTTTCTTCGAGGACCGAAATGTGGTCAGGATATTACAAGATCAGTGGCCTTTGTACGCTGATCACTTTCCAGATTGGTCCGAGCAAGCCTCCGGGATGGCGCAACTTTCGGTCTGGATCGCGCTTGCTGGCGCGGGTATTGGAGCCAGTCTCCAGCATTATAACCCGCTGGTTGACGCAAAGATCAAAAGGCATTGGGACATACCGGAGACATGGAGGTTACGCGCGCAGATGCCGTTCGGCTCCAACGAGGCACCTTTTCCCGCAAAGACAATCATCTCCGATGGTGACCGCTTTCGAAGCTTCTTTCGCTAGACCTGCGGGAAAGAACCTGTGCCTCTTTATTCAGTGTATTCATTGAGTTAGGAGAATTGAAGCGTAGGCCCAAGGTTCACATCCTTTCAAGAGTATCGATGACTTTAGAGTGCCTTGCTCATCGACCAAGAGGCGCGCTCCGCGATGAATTCCGCGAACGGTTTGACGTTCATGTGGACGCTCGCCTGTTCAAGGCCGGCCAAATAAGTTGACCGATCCTCAACCCTAACCACTGCCCATGGAAACCCGCCCGAGGCGAACATGGCGTTCATCAGGAAGCGCGCCATCCGTCCATTGCCGTCGGGATAGGGATGAACATAGCCTATCAACCAGTGGCCAAGGACTGCCCTAACCGCTGCCTCGCTTTCCTTCTCCAGTAGATCGAACAGGGTCTCCATCCCATCCGGAACTGCTTCGGACCGCGGTGGTACATGCCATGATCCGCGGAGATATACGGGGTGGTTTCGATAGCCCGCGAGGGCGCTGGGTTTCAGAATACCTGCTGCGACCGAGGGGCCGAACAGCTCGCGGTACCAATCCCTATGTTGCTTTCGGACAACGACTCCCGCCGGTGCACCGCGAAGAATCTCCGCAACAGATTCCTTCACGCTTTGAAACGCCTGCCAGTAACCGCGTGCTGCCAAGGCGTCGCGGTTTTTTCTATCCTGCTGATCTACGTCCGGATCCCACGTACCAGCGCGCACGCGATCAATGAGTTCCGGAGTAACGCTGTACCCTTCGATCGAAAGCGAGTGGTATGCGTCGTTTTTGTATATGTCCTCGACCGATTTCATAAATTCGGTGGTGTCCGAGGGAAGCCCGGGGGCAGCAGGAAAAACATCGAGGACCGCCTGACGCTGGCTTTCCCATATAGCATTAAGACGCGCCACAATGGGAGATCCACCGACAGCTAAGGTGGAGACTTGGTGGTTTTGATCGAACGGGTCTGTCTCTCTAACGTCGTACATCGCGCCTTTCATCGTTTTCAAGATATCGTCGGCGAACTCGCCTTTTCCTATGCGCCGAAATGCCCCGGCCAGACGGCCTGCCACGGCCGAATGCCCTCCGTCGAGTAATCGACCGAGGACACCCGACACATCGCGCATGGATTTCAGCACGATCTGGGCTTCGATAGGTGATCTTTGGAAAAACGCTTCAGCAACTTTCACCAGAGCGGCGTCCGCAGTATAGAACCTTAATCCGTTTTTCTCGACGAGATCGTCGCGTGGTGGCATTTGCCTGGTCTTGAGATCGTAAATGGATGTGCCAAAAAGCAGTGATAAATTGTTGCCCGTTGCCTTTGGACTGTTGACAATCACCTGGGCCGGAATCGCAGTTGCTTCTGCGTGGAGTAGCATCGATTGTTCCGGTGACAGATGCCATTCCCGTCCAAAGCGGTCGTTGCAGTAGAGGGAGCAGAACTCCCAGAATGAAGCGTACCAAAGGGTTGTGTCGCCGTCTTGGGACTGGGGTCCCGTTGACATTTGCCAGCCGCGGATGACTTCTTGGAGAAATCCGCTCCGTGTAAGGCGCTCTCGGTGTAGTCGGCTGAACTCGTCGGACTTGAAGATTCGACGCCCGCCATCCTGCAATGTTTTGAGGGCTTGCAGGGCGTCAGCCAATTTTTCATTTGGTGTAGCCATTTTGGTTCTCACGACCTCGTTGTTCTTGCGCGAACTCACAATGCCGTCCTCATAAGGCAATTTCTGTATAATTGCACGTTTTTGATGTTGTTTGTATACGCGTGTTTAATGTGAGCAAATACACGTTCATGGTGATGATTCAATAAACGTTTTTGCCGATGTGTCATAACACGTATTTGATGTCGCGATTCATCACGTTCAGATTGAGAGTGCTTGGCTGCCTTTCCTGTCAAGCCAAGCAGCCGGCATTAAGATGCAAAAGTGAGCTGGTGGTGATTGGCATCAATTAAACTGCGCGACCGGCTATCGAAAATTCCCTTCCAGCGAGCGGTAGAATTGTGAATGTATTGCGACTTATGATTGACTTATCTGAACGTCTTGAAATAGTTTTCCAGTGGGGATGGGGAACGATTACGATGAGATCAATGATATTTGTGATCGCAATTGCTGCGTCAGTGGCGGGCTGCTCGACGTTGCCAAAAGCAGAGAAGGTGAAGGCCTTCGGAGATGCCGCAACTGCTTCCTCCTCCGTCATGAAAAACGCCTTGAAGGCAAACAGGATGATTGCGGTGCGGACCAGTCAGGAAAGGGACGCCGAAGCGTTTATCAGAGGCCGTCGATTCCAGCTTGAAACGAACGATATCGATGCCGGGGCAATCGTCCAGGCCCCCGAACAGATCGCTGCCCTAGACGCGTTGGAGGAATACTCTCGTGCACTGTCGCTGGCCGCCGATCAGGGGGTGATTGATCAGCTGGAGCAGGCGTCGGTCAATCTGGGCGAGGCCGCAGCCTCTTCGGTTGTGGCCGCATCTTCTGTTGCGGCTCCTGTCGTTGGACCGGTACTCAAGGTTCCTGCCCGACTTTTCGGCTTTGCGCTCGGTAACCAATATGCTGCAGAGATACAGGCGGTCATTGTAGCGCGCGATCCGGATGTACAAGCTTTGACCTCGCGCGTTATTCAACAGATGGAGGGCGTTCGGGTCCTCGTATCAGTGCAGGTCTTGAACTACGAGATCAAACGTCAGGAAGCCCTAAAAGCAGTCCGTGGCGACAAGCGCGTGACGCGGCTGGAACTCTACAAGGAGTATATGACGGCACGCTCCGATCTCGACACGATCAAGGCCGAACAAGCGGTCATTGCAAACTACAAAGACATTCTAGAAGGGCTTGCCGAAGCCCACCATGCGCTGGCGACAGGGCAGGCCGATTCCGCGAACGTCCTTGCTAAATTTGTGGCTCTGGCAAATGACATTACCGATGTTCTGAAGGCCGTCAAAACGGCGAGGGGGGGCTAACCGTGGAGTTGAAAGACCTGATTGCCGAAATCGAAAGCAGGCTGGATGCGAACGCCTACACGAATGGCGATATCGTGTTCGCCGACCGGCAGGCTAGGGTTCTGGCCCTCCTGTTGCCCGGTGGCATTGCCAATCTTGATGTGCCATCGCTTGACGACGTCCTCGGGGCAGACAAAATCGCACCAAGTGCCGATACCAGCATCACATCGAATTCCCAAGTGAAAGCAAACTACAGCTATTCACGCGCGGTGAACGGGCTGGGGGCGGCAGCCGAGACGACAGCGGCACAATATCGACGCACGAATGAGTCGCGATATTCGAGGTTGATGGATGTCGTAATGCTGGAGCTAGCACGAATTGTGCAAGATGATCTCGACCAGTCAGCGGCGGCCTACCAACCCCTGACCGCAGCGTTCAAAGGCTCAAAGAAAGATCTCAAAGCAGCATACAATTCGGCAAAATCCAAAATCGATGCATTAAACGTCGCGGCGGCTGTGATCAAAGCCTTTGGACGGCTTATGGCGGCAGTCTGATATCAAATTCAATCTGTTGGATTTTCAAGTATCCGGTCGCTGGTTCAGATCCCTTCAAGAGCAGGGATCGGCGGAGGTGTGTCTCATGGTCCAACGGACTGTCGGGCATCGGATGCATTTGCCAGCGTGACATCGGTCCGCGCGTTGTCACGAAACGCGGCTGTACCAAGTTTTTTCACTGGGCCGACAGCTATTCCACCGAGCTCAAACCACGAGCTCCTATCCCAAAAAACACAGCCGCTAATTGAGATTGAACGCCATGCATGGTTCCATGCCGGACGCGTAGCTGATTCCTCCCCGTCGATGCCAAACTGCGATCCGAGAGGCCCATGTCGATTTCAGATACGATTTTCCGTCCTTTCGAGACGCTGATACGGCCGCTCGACATTCCCTTCCGGCCGCTGCCGTCGAAAGGCCCCGTCGCGGTGCTGCTGCATTTCATTGCGATGTTTCGCGGCGTCCTCATCGCGCTTGCCCTGTCGTCCATGGCGGTGGAGGCCATTAACCTGTCGATCATCTGGGGATTGTCCGTGATCGTCGATGGCGTGACGGCGCAGGGGGCAGAGGCTTTTCTGCGAAATGAGTGGCCACTGCTGACCGTGCTTGGGCTGTTGATTTTCCCGGCGATGCCGATAGCGTCGTTTCTTCTCAACACACTCACCTCGCACACGCTTGGCATCGCGATGCCGGCGGCCATCCAGTGGCAGGGCCACAAGGCCGTGGAGCAGCAGGATCTGGCATTTTTTCATGAGCTTTATGCGGGGCAGGTCGCTTCGCGTCTTTCGCAGGTCTCGTCGGCCGTTCAGCAGCAGATCATCAACGCGTTTCAGACCGGACCGCGTTTCCTGTTGCAAATGATAGGTTCTCTTGCGCTTCTTGCCGCCTTGTCCTGGCAGCTGGCGCTGCCGGTGTTCATCTGGATCGTGCTGAATGTGGTTCTCGCCGTCAAGCTTGCCCCCGTTTTCACGGAGCGGTCGCGGCGCTCGGCGAAACAAAAGAGCCTTGTTTCGGGCGCGATCACCGATCTCTACAGCAACATGCAGATGATCAAGCAATTTGCCGCCGAGGACAACGAGGCTGGTACAATCCGTCGCATCCTGATGAAGGCGGTGCAGACACAACACAAGGAGCAGCGTGTCTACCGTGCGTCCGAGCTGGCCGTGGTTGCGCTCAACATGGCGTTGTGGCTGGCAATTCTGTCGGTGGGGTTTTCCGGTCTGGTGAACGGCTTTATCACGGTCGGAGAATTCGTCGGCGCCGTCTATATCCTGCAGCGGTTGTCCGGGCACACATTCACCTTCCTGCAGATGGGCCAGCAGATATTCCAGGCGATCGGTACGATCAAGGATGCGATGCCTGTCATGACGACGCCGCCGACCATCACCGACAGGGCCGGTGCGGCGGAGCTGAATGTCGCGCGTGGGGATATCGATTTCGACCATATCCGCTTTGCCTACAAGTCTGGCAGGCCGGTGATTGATGATCTGTCGCTGACCGTGCGCGCCGGGGAGAAAGTCGGACTTGTGGGGTTGTCAGGTGCGGGAAAAACGACTCTGGTCAATCTGCTCCTGCGTTTCTACGACATTCAGGAGGGCGCCATTCGCGTCGACAGTCAGGATATTCGCGAGGTCTCGCAGATGAGCCTGCGCCGCAATATCGGGGTGATTGCCCAGGACGTGGCCCTGCTGCACCGGTCGGTAGGCGACAATATCCGCTACGGGCGGGCAGAGGCGACGCAGGAGGAGGTGGAGCGGGTGGCGAAAGTGGCGAAAGCGGATGGCTTCATCGCGGATCTCGCCGATAGTGAGGGGCGAAAAGGGTATCAGGCCTTCGTTGGAGACCGCGGCATCAAGCTTTCCGGCGGGCAGCGCCAGCGGGTCGCCATTGCGCGCGTGTTGTTGAAAGACGCACCGATCCTGATCCTCGATGAAGCCACCTCAGCCCTTGATAGCGAGTCCGAGGCCGCCATTCAGGAAAAGCTCAATCTGGTGATGGAGGGCAAGACGGTGATCGCCATCGCGCATCGTCTGTCGACCATTGCACGAATGGACCGGATCATTGTGCTGGATCACGGCCGGATTGTCGAAGAGGGGCGACCGGACGAACTGGTCGAGCGGGACGGGCTGTTTGCACGGCTCTGGAAACGCCAGATTGGCGGCTTCATTCCTGAGGATGAGTAGGTGACGTTATAACAGGCAGTCGACCATCTCGCGGAAACCTGTGCTTCGTCGCTGCTACGAGATGGCGACGATCGAATAGTCCGGCGTGCCTTGCCAGCTCAGATCCCAGGACGCGCCGGGCCGGACGTTCTGGACAGCCCCCGGATCGAAACAAACCAGGCAGTTTCCGACGGGCGCACGGACGGAGGGATAGATGAGGCCGCGGCTTCCATCTCTTCGCAACCGGGCGGCCAGTTCCTGTCCCTCGAGATAGCCAACCTCCGGGTCCGGGTTGAGCGCGGCGTGTTCGGGCTCATCGGTCAGGTCGTCGAATTCTCCGATGAAGTCGGAGATCAGTTCGACATAACGGGCGCTGTCATGGAACAAGCCGGTGAAACGGAGTTCGCGGGTTCTGTGCCATGCGACCTCCGCGACCGATACCATCACGTCCCAGGCGCAATACCAGGCGCCGCGATCTTCGGAGTTGAAGCGGTTGCCGCCTGTCCGCGTATAGGTGAAGGCCGCATTGACGTGCGTGTCGCCGTAGATCCTGAGATCACGGTTGCGCCGCCGCCAGGCGAGCTCTCGCGGATCGAGATGCGGATTGCGGCCGCGCTCGGCGAGCAACCGGGCGCTGGTCAACCCCTCGATCTCGGCCAGAACCTCCAGTTCCTCATCGCTGTCGACCAGACCGCGAAGCGCCGGCGGCTTGTGGTAGGTTGCGGGCAGCAGGCGGACCAGTCCTCGAACCGACAGTTCGGTTTTCCTCATGCGCCGCCCCGCAGCGCGTCGAGATAGGTTCGGATCGCCAGAATTTGCGGGAGGCCGCCGTCGATGGCGGTATCGACCGGCCGCGCGCCGCTGAAGAGAGGGCCCGTGTTCGGGCGTGTGAACCAGCTTCTGGAGAGTTGCTCAGAGAAGTAGAGTTCGAGCGACTTGTAGATCCCGATCACGGCACTGAGGCGCAGCAACTGGTCCTTCGTTAATTCGCCGGTAAACCCCGGTTTGCGCGCGCGCTTCCATGTGCTCTCCGACATGTCGGCGAGGCTGGCTGCTTCCCTGAGGCTCAGCGACCATGCATCGGCGACCTTGGCATAGGCCTTGAGTGCGACGGCATTGAGTTCCGAGGGTTTGTGGGGCTTGACGGCGATTTGCATAGTGGCCTCCTGATAGTCGCAATGTAGGCCATATGATCGTAAAGTAAAGATCATATGGCCTGATATTTGATCGTAAAGTAAAGATCATATGGCCTGATATTTGATCGGGAAGTGGCTCCCGCTGCAAGAGCCTTGGCTCTTGCTTCGATAATTGCGTCCTGGACCAGAGAGCAATGCGCGCATGCTCGCGCCGAAATGGGTGGCGAGCTGCATTGTGGCCAGTATTTGCAACCAGGCCGTATGTCTCGGGCTTTCCGCATTTTCGGAGGAGGTCCTTGCAAAGACGACTGACATCCTCCAGCCTTTCATCATCGGTATGTATGCACGCTCGATAGACCGGAGAAAATATGGGACATTTTAGAATTGTTTATCAGGGTTTTTCGCTTGATCTACCAATAGCGGAAGAAGGCATCGTGCTCAGGGCGGTATCCGGTTCCTTCCCCGGCCAGACGCCAGGCGATTCCATTGGTCTGAATCTGAATCTGACTTCCCCGAAGTTTTTCTTCGATCCGCATAATGACCCGGAGGATGATTTCGCCCAGTGGCTGAACCCCTTCCTCGACACACAGTGGCTAGCTATCCCGCTGAAACGCTTCCAGAACCGCGACTACCGTTCTCTCGATGGGTTCCACGTCGAATTCAGGGGTGAGGGAACTCGCAATGCCCTGACCAATGAGGACTGGTGGGAAGCTCCTGGACTTGTCACGACATACAGCGACGAGTTCTTCAAACGCGCTGACATAACCATGCATCATGCCGGAGGCGGGAAATTCAAAGCGGATGTTTCGGGCGAAACACAGTTTGGGACGGGTTTTGACATTTCGTTCGACGCACCACTGGCCGTTCAGCTGAACGCCTATCGCAATTCGGCAACCGCGGATGAACTGTTGCAATGGTTTGACAGGTTCTTGCGGAAAGATGATTTCGTTTTCTCGGAAGAAAAACGCGGTGAGGATCTGTACCTCAGGGGAGCTGTCAGATAGCCACCGCTTTGGCCGCAATGACTGCCTCCGTCAAAAGCAGGGAACAGGCGTGTACGGATTTAGGGCACCAAAGATCATCTGCAATCAGCCACGAAACCTTTCCTGCCATTCTTTCGGTCCGACTCCCAATCTGCGCAGGAACAGCCGCCGCATCGTTTCCGGTGATCCGAAACCGCACTTTCGGGCAGTCGTTGCGACAGAGGTGCCGGTCTCCAGCAGTCCCTGCGCTCTTTCGAGGCGGATCATCTCGACCGCCTCAGCCGGTGTGCGACCTGTACGTTGCCGGTAATGGCGAACAAAAGAGCGGCGGCTCATACCGGATTGGTCGGCGAGGGTTTCCAACGTGATGTGGTGCGCAAGATTTGCAGCGATCCAGGCGTGCAGTTCCGTGAACTTGTCGTCGACCGTCTGAAGACCGAGTGGCACACTGAACTGGGACTGGCCTCCCGGGCGCTTGAGAAAAACGACAAGCTCGCGTGCGACGGCGAGAGCAAGTGCGCGGCCGTGATCTTCTTCTACCATCGCCAGAGCGAGGTCGATCCCTGCTGTCACACCCGCCGAGGTCCACACTGAACCGTCGCGCAGAAAGATCGGGTCGCGTTCAAGACGTACCTTTGGAAATCGGTTTGTGAACTCATCGCACCGGCGCCAATGGGTAACGGCACGGCGACCATTCAGCAGGCCTGCCTCCGCCAGCAGGAATGCGCCGCTGCAAACAGAGGCCATGCGCCGGACACGGGGTGCGCGATCGTGAACCCATTCGATCAGTGCCGGCCGGTTGCAGGCGGCATTGACGCCGCTGCCGCCAGCGACGATGGCCGTATCGGGTGCAGGTTTGCCCGTTGGCAAGGTCTGGCAAAGCAACGTTATGCCGGAGTTGCAAGTCACCTGCGTCTCTTCCGCGACCAGGGCGATTTCGTAATGCGGCCCGCTGGCCATTGCCCGGGACAACCTGTTGGCAGATGCGAACACCTGGGCCGGGCCGGTTGCATCGAGAACCTGGGCATCTGGGAAAACGAGGATTTCGATCTGATGCAACATCACGATTGGCCTGAAACGAGGGAATATTGGCATTCGTGCCATAGCATTTACCGCGATGGTGGCTGCGTCAAGACAGGAGAAACCAATGACCCTTCGCTTCGGTATTCTGTGCTTCCCGGGTGTTCAGCAGCTCGATCTCACAGGCCCTTATGAGGTATTCGCTTCCGCGCGCGATACGCAGGTCGAACTCGTCTGGAAGACCACCGAGCCGGTACGTGCTTCGACCGGATTGTGGTTGACACCCGACAGGACCTTCGAGGAGGCGCCAGCCTATGATGTGATCTGTGTGCCTGGCGGCGGTGGCGTAAATCCCCTCTTGACCGACACGGAGACACTGGACTTTGTGCGGTCCCAGGCGAAAACGGCGCGCTTTGTCACCTCGGTCTGCACGGGTTCACTGGTGCTTGGTCAGGCCGGACTCCTTGCCGGCAAACGGGCAGCTACGCACTGGAACGCGATGGATTTTCTGCAGCGGTTCGGGGCGATCGCGGTGGACGAGCGCGTTGTCCGTGATGGCGCGCTGATTACCGCAGGCGGTGTTATACCATCGCTCAATGATCAGAACTCATTGGCCCATTTGCGGTGACCGATGGACATGATGCGCCATGGCTGGCTTTCGAGTTTCCGCCAGGCGTCGCAG
>NZ_JBNWCP010000035.1:0-9219 GCF_053522345.1 Agrobacterium sp. 22-226-1
CCAGTCCGGTCGCACGACGCCATCGAGGATGACGAAATAACCTGCCTCGGCGTAGCGACCGGCAACGTCGGCGGCGATCTGCATGATCATCCGGTTCTGTTGATCGGACTCCGGAAGCCAGGGGTCGATGCGGCCGTGCTTGATGTAACCCCATAGATCATCGCTGTGGAAATGCACCTTTGGCACACCGGGCAGGCGTGCAAGCGTTTCGGCTATTGTGGACTTGCCGGAGCCGGGATGGCCGGAGAGAAGGAGAATGTGGCCGCGGAGATGGTCTGTCATGGTCATGTTTCAGTCTCGGATGCTGCCAGATCAATTGTCGATCGCTTGCTGTCGATATCTGTTGTTTGGCGGGCTGACCTGGATGTGTATCGCGATGCTTGTGGTCGCGCGAGCGAGGTCTCTGCGGTCATATCATCGAATCATCAAAGGGAGCGATTTAAACGCCTGTCTTTGACGCCGGTTTTGCGAAACGGACGCCGACACCACCGCCGTTCTCGTCAATGAAAACGAGGCCGGCTTCTTCGAATGCATTTCGAATCGCGAGAAGAGTCGAAGAGTAGCTCGGTTTTCCAGCCTCTATCCGCGTCACAGTTGCGGGCGTTACGTTGGCGCGGTTCGCAAGATCCCGTACGCCCCACTTTAGTGCCGCCCTAGCCATCCGGACTTGATCTGCTGTTAACATTAACACCTTGACATAATCTTGGCGCGAAGTCAGACTCGCGATTGTAAATTGCAACGGCCAAGGAGGTGCTAGGCACACCGTCCTTGACCTGACCACAATCTAGCTATCAGGAGCTTGGATCATGGCTGATTCTGAGAATAGCAGAACTTTACCTAAAATTTCGTGCGCAAATGCATTCCCCAACGAGACTTTTGTCGACAACCTGCCAAGCGTGATCAACCGGCGCAATCTTTTGCCGCTGGCCGCACGGATCCTGCCGATGCTGCTCAACGATCTTCCCTCGCGCACCATTGCCGGACCGGTGCATGCCAAGGAACTGTGGCCGGACTGGTATGACATGTATCAGCAGCGGCTTGCCGCCGAGCGGGAATGCCGGGAACTCGAGGCGCGACTGCTGGAAGAGACCGGCGGTCGTCCTGCTGTCGTGATTGCAGTTGACGATGGTGGTCCATCGGTCGGGACCGTATCCTCTTTCGGGGAGATCAGGAAACTGGCGCCGCGGATCGGCGCTGATGCGGCAGAGAGCGCACGTCTGGAGTTGCTGAGACTGAGACGGGCATGGAATGCGGCTGACCGTCGCATCGGTTACAGCGCCAGTCTTGCGAAGGCGCAGGACCTTGCCCGGTTCGAGGGTATTGCCGGGCGTGTGCTGATTTCGCTGCAGCCCTATTACATCCACGACATTGCCGCCAAGCTTCACTGCATGCTGGTGATGTATGATCCGGAGCTTCGCAATGAAGAGACCCCCTGGCCGGAACTGCGCAAGATGCTGCGTGAGCTGATCCAGCCGCACTGGTCTGTGATCGAGCCGCAGTCGCGTATCCGCCTGCTGCGGCCGAAGACGCGCGAGAGGCGGTTTCAGGAGGAAAGGGACAGGATTGCCGTGTGAGCGGCGTTAGAGCAGCCTTGCAGGCTCGGCAGGGCCTGTGGTGAAACGTACGTCGCCGCGCCTTCGGCGCATCACTTAGATTGCCGCTACGCATGAGGGGACGTGTGGGGCAGAGCAGTCGGTGATTGGCTTGCGGGTTAGTAGAGCTCGAGGGAACTGAAGCGCTCTTGTTATGAAGCTCCAAGCGCTTTCTTTCGTCAGGGGGATGGACGTGTCGCAGCAGACGCTTGCACATCGAGCTTTTCCAGCAAGGAGGCGAGAGCGCCATTCCCTTCCTGTGGAACAGCGAATATGGGCTACCTGCGCAACTGGCGCGAGGCAGTCTCGTCCGTGGCGTAATGGGCTATCGACCTGGCAAGTGCTTCAGCAGGTTCGGTCATGCCGTATAACCTGATTGTGGGATGCTGGTTCCAACGCAATTGGCGCAGCGGTCCCGCCGCTCGCTCCCAATAGGTCGTATTGCGTTTGATGCTGTCCTAATCAGAAGACTCGTTCAAGGCATGCAATCGCCTACGCAGCCTTTACGAGATCGTGGATCTGCTCGCGTATCCATTGCTGACCCTGATGCCTGTGCGTCCGCTCATGCCATATGAGCTCTACCTGGAAGCGTTCCGAGAGCCACGGAACGTCTATCCATGCGACCTCAGCCAGCCGGTTCCGCATCAGGCGTCGCGGCACCAGGGCGACGAGCTCGCTGCTGGCTACGATGCTCGGAACAACGAGGAATGAGGCGGCAGACGCGACAACGGCGCGGGAGTGACCGAGGGCTTCCAGGGTGACGTCCACCGGCGAAGAAAATGCGCCGCCAGACGGCGAGACGATCACCTGCTCAAGCCGGGCGAACCCGGCTGCAGTCGCCCCCTCCGCGATCCGTGGGTGCCCGGGACGGCCGATCAGAATATAGCTTTCCTCAAACAGGTGCCGGGTACGCAGGTGAGCCTGCCCGGCATCCGGTGTGGCGATGGCGAGATCGATATCACCATTCGCGAGTTGCTGCCCTAATCTCACCGGTGCAAGCCGATGCACCGCAAGCCGGATATTAGCAGCCCTTTCGCGCAGCGATACAATAAGAGGCGCAACCACCACAGCCTCGACGTAGTCGGTGCAGGCGATCGAGATGGTCAGCTCGGCTGTTACGGGGGAAAAGCTATCATGACCCTGGAGCGTGCCGCGGATCTGATCCAGCGAGGCGCGAAGCGGTCCGATCAGCTCGAGC
Source organism: Agrobacterium sp. 22-226-1 (assembly GCF_053522345.1). Taxonomy (NCBI): domain Bacteria; kingdom Pseudomonadati; phylum Pseudomonadota; class Alphaproteobacteria; order Hyphomicrobiales; family Rhizobiaceae; genus Agrobacterium; species Agrobacterium sp. 22-226-1. The sequence continues at coordinate 2,791 of NZ_JBNWCP010000035.1, forward strand.
GACTTGGCGGTCGGTACCATGCCACGATGCGCCGGCACGAGCAGGGGATCCTTGAACAGGTCGCGAAGGCGGTTCAGTTGGGCGCTGAGTGCCGGCTGGCTCATATGCAGCCGGGCTGCGGCCCTTGTCACGTTGCGCTCGACAAGCAGAGCTTCGAGACTGACGAGGAGGTTGAGATCGATGCGCTTCATATCCATGTGCTGGATAGTAGCGCATAAATCAATCGATTTCACATATGGTCTATGGGTTGCGATTTAAATCTCCAGGGAGTGCCGTGCTGCGCTGCTCTAGGAAAGTGATGGAGATACACATGTCGATTGATCGAAAGCCTACCATTGTCGTTGCAGGCAGCCTGAGCAAGCAGGGCCGGAGCGTGACGGAATCGTTGTTGGGGAGTGGACGGTATCACGTTCGTGCGCTGACAAGTCGTACAGACTCGCCTGCGGCCCTCAAGCTGGCCGAGCAGGGCGCCGAGCTCTTCGCCGTGCCGCTTGCGATCAACCACAGGAGCGATTTCGTGAAAGCGTTTCGAGGAGCACAGGGTGCTTTCCTGATGACACCAGTCGTCGCCCCGCCAGCTACCTACGAGTTCGACATCGGCAGGGACCTGGCAGATGCCGCCGTGGAGGCGGGTGTCGATCACATCGTTTTCAGCACGCTGGAAAACGTCGATGAGATCACCGGAGGTTCGAAGTTCGCGCCGCATTTCACAGACAAGGCGCGCGTCAAGGCTTATATCCAGGGTCTTCCCGTTCGCAGCTCATTCGTCGAGCTCGCGTTCTTCTACACCAACCTTCTCGAATATTATACACCGCGCAAGGAGGGCGACGCGCTCCTCTTTCCCATTTATCTGCCGGAGCATTTCCGAGCACCCTTCGTCGATCCGCTGACGGCGACAGGGCCAGCCGTTCTGGAAATTCTCGACCATCCCGACATTTATGCCGGGCAAACGCTACCGATCATCGGGGACGTTCTATCACCGGCCGAGATGATCGAGACCTTCAAGCGCGTCACCGGCCGGAAGGCTGTGTATGCATCCGCCTACACCCCTGATGAACTGGTTCGTCATTTTCCGGAGTTCGGGGAAAATCCCGAGCTCGTTCGAGAAAACATCGGCATGGTGGAATACGCGGTCGAATATGGATATTTCCGGAAAGATCGGGATCTCTCGTGGAGCAGGCGGATCAACCCCTCCAGTCTCACCTGGGAGCAGTTCCTGCTGAAGACCGGTTGGGACGGCAAAAAAAGGGCTTTTGGCCTCAGCTCGTAAACTTCGTCGCTCGCCGGTCGTGTACTCAGACGTCGAGCGCAGGAACCTTTATCGTCAGGAGGGATTTCGCACACAGATGCATCTGGAAATCCCGAAAAAAGTACCCGATGTCCACAGGCTTCGAGTTCACAACCATCCAAACGTCACGTGGTCCGCGGGCCTCGCCACGCAGGTGTAATCAGTTGGCGGTGAAATTGTCCCAGCCGGAAAGCGCAATTTCCGCCACATCGTGCAGCTCGGCGCGGTCCGCTCCATCCCGGGCGCGGATCGCCATGCCGCTTTGCACTGTCTGCACGAACCTCGCCAATTTGGTCGTATCCGCCGTAGCCTTTAGATCACCATCGTTCTTCGCTCGATCGAAGCGCGCTTTGAGCAGATCGAAACCGCCTGCACGAGTCGCTCGCATGAGTTCGCCCAGTTCGGAGTGCCCTTCGCTGCCCACGGTCGCGAGCGTTGCCATGCACCCATGGGGTAGATCGAGATCTCCACCGGTTATGGCAGTCGCGGAATCCTGAAGAAAGTGCAGCGCGGCCTGCCTCGCTGTCGTAGCGGCCCTGAAGCGAGTCCACACCAACCCCTCGTAGGTCGTGTAATAGTATCGGAGGGCCTCGGCATAGAGCGCATCCTTCGAACCAAAGGCCGCATAAAGGCTTTTGGTTCCGATCCCCATTGCCTCCGTGAGGTCGGCGATCGAGGTCGCCTCGTATCCCTTGATCCAGAATAACCGTGTCGCCGCGGCAAGCGCAGACTGGCGGTCGAACTCACGCGGCCGGCCTCGTGGAGGACGAGTCGGCGGTGTGCTGGCTGGCGGCATCGAAAGATCATTTTGCATTGACCACTGCATAAATCAGTTGACGACAGATTGCAATGCCGCTACCGATTTGTGCATCGATCACTGCATAAAGGGATCCTCCCGGCGCTGTGGTCGCCGAGAACCTGGCCAAAGTCGTTAAAGATGGCGTTCAGTGGGTTGCCTGATCACGTGGTTCCCACACAGTACAGTTAACAAGGAAGCCAATGAAGGCCGCAGTTTACCAATCACCCGGCGCTCGTGAAGTCCTGCGCCACATCGACGTTGCGGCAGAAAAGGCTACTATGGATCAGCTCTCCTCCTTGACCGAAACCATTGCGCGTCACTGCCCGGAAGATGGCGTTCATGCATCTAATATTCCCGGCGTGACGCTAATCCGGTCTTCAATGCCGACCATGCCGATGCCAGCACTTTACGGGCGCACGCTCTGCCTCGTTGCCCAAGGCCAAAAGCGTACAGTACTGGGCAATGCGGCCTTTATATACGATCCGTCAACCTGCCTGATTGCATCGGTCGAGCTGCCGGCAATGGGATCGGTTATCGATGCAGTTCCGGAGCGGCCTTATCTTTGCCTACAGTTGCACTTGGACACTTTTGCCATAGCTGAACTCGCGATGCGCTTTCCGGCTTCGAGCGTGGAGCCTGCGAGACCATCCACCGGGCTTGCACTTTGCCGCACTACTCCAGCGATAGTCGATGCCGCACTTCGCCTTGTGGGTCTGCTTAATACGCCGGAAGACATCGACGCGCTCGCGCCTTCTACCGTGCGCGAAATCCTCTATCGGCTATTGGGCGGTGAGAGCGGAGCAATTCTTCGGCAGATGGCCCGCGCGGACAGTCGCCTGAATCAGATTGCTCGTGTGATCTTGTGGATTCGGACGCATTTTCGTGAGAATTTCTCAATTGAGCAGGCCGCGGCGGAGATCGCCGGAATAAGCCGGTCGACTTTCCATGCGCATTTCAAAGCGGTCACCGCCATGAGCCCGATTGAATTCCGCACTCAGCTCAGGATGCAGGAGGCGCAGCGCCTGATGGTCGGCAACAAGATGGACGCAGCCAGCGCAGGCTTCCAAGTCGGTTATGGCAGCCAATCGCAATTCAGTCGCGACTACGTGCGCATCTTTGGGCTTCCACCGGCGCGTCACGCCGGCCGACTGCGCAACTCAACCTGAGCTGCTCTGCCTTTAGGACGCTCTGTGTGTTTCGGCGTGGAATATTGGACCCATCTCAATCGGTGGCCGGTTCGCGCAGTTTCCCAGGCGACCATTACCGGCAAACAATTCGTCAAATTCACCTGAACCGCACTCTGGAGAGCAAAGATGTCCAAACCTCCGATTGACATTGCCACCATTTTCTTCGGCCACTGGTCCGCAAATCGCATTGAGGACGCACTTGCGATGCTGTCGGATGACGTCCTCTATGACAACGTGCCGCTGCCCAACATCGTAGGGAGAGACAACGTTCGCAAATTCCATAAAGACTTCGGGGTTGGAACGGCGTTCAGGGTAGACTGGGCTGTGACCAACATCGCGGCATCGGGGAATCTTGTTCTCAACGAGCGGATTGATGTGTTCACCCATCAAAGTGGCGCGACGATCACGTTGCCGGTCATGGGTACGATCACGGTGGAGAACGGGGAAATCACTGTCTGGCGCGACTATTTTGATCTGGCCGACTTCGAAAGGCAGGCCTCACTTCTCAAGAGATAGCCAGATCGCATATTCTCCGCGGTAGCAATCGGGCCGGTACATTTTCGGCGGGCTGCCTGGATCAGGAAAAAGCACCGTTGCTCAAACGTTGGCACGGAGACTAAAGGTGCTTTATCTGAGGGTGGACACTGTCGAGCAGGCAATCCGTACATCCCTACCATTGGTGGAAGGGCTGGATGTTGGCCCAAGCGGGTATGTGACACTCTATCGATTGGCGACCGATAACCTGCGGCGAAGACGTTCTCCAGAACCATGGGGGTGCGCTCCGGAAATCATCCTCCCCATCGCGGTCATTGAGTTCAAATGCGTATTCGATAATCGCATACGCTCTACCCGCGAGAGCAACATTCGTTTTCGTCAACGTTTCTGGACGTTTTAGAGTAATACCCTGTCAAAGATCATGCTGAGCTCTTCCCAGTCGAGGGATCGGTTTCTCCGCGCTGGGAGGACAGCGGGCTATTGGTCTTGCAAAAGGCGGCCTGCAGTTGGAAGCGACATTGCGGTCACATTGTTTGGCAGAGGAAATGAGTCCTCTCCCGGATAGATGACAATGCGCTTTAGCGGCTGGAGATCCTCGCAAGCAAGGTGAAACCCTTTTTCGAGTTTCGGCGACAGACTTCGCTTGATCTCTATTGCCCAAGGCTTTTGGCCTGGAGGGGTGAGCAGAAGATCGATCTCGGCGCCGGCCGCCGTACGGTAGAAGTTGGCCGCAGTGCCGTGGGGTGAGGAGGCAACGAGTGTTTCGATCACAAAGCCCTCCCAACTGGCACCGACAATGGGATGTCCGAGCAGTTGCTCGGTGCTTCCAAGCCCAAGAAGTGCGTGGGCAATGCCGCTGTCTCTAACATAGATTTTGGGTGATTTGACTAACCGCTTACCGATGTTGGCATGCCATGGTTCTAGACGACGCACCAAAAGTAGGTCGACGAGAAGATCGAGATAGGAAGCCACGGTCTTGCCATCGACTCCGAGGGAGCGGGCGAGTTCGGCTGCATTAAGAAGCCCGGAGTGATGATGAGCCAGCATGGTCCAGAATCGTCTCAAAGTCTCAGCGGGAATGCGCGGTCCCAGCAGCGGAATATCGCGTTCGAGATAGGTACGAATGAAATCCTGGCGCCAGCGCATGCTCCCACTGTCGCTGGAAGCAAGGAAACTATCGGGAAATCCACCCCTTAGCCAAAGTTTTTCCAGTGCATTTGCCGGCACTTCCAATCCATCGACAGGATGCATTTCAAGATAGGCTATGCGGCCAGCTAGTGTTTCTCCAGATTGTTTGAGGAGATCGATGGAAGCCGAGCCAAGTAGCAGGAACTGTCCAGTGCGCCGTCCGGAGCGGCGATTCCGATCGATCAAGCCCCGCAGAATCTGGAACACGTTAGGCAGACGATGAACTTCGTCAAGGATGACGAGTTTGTCACCATGACTTGCAAGATAGAGCTCCGGTTCCGATAGTTTGGCGCGGTCCGCTTCTGATTCCAGATCAAGATAGATCGAGGGCCGGGTTTTTCCAATATTGAGTGCAAGTGTTGTTTTGCCGACTTGGCGAGGGCCCAACAGTGCAACCGCAGGACTTTCATCTACGAGATGTCGGAGTTCGGTTTCAATTCTTCGCTCAATCATCCTTGCATTTATGGAGTTTTATTCCGTAATTGCAAGGATAAAGTTGAATCGCGTTAGGAGCGTGGCTGCCCGACCGCTTCGCTGCGACGCGTTTGGCACTTGCGGACATTTCGTAAGATGGACTAATCTTACCATCGGCAGGGCAACGTCAAGCGCTTTCGCAACCAGTTCGTCCCCGTTTGAGCTCGTCAGCGAGGACTGCTTTGAGCAGAACATCTTAAACAACCGCGACAGCGTCCATTTCAAAGAGAATGTCAGGGTGAAAAAAAACGCGGATACCTGTACGAGAATACTGGTAGGTGCGCGTTCCGACGAAATGAATTGATCTCTTACGCGACGAAGCGTCGGAAGGTCGACCCCTATGGGATGCCGTCGGCACATTGATCCCCCGTTTCACATCGGAGGAATGCGCAAATTACTTCAGGGCTGCAGGCTATGACCCGGATTGAACAGGATCTGTTCGAGTGCCGTGCTTCGACCTAGATGAGCAAGTTTGTCGTTTCGACGCGTTTTAGCCTATTTCTCTCCGTCAGACATTATTCATGCCATCGCTTCGTCCTTTCAATGATGGCAAAGGAGCGTTGATGGCTAATTGGCGACGCGCTGCAAAAGTATTTGCGAGTGGAATATTTTACTCACGCGGACCAAATGAATACATATATTATTGTATTTATACTTTAATTATGGAATTAATTACCAATTATGGAGTGTCGCGAATGATTGATCGCGGCAGAGCTTTGAAACAGGGGGAAGGGCCACCATTAAACATATATTTTATTTCGGAGCGACAAGGAAATATATAAAATATTTTATTGAAAGAAGGAGGGAATTTAATTGACGAATTTCAGTTGTTTTACGAACGGGCAATCCGAACAGCTTGTAACCAAGTGATTTTGTATAGGTTTTTTTATGGAGGGTGGATTATTTATTGGTGGAACGAGAGGGAATCTGATTGAGAAGTGGACTGAAAAAGCGATAAAAATTGATGGCGATCGATCATAATAACAATATCATGATAT
>NZ_JBNWCP010000036.1:0-5814 GCF_053522345.1 Agrobacterium sp. 22-226-1
GACGATGCCCTGTCCGTCGACCGCATCAAACAGGTGACCGGACTGGTCGAGCGGGCCCATCATGCTGAACTGGTCGAAAAGCAGGCCCTCACATTCGGCGAGACCAGGGGCCTGCGGATGCGGATGTGACAACCGTCACCCTCGCATATGACAAGGCAGGGACCACGCAGGATCACAAAGCCTGCCCTCGCCAATCTGCCAACAGGGGATCACAAGCAGCAAAAGAATGCCGGTCCTGCAACTATTCCCGATAGCCGGGGAACCCTTCGTCCTTGCCCGCATTCATATCGCGGACGGACATTTCCCGCCGTCCATCCCTCCTTGCAGCCTGCAAGGTCGGCATCACTCGAACCCTCCACGCCGGAGGGTTTCTTTTTGCCGGAGAGTTCCAGAAAGCAGAAGGTCGCAAAAGCTTTGGCCGGCAATTGCCTCACGGTTTGTTTCGGGGCATTATAATCCGGCAGTACCCGCTGCATATTCTTCATTTGTCAAACCCGTGGAGGACCAAATGGAAGGTGCACCCGTACGTTTCAGGGCCATCGAGGACTGTGAGGCCTCAGGCATTCCAATCCCTGCCGGAGCATACTTCGGCAAGGAAAAAATCCACACCGCTGACAACCATCCCGCCACTCGGGCATTCCACTACAGCCTCGACATGGCCGAAAAAGGCAAATGCCTCGACGTCACGCCGCTGGTCGAACTCGGAAAAATTACCGTCGTCCGGCAAAGCGCGCTCTAGCAAGGCGATCCAGACATTGAGTTCCCGGGAAACCCTCCTCTACGGAGGGTTTCTTTTTGTGGTCACGCTGGCGAGTTTTGTTGTCGCGATAACCGCCGTGCTGTTCGGCTCGATCAGCCACCCGGTCTCGCGCCCTGCATCTTCCGGGATCGCGCTCATTCAAGGATCGCACATGCGTTCCCTCCAAATTTGAACGACGAAACGTTTCCAGGACAGCGCCGGAATTCAATTTGCAGTTGACGAAATCATGCGTGATGATATCGATGAATTCGCGGGTTATTTTCGGGGGCGAAATGGATCAGCACAATACTCGTGGCAGCGCGCCTGCTGCCATACGACCGGCACGTTTTAGTGGGGGGATTGCTTGGGTAAATGCGCTATCCAGCAAGTTCTTCGCGACATCGAACTCGCCCAAATCATATGAAGGACGCCGCGTGTGACCCTTCACGATCAAAGTTTAGCTGAAAACAGCAATCGAGTGAATTCGGAGACAAAAGGCTTAAAAGTTCGCCTTCTTCAACGGGGAGATACGCCCGCCGTTCGGGAAATCATGAAGCAGCACCACGCTTCAACGGTGTTTCGTGACCAGGAATTTTCCGACTGGAAGCTTAACGAACACTTCAACCTCATTCTGTCTCGGCCACCACGCATGGTTTGCCCGGTTGCCACGCTGGACGGAAAACCTGTTGGCGTGACCTGGGCAATTGCCGATTCTTATATGTTGAGCGACGGACCGATGTTCGTGACGGTTCACGTGATTGCAGTGGATTTGTCATTGCCGCCTGTCCGTCGTGCCAAGGTGTTTCTCGCTTTGGTCGCGGCCATCAAAAAGTGGGCGGCAACTCTGAACGCCAGCCATTCATTTATACACGTGACGACCGGCTCTCGCATTGAAGCGACAGATCGTCTGATGAAAGCTGCGGGGGCAAAATTCATCGGAGGCACGTATGCGTTGGTATAAACGGTTGCGCTTTTGCAGCCTCTCTATGTCGGCCAAGATTTTTTTTACTTGGTTTGTCGCTGGCGTTTGCTGCTGTCTCATAAGCACCCGCGCCTCCGCATCAGATCCCGACAATATAGCCTCAACCAATGCGGTCCTCGAGTCATACATTCTGCGCGCGGCCAAAAAAGGTTCTTTCGACCACAGTTCCCCGATTTTTATTAACGTTAGAGCGGGAATTGGCAGTGAATCATTATTTGAATATATATCCCAGTGGTACAAATTCTATGCAGAGTTCTTTAATTTTACGCAGGATCCAAATAGAAATAATATTGCAATACTCATTGGAAAAGACGTTTTGAAAGAGGCAAAATCTGGTAAAATCACAGGTTTTGGATCCAGTTTTGATGTTGTAAATAGTCGTTACGACTATTGTTATGTCGGCGCGATAAATAAAAATAATTCTAAGGACATTTATTATGAAGCTTCAATTTTGATTGACCCAAACATGGGTGGCGATACACGAGAATGCCTCACAGAATCTTTCGTAAGGCTTTTTGGATTTCATTTTTCTCTGACGTTGTTCGTTAATGCGAACCCCCTTTACTATAAAGCGATTTCCGGCAAGTCGATAGATGAAGCGCAACTAAAAGCGTTTCAGATTAGAGAGAAGTGCCGGCCTTCCATTGAAACCCCCGATTTCGAAGTCTGTGTCTGGAAGGAACTACAATATGACTGACCGCCAAACCGTTTCGATGACAAATGCCAACATCATCGACCCCACCCCAATGAACAACTGGGCTGGCTTTACTATCTCGGGATCAGTCGGCCCATATCAATTCGGCGTCGGGAAAGACGAAGACGGGTGGTATTCCTGATAACAACTGTGCAGCCGTGGTTTACCAATGCCCTGAAGAGGATGGTGAAGACACCGAAGCTGCATTTCGTCGATTCAGGGCTACTCGCTACGATCCGCGGGCTAACGCTCGATCGGGTGAAGGCCAATCGCGGGATGTTCGGAGCATTGCTAGAAAGCTTTGTTTTTTCGGAAGTCCAGAAGCTCATGACGGCGTCAGATCTTAGGGTCGCTGCCCATCATTTTTGCGATCGAGATGGTCGGGAGGTGGACGTCGTCTTGGAGCGTGATGACGGGATGATTGTCCGTATCGAGATCAAGGCCAGTGCCACGGTCAAGTCTGGCGATTTTTTCTGGTTTCAAGGCTTTGGCGGAAGCTGCCGGCGATCGTTTTGCTTATGGCGTGGTCCTGTACGACAGCACCGACATTGTTCCATTCGGCGATCGATTGGCGGCCGCACCACTGTCCTGTTTGTGGGGTTGATATGAGAATTATAGATGTCGTCACTTCAACTCGATGAGTCCCGCCTCTGTCGGCCGGAATCCGCAGTTCCGGTAGAATGAAGTCAGACGCGGTTCGAAGTCGAATCTCGATCTGGTGGGAGTATGTGATGCCGCAAGCGGCGCGGCGGATCGTCTCGGAACTGGGCCGGTTACGGTGTTTCGCACTCTTGAAATTGCCTCAAAAATCGGCAATCTGTAATTGCATCATCATCATGGAATTGTAGTCATGTTTCCATCCTTGTTTAGAATTTTTGCCGCGACTCTTATATTTCCAAATATCGCTTTCGCAGTAGAGTGCCCCACGGTTAAGAGCCATAAGAGTGGATTTATACTCAGTCATGGTGGCGTGCGTAGTGAATTCAAAATAGCGAGCCCCGTCGTTTCTGTTCAACATGGCTTTGCTGACGGCGGTAAACAGAATGTTTTTCTGTATCAGGGGCTTATCGAACTTTCCCGGTCGGGAAATGACGGGAACTACAATCAGTACTTCACGTCGAATCTCGGCGCTTTCTGGCCTTTGAAAGTCGGTGCGCGCCGCACTTTCGAGTTCGTTCCGCTGGAGGCTGACACCTTAAAGGAGAAGTGGACCCTGGATCTCGCGGTTACAAAGCGACGAGCTTTTTCCATCGGTTCTTGCAGTTATGATGTTTTCAACGTCCTTTACGACGTCAGACGAAACGGTGAGGAAGTGGAGCGCTGGACGGCGGTTTATGCGCCGGATCTACTTGCAACGGTTGCAAAGATTTACGACGAAGGTACGAGTAACGAAGAATCCGTAAGCTACACGGCCATCCAGTCGTTGAAATGAGGTGCCAGTCGGGGCAATCGCCGGCGGAAAAAAGTATCCGGATTGACGTGGCCTGACTGACATCTCTGCCTCCCTCCGAAGGCATTGCGGGTCTCGGGATAAACCTCTCTGTCTGGTCAGACCCGGGGAGAGGCGAGGTTGGAGATTTTTCAGACCCGGTCCTCCCAGGGGATCGCCTGCAGGCTGGCGTCATCCTGGCCGGCGTACCGACCGAGGTTAGCGTCGAGGCGGAGCTGCTTGATAAAGAAGGTGAACTTGGTGCGGCTGTTGTTGTTCTGACCCTGCCAAATGGCGCCGGCTTCAAGTTCGTAGCCCGCGGGCGATTTACCGAAGATGCGATGTGTCGGCGCTTTCTCGTTGGCAGATGTGAAAGGGACGGCGCGGATCTCGATGTCGTGGCTGAGGGTGGATATTGGCCACATGGTCTTGCTTCATGGAAAAGAAAGCGATGAGTATGAGCAGGTGGATAAGCCCAATATTACCGAGAGGGGTCTCGAAATATTTCGACGAAAAAGTCTTCAAGTTGACAAATTACTTCAATATATTCTTTATACCAGCGCTGTTCTTTCTCTATTTTACCGACATATCAGCGGTGGCTCTTAATATGATTGAGCCGCCGGACACAGTCCCTAGTATTTTTTCTTTCATGCTCGAACGATATCAAGATTTTGAATCTGTTAAACCGGGCAAAGGGGCATTCTTTGTTGTCGCCAATATCATCCTCTCCGCGGGAACAATAGCGCTGCTCGTTGCCATTTTATCGAGATTTATCAGCTTCAAGGAGCGTCTCCCGGCTAAATTCGAAAAAAGTAATATTGCGACGCCTTTTATAGCTACGATCTTTATATTGTTGTCATTTCGATTTTTATTCTTTTCAGATGTAACGTGTAGCACATGCGGCACTATAGCGTCCCGCTCTCTCAATTCCCCACTGATTATAATCATCATCCCCGCGATTTACACGGTCGTGATCGAGTCATTCATTCAAATATTTAGCGCTGGATCAGTCGCGTTGGCCCCGAAGGAGTAAGGCGATGGACTCAAAATATAGTGACGGCCGGGAAAAAGATGAACCCATGGGTTCACTCCCAGATTGGGCAGACGATGCATTTGGCTTAACTTTCGAGATTACCAACTTCCTTGTTGAGAAATATGGAGGCGTAGGTCTGGCTCTTGGAAGAGGCGCTGCATTCGGCCTGGTACCTCTGTAGCAACAACTGCTCGAAAGTGCGGATTCGGATCACCGGAAACGATGCGGCGGCTGTTCCTGCGCAGATTGGGTGACCATCCCGGTTCAACGTAAGCGCCGTTTTGAGAGCACGTCGATTTAAGCTTGACGGAAAGGAATGACGTTGTTCCCGCGCATGAACGCAAGGGCACCCTCTGTCTCAATGGCTTTTACCGCCACGTCCCGCGCCTCTGCGTCGGATCGGAATTGCTCGTCCCAGACATGACTTGTGTTGTTGTGGTCGACCACCTCAAGCGTCCATGTCGTATCGGTTTCCAGTCGGAATATGTCGATGGAGAACGGATAGCCATCAACGACGATCCTCTTGCTTTTGCCAGAAGTCACCAGATTTGGTTCGTCGTCTTCGATCATTTAGCACGTCCAGCTTCTGTATCACGACTGCGAGTATGCCGGTGGAGCTGAACCCGTCAAGTGGCTGGCTTGATGGTCCTTTTGAATGCCCACGGCAACAACTCATCGATCCGGCTCTGCCTGTGACCATTCACGATGGCGGCGAGTGTGCTGGTCAAGTAGGCCAACGGATCGACCGAATTGAGCTTACAGGTCTCGATGAGCGATGCGATGGTCGCCCAGTTCTCGGCTCCTGCGTCATGCCCCGCAAAAAGTGCGTTCTTGCGATTTATACCAAGGCCCGATGAAATTGACTCACGGGATTCCGTTTTCGGGCAAATCATGATTCAACATGGCGGAAGGAGATTTCGCCATGGGAACGGCCCTC
>NZ_JBNWCP010000037.1:0-5275 GCF_053522345.1 Agrobacterium sp. 22-226-1
GCGGCGGCCGGCCTCCAGAATGCGCGAGGTCGACGAACCGAAAACCCGGTCGTGGTCGGCCTCGATCGCCTGGGTGCGCAGTTTCTGCGCCCGCTCGGCCTCTTCCACCGTCCTGATGCGGGCCGGATATTCGTAAAGCTCGCGCTTCGTCGCATCCGGCATCTGCACCAGTGAGGGCGTCATTGTGCCCGGCACCATGCCCGGCGTCTCGAAATTCCAGTCCGCGCCAGCGCGCTGGCCCGGGACATAGGAGAAACGCCGCGCCCAGTCGTTGATGTGGTTGCGATCCGAAGACCCCTGCGCCAGACGCACCGTCCCCTCCCCCTGGGCGGCCGGCGACGGCCCAAGCCAGCCGCTGGCGCTATCGGCCACATGCAGCTTGTGGGAACCATCCTCGTGGCTGAACCAGTAGAACAGGCCGTCCTCTTCAAAGCGGCGCAAAAGATAGTCGAGGTCCGTCTCGTTAAACTGGACGCTGTAGTGCTGTGCGGGTGGCGGAGAAATGATGCCCGACGTATCGGGCGCGGGAATGCCGTGTTCGGAAAACAGCGTCTCGACGACCTCGACCGCCGTCCTGTCCATCCAGATACGGCAATCCGAGCGGCGCGACAGAAGCCACATTTGCGGGCGGAGGGTCATGGCGTAAGAGCGCAAACCGCGTGTGATCGGCGGGCCTTCATGCAGCTCCGTCACCAGGCCGTTGAACGGGCGGCGAACACCGCCGCCATCCCCCTCGCCCTGGCTGATCTCGACCGAGATATCGACCAGCCGACCGATCAGTTCCTCGGGCTTGACCGCTTCTTTCTTGGCTCGCACGGTCAGGCGGATGTCGAAGAGCTGCGATACGCCCTCCTCGACGGACAGGCGCTCTGGCAGAAGCTGATCCTCGCCCAAAGGCGACTTGACCTTGAGCACACGACTCGCCTGAATGAAGTCAGAGGATGAGGGCTGGTCATTCATTGCGAACCTCGATAGCAGAGCTCAAAAAATCAATCAGCTGTCAAAATCTCGACAGAATGCAATCAAACATTGTGGCGAAACCAAGGATTCACCATGAATTCTACAACCTGGATACGCCAAATATCCATCGATGACATCTGACAGGCCGGGGCACGGAGTGACCATCGAAAGAAATCCGAGACATACAAAACACGATGCCGATACCTACGGCCTTAGCCGCGAAGAAGCAGCCGGGGCCCGCCACGGCGCCGGCTGGTGGGTCAGTATCAGGCGACGTGGCCACCGGATTGTCAGGCTGTTCAAGGACAGCATCTACGGTTCCGGCGACGAAGCCTACCGTCAGGCACGCGCCTACCGCGACGCCATCATCCTTGCCATTCCGCCCGCCACCAACATCGAGCAGGCCGTGCTTCTGCGCAAGAACAACCGAAGCGGCATCTCCGGCGTCAGGCGCGTTGAGACGGCTGATGGGGATGTGTGGCAGGCAACCTTAATGACCAGTGAGGGGCAGAAACGCGAGAACTTCTCCGTCGCCAAACTGGGCGAAGAGGCGGCAAAGTCGATGGCGATCACGCAACGGCGCAAATGGCTGAGGGCCCTGCCGGTGACACATCTTGCCTATGCGCATCACGCCGCGGAAGTGGCGCGCGCGCAGTTCGCCGACGAGCTTGCCCCGGAGGATGATGTTTTGCCCGGGGAGCGCCGGGCCGATGCTGACATCAAGGCGCGTATCAAGGAAATTAACGACCAATTTGATGCAGCTCGCCCGAAGCGACTGCGGGTTCGGGTCAAGAGCTACGCGACGGACAGGGTCTCCATCGCTGTCTCCGATGCAGAAAGCCCCGCGCGGAAAAAACTCATGCATCTCAACAGGCGGGGCAAGACAGGGACCGAAATCACAGACGCGATCAACAGAACCGTCCGGGAAACCGTCACGGAAATTCATGATGACAGGATCGCGTGCTGGTTCAGTTCCACCTATGGCAACAAACTGCTCAATCCGCAGACATTCAATATTGACGAGGGTTTCAACGTGCTTGTTATTGTGCCCCGGGAATAGTGCATCTCATCGACTTGAGCCGATATTAATGACGGCGGACGTGCCGACCTGAACAAAGGAATAGTCGACCGCGCCCCGCTTCCACCCCGCGGTTACACTTTCTATAACTTCATTCTTGTCGAGATTGTCTGGTGCTCCAAGCCGGTCCGATAACGCATCCAGAAAGCCGGACGGTCTTGGCGTGGTGTACGCGCACGCCTTGTGTCCATCAGGACCAGCGGCAATCCAGAACGACAACAATTCCGCGCCGCCTTCCCTCTCATGGCGCCATCCGACCACATCAACAGAACCGCCATTATAACCGACGAAGCTGCGACGCCACTCATCAATGTCCGCATCGGTTAAACGCTTCCAGTCGAGTTTGTCGCCGTTCACCATCGCTTCTTGCACGGTGGGCGCTTCACAGATGGTGAGAAGGCGCTCCACCGTCATATCCGCCGGCGTGGCCGCGGCTTCCCCGAAACTCAAAAATGCGGCAAGGCATCTGATTGTCGATACCTTGAGGTACCGAATCTGGATCTCGCACGCTCCGTTTTTCATATCGTCACTCCGTTTTGGTCTCACCGCCATTTTGTCGTTGCAGACAACCCCACGCCAATCGATCCCCCGGGAGGTCGCAGACTGATCGACGTTTGCTTTCCGGCAATCTCCGCACCGATAATCCCATTGTGCACAAACGGAACGCAACCCCCAAGATTTCCGCACCCGGCCACCGACCGTCCAAACAAGGCCAGCATGACGTGATCCTCATATTTTACTTCCGTAAAACCCCTCAACACTATGATAAAAAAAGAAATAATTTGGAAGATATTCAGTGAAAAAAGCTCGCACCCGTGCCCACGCGCCGTGACGCATCGGCGTCACATCCTGGTGCCAACTTCGGGATCAGAAGCTCACCTCGAAGGTTTGGCATTGACGTCCGTCAGCCGCCCCGGCAACCTCGTCCCATGACCCTGACCAACAGTTTCATTGCCGAGCTCATCCGCGACGCCAACAGGCTTGATCGCCTCGACGGCTGGCAGAAGCGGCGTATGCTCGAACGGGCCGTCACAACAATCCGCGACATGCGCGAAACAATCGGAATTCCATCCGGTCCCGGCCGCGACAGTCTCCTCGACATCCACACCGTCGCCCTTTCCATCGAACGCGGATGGCGCAGCGATGAGGAGGTGCGAAACGCCCTGCTGCAGGCAGCCGCCATGATCCGGGATTTGCATATCGTCCTCGACAGCAAAACCGAAATCAGCCTCGTCAAACCTGCCGGTTGAGGGCCGGCGCCATCGTCGGACGGCCAAATGCCAGATCATACCGGCAACATTCAGCCCGCAAATATCAGGATTTCATTAACCATACCGGACCACCCTTCCCTCACAACAACGATGGAGGTTGGTTATGGCTTACGACTGGAATCGCAATGAACGCGACGGCAGGTTCGATGAACTGGCGGCAGCTCTCATCTTCTTCACCGTCGTCACCCTGCTTCTGGCGTCCGCTTATCTTGTGACGGGCCTTGCCGCATAGGCAGGGTGTGTTTCGCTGGCTGGCCGTCGCAGGGCGCTGAAGGCCCGGCGACGATAACTGTGTCACCACAGACCGCTGCCGCGCCTGCCGGGCCTGCGTCACGCCGCTCACACGGCAATCCTGTCCCTTTCCTCCTGAAACCGCCTCTCGCGCGTCTTCGGCCGCAGCAGGCGGATACGCGACTGCGGCTCGATCACAGACCAGTGCGGCTGGATCAGCTCACGCAGCATCTTGCGCAGTTCCGGCCAGGGGGTCTCTTCGTTACGAAGCTCCGGATCATACATCACCAGCATGCAGTGAAGCTTGGCGGCAATGTCGTGGATGTAATAGGGCTGCAGCGAAATCAGCACACGCCCGGCAATGCCCTCGAACCGGGCAAGGTCCTGCGCCTTCGCAAGGCTTGCGCTGTAACCGATGCGGCGGTCAGCCGCATTCCATGCCCGTCTCAGTCTCAGCAACTCCAGACGCGCGCTCTCTGCGGCATCAGCACCGATCCGCGGCGCAAGTTTCCTGATCTCCTCGAAAGAGGACACCGTCCCTGCTGATGGACCATCATCATTGACGGCAATCACCACAGCAGGACGACCGCCGGTCTCTTCCAGCAGTCGCGCCTCGAGTTCCCGGCATTCCCGCTCGGCGGCAAGCCGCTGCTGATACATGTCATACCAGTCCGGCCACAGCTCCTTGGCATGCACCGGTCCGGCAATGGTGCGCGAGGGAAGATCGTTGAGCAGCATCGGCAGGATCCGTGCGGCCAGCGGCAGAAGATTGCGCCGGTTGATCACGCTTGGCAGGTTGTCGACAAACGTCTCGTTGGGGAATGCATTTGCGTACGAAATTTTAGGTAAAGTTCTGCTATTCTCAGAATCAGCCATGATCCAAGCTCCTGATAGCTAGATTGTGGTCAGGTCGAGTCAGGCGGTAGGACGCCTGATTCGGCCGCCTGCATAACGCAGACATCTGATAGTAACTGGAATTGGTAGCGAAGCAATATTTTTCGCTAAATTATGGCGATTTTCATGTTTTCTGTTCAAGTGAGGATGGCGCGTGCCGCTTTAGGATGGGGAATTGTCGAACTTGCGGAACATGCCGGAATATCGACAAACACCCTAGTCCGCCTAGAAAAGGGTGAGGACCTCAAGGAATCAACGATCGAGAATATACGCTTTGTTTTAGAACAAGCCGGCGTGAAGTTCGTAGACAACGACGTCACGTTTGGTGTTGTCGTCAACAAAGACAATTACATTCCGTTGTCGTAAATCGCCTACACATATAACGGCGAGTTACGGTACCGAGCGAGCATCTTCGCTAAAGAGCGAAATTGCACCTGATCCTTTCCCAAAAATTGCGCCATATCAGACTTTCGAGCGCAGCTCTTTATCACGCGAACAGCGAGATCGGCAGCAGGCGGTTGACGATCGATCCGGTGGAATGAAGGATTGCGCAATGACCATTCATAACAACCTTTCCGGCCACATACTCCTTCTCTCCGGCCATCCCGGCTCCGGCAAGTCCACAATAGCCGACGCACTCGCGCACTTGCCCGGCGTGCCAAAGGTGCATTTCCACAGTGACGATCTGTGGGGTTACATCAAGCATGGCCGCATCGATCCCTGGCTTCCGCAATCCCGTCAGCAGAACCGGATGATCATGCAGATCGCCGCCGACGTTGCCGGTCGCTACGCCGAGGCAGGTTATTTCGTCATCCTCGATGGCGTCGTGCGACCGGACTGG
>NZ_JBNWCP010000038.1:0-4718 GCF_053522345.1 Agrobacterium sp. 22-226-1
GCGACGCCTGGCGGAAACTCGAAAGCCAGCCATGGCGCATCATGTCCATCGGTCACCGCAAATGGGCCAATGAGTTCTGATCATTGAGCGATGGTATTAGCGGTCTCGCAAACATTGGCCAGGGCATCATCGGTGCGCTCGATAGCGATGGGGACGGCAAATTGTCGGCGTTCGGCGGTGCTTTGACTGTCGAATCCACCATCAAGGGCAGTCAGAAGCTCGTCGACAACACCCAGAGGCGGCTGGAACTAGAAAAAGAGATCGCGGATCTCGAATCGCAGCCAGTGCGCCGCGCTAGGGCGAACGGATCTCGACTTGATGGCGCCAGGGCCGAGTTGGCGGCCTTGAAGGAACAGGCCACAAAGACAGCGTCCAGCATCATTCAAGACGTACTGAATGACAAGCCGCTGAAATATCCCACCAGTGCGCCCTCTATTGTGGGAGGCAGCGGAGAGACCAAAACCGTCAACGGCAAGAAATTCACGCCCGTAGACATCACGGACAAGCAGTACCAGGTCACAGCCGACAAGGATGGTAAATCCAACAGGAAGCGTGCTGATGAGTATGCCCGCGAGGTCGAGCAGATCACAAAGCGCACTGCCGCGCTGCAAGCTGAGACGGCCGCACAGGCCGGGCTTAATCCCCTCCTGAACGACTACGGGCATTCCATCGAGTTCGCCCGCGCCAAACAGGAGCTTCTCACCGCGGCACAAGAGGCTGGTATCAAAGTCACGCCAGAGCTTACGGCCAGCATCGAGGATCTAGCGGCAGGGTACGCGAACGCTGTTGTCGAATCCGAGCGGCTTTCCGAAAAGCAGGATGAGATACGCCAGCGCGCTGAAGAGGCGATGGAAACCGCCAAGGATGTTACGCGAGGCATGATTGACGGCTTCATTGAGGGTGCCAGCGCGGCAGACATTCTCGCCGACAGCCTCAAGAAGATCGGCAATGCTCTTATCAATGACGTGCTGAACAACATCTTCAAAATCAACAACGCCGGCGGCAGTGGTGGTGGATTATTCGATCTGTTTGGTGGCCTTTTTAGTGGCGGTGGTGGTGGTAAGAGCTACTTCCCGCCGGCGCCTCTGCCTATGTACGCGGCAGGCACCAATTCTGCGCAGCGAGGCATGGCCCTTGTCGGGGAGAAAGGGCCTGAGCTTGTACGGTTCAAGGGTGGCGAACAGGTAGTTCCGAATCACCAGCTTGCGGCCGCGATGAGCGCTCCGTCCCTTCCTAACATCCAAGCTCTAGGCGGTGGTGGTGGCACTTCGGTCAAACTAGCTCCGGTCTACAATATCGATGCCCGCGGCGCCGATGCAGCGGCTGTGGCGCGCCTTCAGGCCGGCTTTGAGAAGGCGCAGCGCAATCTCAAGGGCGAAATCATCAACACCGTCAGGCAGGCCCAGAAGGGCAACGTGAAGCTGAATTAAGCCATTAATTTTACTCGGTGCAAAATTGCGTTCAGTCGGTCTCCCCAAAATTGGGGACACCCCGGCTTAATTTTAAGCCGTTTAAAATCAATGCCTCGCCCACTCCACCGGTAAAGCGTCTAGCTGAAAGGCAGGCTCAACGGGACGCCCTAATTTTGGGGAGACCCGAAACCTGCGAGCGTCATAAGGAGGCAAAAATGGTGGAATCGATCCTGATAAACTACCTCGTAAAAATCGACAAAGGCTCGGCCGGCGTTTACCTTGCAACAAGTTTACGGCCCGAGATCAACTCAGTTTTGCTGCGTCCGACAAAAGCTGTGTCAAATGCGCCCGTGCTTGGCGCGGACCCGAGGCCTCTGGTTCGTCTGAAATAGCGATCGTGTATTGCGTAAGCGCGGTCAAAGAGAAATTCAGCAAACGTAGCGGCTGGTCGAAATCTTCGTGGCGCCACACTCGAGTCCCTTCACGGATCGTTTCGATGATTTCAACGGCAGCATCATACTGAGTGTCTGCTGAGTGGACATACGAGATATTCTCTTTGTCGAGCGCTCGAGTAAGACTTTCACCGTTTGTTTGTGTCAGGAGTCTAGCGGCTTTAAGGGCGGCTTTCGGGTTGATGAGGAGGAGATCGTTAGGTAGTTGATCGATCGTCCCCCACAGGCAATGTGCTAACTCATTACGTCCGACCGCCGCAGAATTAATGAGCTTAAACAGCTGCTTTAGAAGTGACTTCGTCTCAGGATGAGAAATCTTATTCTCGACAGCAACTTCTATTCCTGACAGTTTCTGATTCCTGGACTTTAACTGATCCAGCAGAAACATCGCGGTTGAATCCCCAAGGAGGACGCTAGCCATAATTTCGAGAAGATGCTCGACATTCGCCCAGCGCGAGAATATCCGCGCCGCCTCCACGGCCAGCAATGGACGCTCAGCCGCAGCATCAGTTAAATTAATCTGAAATTGTTGAATTGTGTGCGGTATTGCCGTCGGCATGGAGTAGACTAACTCTTACCGTTCCAAGGCGCTGAGCCGGTCGATCACAGCAGCTAAGCCAATTGCCAGCACTCCCATTCCAAACGCAACGGCGCCGAGAATTTCATGTATGGCGGATTTGGCAGCCATAGCTACCAATACGCCGCCGACGACCTGCAGTAACCCAAGCGCATATAAAAGTTTAGCCATCGCCCCGAATCCCCCGTAAGTTGCGGAGATGATGCTTTAGGGTTGTGTAACGGTCAAGCGGTCCGACCCGCGTATCTCGGCTAATTTTACCCCTTCATGCATGTCAGCTGCCACTGGTCGCGGAACTCGCCGATTGCCCGATCTTTGCTTTCTTGCATGTTGAAAAACGGGACTTCGTAGGCGTCCATTATCATCTTCCGAAAGCCTGGGCCGACCTTTTCATCGCCCTTGGGTATAACGACGTCCATGGTGCTTTGTAGGGACATGCCGCCCTGTCTGCGCTCCATGACCTTTTCCGCTATCCTGCCCACAGCAGCGCATTCTTCATCAGTCTCAGCCAATGCCGCAGTGCTCAGTCCGGCGAGTGCAGCGAAGATCAACGCAACGGTGCTGATTGTCTTGTTCATAGAGTGCCCCCCCAATTCAGGGTAGCAAAATGATTGAGGCATAACGGCCGGTCAAGCCTATCTGTGAACAACTGCCCCACGCTCGGCATCTGGTGGGCCGCCGACCCTGATGCGCACGCCGTCGTTAATAAACTCTGCGAACCGCCACTTGCCGGGTTCCACCTCTTCGCCAATCTCTAAAGCGGTCTGCAGTAAGTGCACGGTGGAGGTCTTCGGGTCTGAACCGTTCTCGATTCGAGTTACTGTGTTGGCGGTAACACCCGCTTTTTCAGCTAGGTCACGCACACCCCAACCGAGTCCGACGCGGGCCATTTTAAGCTGAGTGGCGTTCATTTTTGGTACCCTGTACAAATACATGTTGACACGGTTAATTTCGTGTGGCTTCATGTGTACACAGTACAAATGCAGCGACACAAAAGCAACAAGGAACGCCCGACATGGTTAGCGAGTCCCAAACAGATACGGTTAATGAGTCCTTCCCTAACCTAGAGGCTGAGGTGTGTAACGTGTTCAACTCGACACGCATCGCCCTGGACTACATCACCGCGCAGCTTGTGGCCCATATGGAGCACGACGACGCAAACACCGCAGCTTACATCCTGCACGATGCAGCGGCGCGCGCCGAGATCCTCAAGAATAAGTTCTATGCTGCGCTCGACGCCCACCACGCGCCTACCAAGAAGCGCGCGTAACAGTTTCCTCGCCAGCCTTTCGCATTTCGGGCTGGCCACCTTGCCGCAGCGCGCCTTCGGGCAGCGCGCGGTCTTTTATCACCACTGGCCAGCGGGGCTTTCCGCTACCAACGGTTCGAACGCCTAGACCTGCGTTTGCCCGCTGGCCGTTCTGTCTTCATAGACGAAGCGTTCTAAAACCAAATGCGCGGCGAAGGCCAACCGGCGCGCACTTTTTATTGGGATACGCGGATCATTTTAGGAGACGTTGTTTCTCGATGATCGCCAGCGTTCGTTTGCCTTTATCGGTAAGAAAGCTTCGTCGATACGAACTGCCCGCTGGCTTCTCGCTTGATGCGAGGCCGTGAATTATTAGCTTGGGAAAAATTGTGTAATACAGAAATTGATAGGGCTGCTCACCGGCCCAATTTTGTTGGACGCCATTAACCAAGGCAGGTGAATAAGCACTCATAAGGGTTGCCAAATCGCTTTTGGTAATTGCAGCGCCCAACAGTTTATCTGGAACGTCGAGGACGGTTAGCTTTAGAAGTTCAAGCGTCTCCTCTATCTCTTGCACCGACTCTGCATTATGATTTTTCCTTTGGGCAACCGACTTCGCTGCTTTGGCTTTGTCAAGTTCAAGCCGCAGGCGAGATATCTCTGCATGCAGCGCCGAAACGTCAACAATCTCAGCAGCTGAAACCCACCCGATAAGATCTGCCTGATGGCCAAGTTCGCCAAGGCTTTCATGGATGGCTAGCTTTATATCGCGATCATCTGCAAAAAATGCCGACATAGTGCTGAGCACTTTCTCGCGGAACTCTCTTAGCGCTTTCGGATTGTCCTGCTCGATAACGGAGCTTCCGACGCTTTTGACCTTGGCTTCTAGAGCGTCTTCTTTGATCACAACAGAAAACAGCGGCTTCTTTGTAAGCGGCAAGCTGAGACCGTTCAGCGCGTGTAATTCCAGGGCATGAGTGCATCGAGATCGCTGCTGGGCCAACCATTGGCTATGCGCTCGAGTGTCT
>NZ_JBNWCP010000039.1:0-3983 GCF_053522345.1 Agrobacterium sp. 22-226-1
GGGCAGGCATCAACGAAACCGCCAAGCCCGGCAAAACCGAAGTGGCGCGGATTGAACGCCGGCTCATGCAGGGCAAGCCAGAGACCGACCTTTGCCAGAGGTGACCAGCCGTCCTCCTCGATGCTGGCAGACACGGCCTCTTCGATCATCGCCAGCATCTGCCGCGCAACATGGGCGGAGAGATCTGTTTGCCTGCCCGCGGTTTGTGTTGCGTCTGCTGTTGTGGCGGAGAGCCACCGCATCTCACTGGATGGCCGCAGCCTGTCGAAACGGGTAAAGCTGCTGCAGGCGGCAATGAAGGAAGACGGTGTCTGCCGGTCACCAAATCCGTGCACGGCGATCCCCTCTTCGCGGATGCGTACCGCCAGCCGGGTAAAGTCGCCATCCCTCGAGACGATGCAGAAACCGTCAAGGCGGTTCCGGTGCAACAAATCCATCGCATCGATGATCATGGCGCCATCGGTGGCGTTCTTTCCCGGACAATTTGCAAACTGCTGCACCGGCCGGATCGCATGATCGCCAGGCCGGCTTTTCCAGCCCCTCATGGTTGCCTGTGTCCAGTCACCATAGATGCGCCGGACAGTGGCATCGCCGAGCGTCGCGATCACAACGAACAGCCGGTCGACGATTTCCGGCGAGACATTGTCACCATCGATCAGCACAGCCAGCCTCGGGCTTTCCCGGTCTGTCCCGGTGCCGTTGTTTTGCCGGGCACCCCTTGTCCCTGACCGTCGTTTCGTTTCCCCGAACCTGATCGCATCCATCACCATCTCCATTGCTCCCGGTGTCACAGGGCCGATGGTAGCGGGGATCAGTTTGCAGCGCATTCTGGTGAATTCACCATAGAGCCAGCCATCCCCCGTCCCGCTAGACTGAATTCGACAAGGGCGCACTTACGAGTTGGCGCCCTGGCGACAGGCAAGACATCGAAGGGCTGACGTCCGGTTGTTTCCGCTCACCCGCGGGCGGGATCGGGGCGGAAACAGGTGTTCTGCCGGCGCGTTTTATCGGGAGACCGGCATGGCGATCTATCATTGCAGTGTAAAACCGGTCGGCCGCAGCGCCGGCAAAAGTGCCGTCGCCGCCATCGCCTATCGCACCGCCAGCAAAATCCTCAACCAGCGTGACGGCATTACCCATGATTTTACCGCAAAGACCGGTGTCGTCCACACGGAGATCATTCTTCCCGATGGTCTCGATGCCCCGTGGGCGCTTGACCGGTCAGGCTTGTGGAATGCCGCCGAGTTTGCCGAACGGCGCTGCGATGCCCGTGTCGCCCGCGAGTTCGAGATCGCGCTTCCGCATGAGCTGACCGATAGCGAACAACTGTCCCTCACACGGACCTTTGCCATTGATCTCGCCAATCGTTTTGGCGCTGCCGTCGACTTCGCCATTCATGTGCCGCAGGGTAAAAGCGACGGGCGCAACATCCATGCCCATGTCGTCATGACCACCCGGGTGATCACGGCTGACGGCCTTGGAGAAAAGACCCTGATCGAGCGCGAGAACGCATGGCTGATCAACCGTGGCCTGCCGAGCGCACAGATGCAGGTCAAACAGGTGCGCGAGGCCTTTGCCGGTCTCGTCAACCGTCATCTGCTGCGTGCCGGTCTTGATCGCCGTGTCGATCACCGATCGCATCTCTCCCGCCGCCTTGCCATCGAACCGACCGGCCATATGGGCGTGCATGCCGCGCAGATGAAGGAGCGTGGTGTCGATGTCTCCCGCTGCCGCATCGATGACGACGCGGCCCGGCGAAACGCCGAGCTGATCCGCCGTCGTCCCGAACAGGTGCTTGCCCTCATCACATCAGGCCAGAGCGTCTTTACCCGTCACGATATCGCCGGAACGCTCGGCCGCTACATCACCGGTACGGATGCCTTCCACGCCGCCCTTGCCGCCGTCATGGCCTCGCCGCAACTCGTCCTTCTGCAGCAGGAGCAGCAACACCGGCCGGCCCGCTATTCCACCCGCGAGATGATCGAACTCGAACGGCTGATGGCAAGAAGTGCGATCAGGATGGCGGAGCGATCGGCGCATGCCGTGAGAAGGGCGACGGCCAGAAATGCAATCACCCGGCAAAACGAAGACCTCACAGGACGCGGCCTCGGTGACGAGCAGCTGCGCGCCGTGTTGCATGTCACCGGACCCGAACAGATTGCAGCCGTGACCGGCTTTGCCGGTGCCGGCAAGTCGACCATGCTTGCGGCCGCACGGCGGGCATGGGAAGCGGACGGTTATCGTGTGCATGGCGCTGCCCTTGCCGGCAAGGCGGCGGAGGAATTGTCCGCATCGTCAGGCATTGCCTCACGCACACTGGCCTCCTGGGAGCTCGGCTGGGAGAATGGCAGATCGATCCTCGGCCACAGGGATATTCTGGTCATCGACGAGGCCGGCATGATCGGCAGCCGGCAGCTTTGCCGTTTCGTGCAGCAGGTCGAGGCACGTGGCGCCAAGCTGGTGCTGGTCGGTGATCACGAGCAGTTGCAGGCGATCGGTGCGGGCTCGCCCTTCCGCGCCATTGTCGAGCGGACCGGCGCCATCGAACTGACAGAAATCCGTCGCCAGAAAGAGGACTGGCAACGACAGGCCTCGATCGCCCTTGCCACCCGCCGCACCCCTGAAGCACTGGCACAGTATGACCGGCAGAATGCCATCCGCTTTGCCGATGACCGACAACAGGCATGCGCGGACCTCGTGCGTGATTATCTCGCCGACCGGCGCGACAATCCGCACCACTCCCGCATTGCCCTTGCCCATCGCCGTGTCGATGTCCGCGCCATCAATGACGCCATCCGGCAAGGTCTGCAGGCTGAGGGTGTTCTGGCAAAGGGAAGCGGAAACGACGCCGCGAATGACGCCGGGCAAACTGATGGCGAGATCGTCTTTCAGACCGTCAACGGCAAACGTGCCTTTGCCGCCGGTGACCGTATCGTCCTGCTGCAGAACGATCGCGGGCTCGGGGTCAAAAACGGCATGCTCGGGACAGTGGACGCCGTCGAACCGGACGCACTACAGTTGCGGCTCGACGGCGGTACAGGCGGACCGAAAAACGGCCGCAGCATCACTATCCGCCCGAAACATTACCAATTCTTTGATCACGGTTACGCCACCACCATTCACAAGGCACAAGGGGCAACCGTCGACCGGTCCTTCGTTATGGCGTCCGCCACCATGGACCGGCACCTGACCTATGTCGCCATGACCCGTCATCGTCTTCAGGCAACGCTTTATGCCGGTCGTGACGCGTTCAGGGACATGCACGCGCTCTCCGCCGGCATGAGCCGTTCGGGGCTCAAGCAAACCACGCTCGATTATACCGGTACCTTTGCCGAACGCCGCGGGCTGAAAGAGCAAAAGGGTGACGATATCCGGCGGCAGCAGGCGACAAGACAACCCGCCCTGCAGCAGACGGTGGAAGCACGGCGGCAGCGGCAGCAACAGGCACCGGACACTGACGGGCTGGTGCCGGGCGAGTTGCGCCATCACCATCACCATCACCATCAGCCGCCCGCCGTCCGGGCACCGCTCATTGCCGCCATTACCCGTTACGACAGGACGGTCGAAGAGATCGCCCGTGAGAAAGCGCTTCCGCATCTGGAAGAGAGGATCGACAGCCTGCGCCCCGTTGCCCGCCAGGTCTATCACGATGCCTTCAGCGCCTGCGAAGCCATCAGGCCATGGATCCTCGACCCCGACACCGATCCTGCCACGCTCGAAAGGGCAATCCGGGCGTGTCCCGACCAGTTCGGGACGCTGCGCGGCAAGTCGGGTCTTTTTGGCAACAACAGGGAAAGGAAAGAGGCCCTGTATTATGCCGGGTCGGTCGCACGGCTTGTCAGGAGCGCGGCGCAAGACTGGAGACGGCATCTGGAGCGCGAACGCAAATCGGAAACATGGGACCGCAAGAGGTGCGATGTCGTCGAGGTCCCTGCCCTCACACCGCGCAGCGAGGAGATCCTCACTCACCTTGACGCCCTGCC
>NZ_JBNWCP010000040.1:0-3174 GCF_053522345.1 Agrobacterium sp. 22-226-1
AGCTCCCGCTGAAAACACGCGGAGCAAGGTTCAAAACATGGGTCAATTCTCGATGACAATATCCGGCAATGCCGGGTCACTTCTCAGTGCAAATCAACACTAGCCCATTACAGGGCGTGCTTGACCGGCTCTAGGTCGCCTTTGGGTGTGATAATGGTCGCCGACGCGGTCTGGCGACCATTTTTCTTGAAGAGCGACTTTTAAGTGCTTTCCCCGGCGCAAATTCTAAAGTTGTTTAACTATCCGTCGTATCATTCCAATTTTCTGGAACAATGCCGCACAAGAAAGTAATGGGTATCCCATTTTCTTCAATAACGGCACGTTGTTCGATCCAGTCCGTGTCAACAGCGTTGAACACTCTAGCCTTCGCCTTTGCGGCCACCGCGGCAAACTTCCGGTCACTCGGATCAAACCCTGAATCGATGATGGGTTTCGGCAAATCTACATACTGCCCGTCTGTTCCCTTTGGAACATCAACCCGCGCGATCCTTCCCGGGTGGCTATTTAAGATTTCGAGATAGAACCTGTCCCCCACCCCCGGTTGACCTTTCGGATCGAGATACCGTCTGTATTCTTCTTGGATGTCGCCAGCGCTGTCTAGGAAGATAACACCCTTTTCAATTGCAGACTGAAGAAGCTCAACAGCCGCCATACGGCAGTCGATATTGACGTTCGCCGATGCGCCATTTGCCACCACCGGAACGTTCGTATCAATGACGTATCTCGGCATTCACTTAGCAGCCTTCATTCGCTTCAAGCGCGCCATCTCTGCCGACGCCGCTTCGTTGAAGGCGTCACCCATAAATTTATCAGGCCAGTTTTTGATGTTTCCCAAAAGATCGACATCGAGCTTGGTTATTACTGAATATCCATCAGGAGCATCGCAAAAGTAAAGTTCAATCGAGTCACGGTCCAACGCTTCCTCTGCGAGCCTGCGTTGGAGCCGCAACAACAGATGTTCTGAGTGACTCTCCAGAATGACCTGAACATTGCGGTGTATGGCCGCCTGTATGATCACATCTGCCAACGCAGCCTGTGCCAGTGGATGGAGGTGTATCTCTGGCTGTTCCAATAGGACGGTAGAGCCCTCGGGAACGTACTGAAGAAGTGTGACGACGGGCAGAACCTGAGAAATGCCGAAGCCTACGTCAGTTAACAGCACCCAGCTGGAGTTTTGACGTGTCTTGACCCGGGCCTGCCAGCGGTTTGAGTCGGGCGCGATCTCCTCTACGCGAAACTCATGAATTAGCCCCATTTCGCGGAGCCAATAGGCGATCATTTCTTGGAAGGTCTTCAAGTGCGCCTTTGGGCGCAAGTTTCGCATTTCATTAGCCTCGGTAGCGGCAAGAATGGCATCCATAGTCTTCTCGCCAGCGCGGCCGACGTCGGAGGGCTTCGAACGAGACCACAGATAGTCCCGCTCCGGCGACTCTCGCATTGGACCGAGATAATAAATTCTATCGAGTTGGGCTTCATACGCGGCTTCCAAGTCAGCTAGAAATCCTGCATTTTGAAAGTAGGTTCTTGCTTGGTCAGGGAACGCGTATGACTTTACAGGCCCAGGCAGTTGCCAAGCTCGACCTTTAGTGCGCACGAAGTTGAATCTCGAATCCTCGCCATTTTTGGCCGTGCACGTCAAATCAAACTGTGATGCATGTTCCTTCTTCCTAGACATCACAAACTTCAAGTCTCCGAGCCCGTAGAACAGTCTATCCGCAGTGGGCGCACGATTCTGTACTGACACAGTTGCTCCGACAGACAACTCCGTACCCTTCGTTACAACTGCAGATTTCTTTCGGTTCGCGTCGGTAACAGCTAGTTCGCCATCGAGCGCAAATCTAAGCAGCCACTTCAAAGTCAAATCTTCGTCGTGTTGATAAATTGCATCTTTGATGGATCCAAGGCTAACGTGCTCGCCGTTTAGTTGGAGCGTCAACGCGCGGTCCGTTGCGTCCTTCGTCTGCTTAAGCAGTAGCAAGAACTGGATTAGGCTGGTTTTCCCGGAAGAATTTGTACCGAAGACCCCAGTGATACGGGCACAGTCGATATTGGCTTCTTTCCAAGACTTGAAGTTCGTGAACTTCATTTTCTTTAGCATTGTTTCTCCCAGTCTGACCTACCGGATCACACACAACTACCTAAGCCGACAGAGCGCTTCTGTAAATGCGACTACGTACGCCATTTGGTAGTACGATCTGCTGCGACCGCTGTCGCACTTTCTTGCCATCTTTCAAGCAGTCGAAGTTCCTGAAAAGTTTAAGCGGCGTTTTCAAGCGGATGAGGTGAGAGGTGTTGCTTACTCGATTCCCGCCGACCAGTTAAATGCTAAAAGCCACCCGGCGCGGCTTAGTCTTTCGCGGGGCGCGCTGCGGGTTTGGGGTCAACCCATATGCAGAAGAACTTTCTTGCCACGGCACCAAAGACGGTCGCTGATTTTTAACTAAATTATCGACTTATTATTGCTTTTGATAGCGTAAGCATGCGCGGGATGAGATGAAGAATTTTGGAGCGCGAGCTCAGTTTTGGACTGGCTTTTCTCTCGGAATCGTTTGTACATCGGTGGCGATACAAACGGTGATCAGTATAGCTGAGATTGGCCCGGCAAACGCGTTCTTTTTGACCTTGAAATGGGTCGGAACATTCGAATGGCTAAGAGAATTTCAAACGCTGATCACGGGCGTGGGCGCTGTATGTGCCGCTTGGCTAAGCGTGAGAGCTGTCAGAGATCAGATTAAGTTGTCAGAAGATGCCACCGCTAAACAGATAAAGCACATGGACGGCTTGGAAGTGGCCAGAGTCGAGGCGAAGCGTGCAGCGGCGCGTGCGGTTTTACCTCTGGCGCTATCAACGCTTGCTGAATATTCCAGCGAGATGTGTGAGAAACTGTATGAAGTTTTGAATGAATGCAACGCCGGCATTCTTCCAAAGACGGCGAAGTTACCTTCTTTTCTAGAGTTTCCCGAAGAGGTTGTTTCATCAATTAAAGAGATGATCGAATACGCTAAACCGAATGACAGGAACTTTTTCTGGCAGACATTGCTTCGAGTTCAAGTGCTGCGCGCACGTTTGAAAGGCCTAGAGCGCGTCCGCTTTACTCGGGGTCATATCCGCACGATTTGAAGTAGTTGGCGCATTCTTGCGGTTCGAACAGCGTGACGATCTGGCCGACGGTAG
>NZ_JBNWCP010000041.1:0-2942 GCF_053522345.1 Agrobacterium sp. 22-226-1
ACAGGAACTTGACCTCTACACCAGACCCGAAACATATCTAAAAGGCGGGTCAAATCTCGGTGGAAATACCGGGTCAGTTCTCAGTGGAAATCAACACACTGTCGGCCCGCAGTTCTCCTGCGCAGTGGAGCAATTCGTAATCATCAAGCCGCCGCCAGCGACCTTGTCTACGGTCAGTTGGGCGGCCTGGCTGCGTACCGACGAAGCGAGGATCTGACTAAGCAAGGCCGCGCCCGCAGCCTCCGTGCGAGCTGTCTTTATGAACATGCTGGGATCGATGATACGCCACTGCGCGACAGTTGAGACGGTAATAAATTCGTTACCAGAAGTCGGAACTTGGATCGCGTCTGCTATCAGCGACATAACACGTTTATCCAGTCGGAATACCTCGTCGAGAACCGGCCACTTCAAGTACAAGCCTGTGTCGTCATCGATCACTTGAACAATGTTTCCCATACGTACGACCACGACCTGCTCAACACCCCGCACTAGAAAGGTCGAGCTGTTCATAAAGATGGAGAGCAAGACAACGCTGACAAAGATCGCGATGAATCTGTTCTGAGACATGACAGTTACTCACCTTTTTCGAGGCCAATATTGAGCAAAGGTAGGGGCGGGACGCTATTATCTTGGGTGAGAAGGAGCGATTTCACTTTCGGAAGCACCTCCTCCATCACTTGAACGTAGAGCGTAGTTTTCACGACCGTCGGGGCCTTGCGATAGGCTTCGTTGAATACAGCGAACTCTGTAATCTTGCGGTTGGCATCAGTCTGACGGCGCAGGGATTCAGCCTCCGCATCAGCCCGAATGGCCGCGGCCTGTCCCATGGCCGCGGCGATTTCCCCTCCCGCCGTCCGCTTAGCTTCGCTTATGCGCCGCTCTCTTTCCTGCCGGGCCTCGTTGACCTTGTCAAAGGCCGGGCGGACGCCAGCTGGCGGGGTTATTTCGCGTATCTCAACCGTCTTGACGTCGATGCCCGTGTGAAAGCTGTCGAGATAGGCCTGTAGCTTGGACTTAGCGCTAGCCGCGATCATCTGTCCGGACGTGGTATAAAGCGATCCGCTCTGGCTGCGCCCAACGATCTCGCGCACAATCGCTTCAGAGGAAGACCGAACGAATTGATCTGTATCTCGGACGGAGGAGAGATAGGCGATCGGATCCTGGACCTGATAGTGGATCGCCATAGCGATCTCTACGATGTTCAGGTCAGCGGTTATCATGCTCCTCTCAGCACTCAAGTGCTCTTCCGAGACGCTTTCGTTTCCTTCACTGCGGTAGCCAAATTCCTGGACTATGATTTTGCTTGCCGAGACCTTCTCGATGTAGTCCATGCCGAATGGCAGCTTGAAATGCAGACCCGGTTCGAGGATTCCCGCAAGTGTTCCAAACCGTGCTCTCAGACCAACCTCATCGTAATTGATAATCGAAACGGAGGACTGCAAAAAGATTGCGCCAAACAGAGCTACTCCGGACATGATCCCGACACGATGAGTGACAGGCCCATGAATACTGACGGCTTCGGCTGCTGCTGCTGTCATTTCATGCCTCCAATTTGATCCGATGGTCGTGAAGTGCTAGGGAAAGGGCGGTCACAAGCCTCGTTAGGCGTTCTCTAGTGCGTTCGGTGCCGAGCGCAGTCGCTGCACCGTCCACGGTGTCGGTGAAAGTGATTGCGATTTCTGGCCCCTGAAGAACGACAGGACTAAACGGCGTTAAGCAGTGCCTGAGTGAATACTGAGCTTGAATACCACCACTACGCCCAGCAGCGACCGAGCAAATCGCAACCGGTTTGCCGCGAAGCGGTTTGGAGTCGTGGCGGCTGATCCAATCGAGCGCGTTCTTCAGTACACCTGAGGTGTTCTTGTTGTATTCGGGCGTGGCAAAAAGAACAGCGTCCGACCAGGCAATGTCCGCCAGCAAGCATTCGACGGCCGGAGCTATTGTGCCGGAAGTCTCTATATCCTCGTCAAACAGCGGTAGCCGGAGGTCCGCCAACCTGAAGGCGCTAACGAGCGGGCAGGTTCCTGCCCCCTTTAGCAGCCGGGTGTTCAAGCTCTCCTTTCTTAGCGAGCCGGAAATGCCAAGCAGTTTCATACCATTTCCTCCCGTGCTGGCTCACTTGTCGGCGTGCATGACCGCACCAGCAGATTCACACAGACTAAAAGGCCGAGCCCGACGAGAGCGAGGACCGTGTAAATCTCCCTCGCCGCCCCCATCTGGATCACTGCACCCAGGAGTACGGCAGCGAATTGGGTTCCCAGTGCACCCGAGATTAGGCCAGCGCTGGAAAACATCGCCCCATGGCTGTCGGACGTCGATACGACAATCGCCAGCAGTGACGGAAAGACCACGCCGACCGCCACACCGAATGCGACATTGGCCACGTAAAGCTGCGGGTATTCGGTATACTCCGGCATGAATACAATTAGTGCCAGCGCTATCGCGACGGCGACAGAGAGCACTTGGCGCATGATATCCCGGGCAGCGAGCCAGCTGAGAACCATGCGCGAAACGATAATCCCCGACAGAAAACCGATAAGAATGTCGCGTGCCTTGTCGACGCCGATTCCGGGTAAAGGTGCAGCATAGGTGACAAACCAGTAGGTATGCCCGTATTCGAAGGCATGGTGAAGAAAGCTAACTACCGAGAACCATATCAAGACCGGATTGAGGAGTGCTGACAGCCGCGGTCTCGTCGACGGGCCTGCCGTGTCCTTCGCCTGCCGTGTGGAAGGCAAGGGAGCGCCAAAATCCAGGAAAATAACTAGGCCGGTGAAAAGCACGAGCCCGGCCTCCAAGGAAAGCAATGCGTCACGCCATCCGGACGTATCCTCGGAACCGGAGTAAGCGGCAAGCTGAGACCGTTCAGCGCGTGTAATTCCAGGGCATGAGTGCATCGAGATCGCTGCTGGGCCAACCATTGGCTATGCGCTCGAGTGTCT
>NZ_JBNWCP010000042.1:0-2823 GCF_053522345.1 Agrobacterium sp. 22-226-1
CAGGAATACCCAGGGTGAGGCGATCTTCGTCCGCAGCACGCAGACCTATGATCCTCCCAGGGATGATGATCCGGTGCGGGGGTCGCTCAGATGGCAGGATGATGCGCCTGTGCAGTTGGCGCAAGCTGCAACCGGAACGATGACCGATGCCGGTAACAATGGATGGTTCTCGTCCAATGGCAATAATACTCGCGCACTCACTGGTACAGCCACCGGTACTGTAAATGGTGGTGGAGCACACGCTCCGTCGACATCTCGACCGATTCCCAAAACTCCCAGTCTGCCAAAGGTTGGTGGTGGGAAACTCTTGCGGAAAGGTATCTGGGCCATGGTGCTCGAGGATATGCTCCGCGACCTCTCAATGCCGGAGGATGAGCGGGCCACTGAGGGGCGTGCCTTGGGCGCGATAATGTCCAAACCAGGGCAGGCGGTAATTGTTCAGGACAAGCTTCTTGGTGGCCGCCAACCCGTCACTTTTGGGAATATTTTGAAACGCGAGACTTGGGATTTCTCCGGAAAATACGGTATTGCCATCGATCCAGAAGAAAGGGTGCCGCTGGCAAACGATATCCTGTCATCAATATCCGGCAAACCAATGGACGTTCGAACGATGTCCGATGCGGAAGTAAACGGTCTGCTGGCCCCCTTCCAAGGTCTCTCTGACGAGGAAATCGAGCAAAAGCTGAAAGACATCAGAGAAGCCCGACAGCAAGAGGAGCAAGAAAAGAAAGAAGACCCCAAACCTGGTCCTCAACCAGTCCCTCCTCCGCCGCTCGGTCCAAGTACTAGGATCGATGGTAAGAAAAGACGACGTAAAAAATGTCTGATCGGTCCGTACGACGAAATTAAAGAGGAGTGTTCTGGCGCGGGCGACTATGCCCACCACGTCGTCGCCGACATGACATACCGTCTGGGCGATCGTCCAGGGAAAGTAACGACGGAAAGAGTGCCTAATGCTCCTACCGAAGGTGAAGGGGAGTCAATCTGCCTGACTGAGGCCCAACACAGCCGAAAAAACGGCTCTGGCGGTGTGCATGAACTGACCAGAAACGAGCTGAAAGGGATTGATCATCCGGATTATCCGGGAACAGCTCCTATGGAAGATATCTTGTTAGCGTCTCAAGATGCGCTGCTGGCAACAAATGGAATCGACAAAGCCTGCGCAGAAGCGGCAAACGCGCGGGCGGAAGAACAGGTGAAGAAGAAGACAGGCCTTTCCGCTCCGGGAAGGACGAAGGAAAAACCGCTTCCAACAGGCAAGATCGCTGATGTACTTCGTGCTGGAAAATATCCGTAAAAAGGAGAGACCTTCTTGGATGACATTCTGAATGACGAGCAAGATTTCGAAGAGCTGTACGGCAAATGGGAGCCCAAACTCTATCAGGCTGCCATGGCAGACACCGACCGCCACTTCGCTGCTCTGGTGGGCGGACCGCGTTGGGACGATCCGTACACGATCATTCTCATGCGCGACGCCGTTAAACAAACATTCTCGCGGTCGGATGTTCGCAGGGAGTTGCGCGATATCCGCGTGATACCGTCGTTGAAAGACGATGCAGGGCCTTCCTATGTCACGATCAGCCTGCAGGGCGACATTTATGTTGTCGGTCCAGACGGTTCGCAGCATTTCATCATCCCCGGAACTCCAGCCGAATCCGAGATCGCGTCCGAAATCGATTTCCGCTCCATTCTTCCTTACGACAATCGTTGGCTCGTGGCAGGCAGCGGCAACTTCTTGAAGCTCGGAAAAGGCGAGAGTTGGGAGGACGTGTCGCCGTCGCTTACAACTGAATATCCTTACTCGGAGACCGAATGGGCCATTCTCGGAGAGAACATCAAGGGTGAAATCTTTATCGTTGCGATCCAAAGACCGAACCAACGGTACTTCAACCTTTACCCGGGCCATCCCCTATATCGGAGTGACATGGCGGAAGACGAACGCTTCAAACTGAAAAAAAGGTTGAGAGCTGAAAAGGGTACCCATCCGGTTCTAACTACGCTTTACACAGGAACACCCGGCAACTGGAAACGTCAAGAACTGCCTGAACGGATTGCCAAGACTTCACCACCATACGCATGGTTAGCCGCCGTTACCTCGGACAATCGAGGCAATGATTATTTGGTGGGCTCGGACGGTTTGGTTATGACAGGAACACCCGAGAGCGGTTTCTCGGAAATTTCATCGTTGCCAGACCGCGAAAAGCACTATTCTGATGTTGCTTATCTCGACGACGAATTGGTCCTCATTGCTGACTCGGAGTTGTTTCGCTTCGATGGACATTTAGCAAAAACCTTCACACCAAAGGTGAGGCTCCAACTCGGTAGCAAACGGGTTCAGCCGTCAGCGATTTTTGCCCGGGAAGACAGACTGCATGTGTTTGATTACGGAAACCGCCTCTTTTCTCTCGTTGAGGGAGAATGGAGAGAGTATGCGATTCCAAACGAGTTGCTCGAGCGTCCTTTCAAGGCCAAAAAGCCGTAGGCTGCCCGTTTACGTCAGTTTTCCGCGCCCTGTTTCCTGACAAGCGAGGCGCGCGTCGGTACAAGCGTTTCGTTGGCGCCATGGAGGTGCTGCAGGACGAGCTAGGTGCGCTGCATGATCTTGCGACCGGACCAGAGATCTTGGAGAAGCACGGTCTGAGTGGCCTGCCGGGGACCGATGACCTGATCCTCCACGCCGCTCTGGACGATGTACTTGACAAGTTTTTACGTGGTGATCCGACACTGTTGATTTGCACTGAGAAGTGACCCGGCATTGCCGGATATTGTCATCGAGAATTGACCCATGTTTTGAACCTTGCTCCGCGTGTTTTCAGCGGGAGC
>NZ_JBNWCP010000043.1:0-2618 GCF_053522345.1 Agrobacterium sp. 22-226-1
GTAAGAAGCGAACGCAGGGAACTGAAACATCTAAGTACCTGCAGGAAAGGACATCAACCGAGACTCCGCAAGTAGTGGCGAGCGAACGCGGACCAGGCCAGTGGCAATGATGAATAAAGCGGAACGATTTGGAAAAGTCGGCCATAGAGGGTGATAGCCCCTTACGCGTAGAACAGTCATTGTCCTTGAGTAGGGCGGGACACGTGAAATCCTGTCTGAACATGGGGAGACCACTCTCCAAGCCTAAGTACTCGTGCATGACCGATAGCGAACAAGTACCGTGAGGGAAAGGTGAAAAGCACCCCGACGAGGGGAGTGAAATAGAACCTGAAACCGGATGCCTACAAACAGTCGGAGCCCGCAAGGGTGACGGCGTACCTTTTGTATAATGGGTCAACGACTTAGTGTAACTAGCAAGCTTAAGCCGGTAGGTGTAGGCGCAGCGAAAGCGAGTCTGAACAGGGCGATTTTAGTTAGTTGCATTAGACCCGAAACCGAGTGATCTAGCCATGAGCAGGCTGAAGGTTGGGTAACACCAACTGGAGGGCCGAACCCATAACTGTTGCAATAGTTCGGGATGACTTGTGGCTAGGGGTGAAAGGCCAATCAAACTCGGAAATAGCTGGTTCTCCGCGAAATCTATTTAGGTAGAGCGTCGACCGAATACCCTCGGGGGTAGAGCACTGGATGGGCTATGGGGACTCACCGTCTTACTGATCCTAACCAAACTCCGAATACCGAGGAGTACTAGTCGGCAGACACACGGCGGGTGCTAACGTCCGTCGTGAAAAGGGCAACAACCCTGACCTCCAGCTAAGGTCCCCAAGTCATGGCTAAGTGGGAAAGGATGTGAGGATCCCAAAACAACCAGGATGTTGGCTTAGAAGCAGCCATCATTTAAAGAAAGCGTAACAGCTCACTGGTCTAAATAAGGGTCTTTGCGCCGAAAATGTAACGGGGCTAAAGCCATGCACCGAAGCTGAGGATTTGCAGTAATGCAAGTGGTAGCGGAGCGTTCCGTAAGTCTGTGAAGGCGGACCCGTGAGGGCTGCTGGAGATATCGGAAGTGCGAATGTTGACATGAGTAACGATAAAGGGAGTGAGAGACTCCCTCGCCGAAAGACCAAGGGTTCCTGCTTAAAGTTAATCTGAGCAGGGTTAGCCGGCCCCTAAGACGAGGCGGACACGCGTAGTCGATGGGAACCACGTTAATATTCGTGGGCCTGGTGGTAGTGACGGATCTCGTGTGTTGTTCAACCTTACTGGATTGGTTGGGCGGCGAAGAGGTTCCAGGAAATAGCTCCACCGTATAGACCGTACCCGAAACCGACACAGGTGGTCAGGTAGAGTATACCAAGGCGCTTGAGAGAACTATGTTGAAGGAACTCGGCAAATTGCACGCGTAACTTCGGAAGAAGCGTGACCCTTTTGTACGCAAGTATGATGGGGTGGCACAGACCAGGGGGTAGCGACTGTTTATCAAAAACACAGGGCTCTGCGAAGTAGCAATACGACGTATAGGGTCTGACGCCTGCCCGGTGCTGGAAGGTTAAAGGGAGGGGTGCAAGCTCTGAACTGAAGCCCCAGTAAACGGCGGCCGTAACTATAACGGTCCTAAGGTAGCGAAATTCCTTGTCGGGTAAGTTCCGACCTGCACGAATGGCGTAACGACTTCCCCGCTGTCTCCAACATAGACTCAGTGAAATTGAATTCCCCGTGAAGATGCGGGGTTCCTGCGGTCAGACGGAAAGACCCCGTGCACCTTTACTATAGCTTTACACTGGCATTCGCCAAGGCATGTGTAGGATAGGTGGTAGGCTTTGAAGCAGGGACGCCAGTTTCTGTGGAGCCATCCTTGAAATACCACCCTTATCTTCGTGGATGTCTAACCGCGGTCCGTTATCCGGATCCGGGACAGTGTATGGTGGGTAGTTTGACTGGGGCGGTCGCCTCCGAAAGAGTAACGGAGGCGCGCGATGGTTAGCTCAGACCGGTCGGAAATCGGTCGTCGAGTGCAATGGCATAAGCTAGCCTGACTGCGAGACTGACAAGTCGAGCAGAGACGAAAGTCGGTCATAGTGATCCGGTGGTCCCGTGTGGAAGGGCCATCGCTCAACGGATAAAAGGTACGCCGGGGATAACAGGCTGATGACCCCCAAGAGTCCATATCGACGGGGTTGTTTGGCACCTCGATGTCGACTCATCGCATCCTGGGGCTGGAGCAGGTCCCAAGGGTATGGCTGTTCGCCATTTAAAGCGGTACGTGAGTTGGGTTCAGAACGTCGTGAGACAGTTCGGTCCCTATCTGCCGTGGGTGTAGGAATATTGACAGGATCTGTCCCTAGTACGAGAGGACCGGGATGGACGTATCTCTGGTGGATCTGTTGTCCTGCCAAGGGCATAGCAGAGTAGCTATATACGGAATGGATAACCGCTGAAGGCATCTAAGCGGGAAACCAACCTGAAAACGAGTGTTCCCTATCAGAGCCGTGGAAGACGACCACGTCGATAGGACGGGTGTGGAAGCACAGCAATGTGTGAAGCTTACCGTTACTAATAGCTCGATCGACTTCTTCGTTCCCATTGAATATGTTCATCGAACAAAGTTCGATGACATC
>NZ_JBNWCP010000044.1:0-2500 GCF_053522345.1 Agrobacterium sp. 22-226-1
TGTTGATTTCCACTGAGAACTGACCCGGTAGCCCAGGATATTTCCATCGAGAATTGACCCATGTTTGAACCTTGCCCTGCGTGTTTTCAGCGGGGGCTACGGAGTGATCGACATGGCGTTACTGAGCGTGATCCGACGCTGGCATTTTCGAGACCACATATCGATCCGGGACATTTGCCGCAGGACCGGCCTATCCCGGAATACCATCCGCAAATATCTCCGGCTTGATGGCGTGGAACCATCGTTCAAGGTGCCGGAGCGGCCGAGCAAGCTTGATCCTTTTGCCGACCGGCTGTCAGCGTGGCTGCGGACGGAAGCCAAAAAGAACCGGAAGCAGCGGCGCAACCTGAAGCAATTACATGCCGATCTGGTGAGCCTTGGCTACGAGGGATCGTATGGTCGGGTTGCTGCTTTTGCTCGGGAATGGAAAGCTGATCTGCAAAGGGAGCTGCAGACATCGGGACGTGGGACGTTCGTTCCGCTGGCCTTTGATCCGGGTGAGGCCTTCCAGTTCGACTGGTCGGAAGACTGGGCAATCATCGGCAATGAGCGCACCAAACTGCAGGTGGCCCATACAAAGCTTAGCTATTCCAGGGCGTTCATCGTCCGGGCGTATCTTCTGCAGACGCACGAGATGCTGTTCGATGCCCATAACCACGCGTTCCGTGTCTTCGGCGGGGTGCCGCGGCGCGGCATCTACGACAACATGCGCACGGCAATCGATAAGATTGGACGCGGCAAGGAGCGCGACGTCAACATCCGCTTTATGGCAATGGCCAGCCACTACCTCTATGAGCCGGAGTTCTGCAATCCGGCGTCTGGTTGGGAGAAAGGCCAGGTCGAGAAGAATGTTCAGGATTCGCGCCATCGGTTCTTTCAACCGACACCACGCTTTCCATCGTTGGAAGCCCTGAACGACTGGCTGGAGCTTCGATGCAAGGAGGTTTGGCAGCAGACCCCGCATGGAAAGATGCGTGGCACTATCGCTGACCTCCTGGCCGAGGAAACAAAAACTCTGATGCCAACGGCGCGTGTCTTCGATGGTTTTGTCGAGCATAGCAAACGGGTGTCCCCAACCTGCCTGGTTCACTTCGATCGCAATCGCTACAGCGTTCCGGCATCCTTTGCCAACCGACCCGTCAGCATTCGAGTTTATCCAGACCGTATCGTTGTTGCAGCGGAGGGTCTGATCATATGCGAGCATCTTCGCGTCATCAGCCGGTCGCATGACGGACCTGGGCAGACGATTTACGATTGGCGGCACTATCTCGCGGTCGTGCAACGCAAACCTGGCGCTCTTCGCAATGGTGCGCCGTTCGTCGATCTTCCCGAAGCCTTCAGAACGCTGCAGCAGCACCTGCTCAAAAAGCCGGGTGGCGATCGAGAGATGGTCGATATTCTGGCGCTTGTTCTCCAGCACGACGAACAGGCAGTGCTATCGGCAGTCGATATGGCTTTGACGTCCGGAGTTCCGACCAAAACCCATGTGCTAAACCTGTTGCATCGCCTCGTCGATGGCAAATCCTCGACACCACCTACGATCGACGCGCCGCAAGCTCTTACACTTGCCAACGAGCCCAAGGCCAATGTCGAACGCTACGATACCCTGAGGAAGACTGCGGAGGTCCGCCATGCGTCATAACCCAGCCAGCGGAGCGATCGTTATCATGCTGCGCCAACTGAAGATGCACGGCATGGCTCAGGCAATCGGTGAGCTCACCGAACAAGGATCGCCAGCTTTTGAGGCTGCCATTCCTATTCTGTCGCAACTGCTCAAAGCGGAAACGGCAGAGCGGGAGGTTAGATCAACCGCCTATCAGCTCAAAATTGCCCGCTTCCCGGCCTATCGCGATCTCAACGGCTTCGACTTCTCCAGCAGCGAGATCAACGAGGCGCTCGTGCGCCAACTCCATCGCTGCGACTTCCTCGATGATGCCAACAACATCGTGCTGGTCGGCGGACCTGGGACAGGCAAAACCCATATTGCCACCGCTCTCGGTATCCAGGCAATCGAGCATCATCACAAACGCGTCCGGTTCTTCTCAACAGTCGAACTGGTCAACGCGCTTGAACAGGAGAAGACGCAAGGTCGCTCAGGGCAGATCGCCAATCGGCTTGTCCATTCCGATCTCGTCATCCTCGACGAATTGGGCTACCTGCCGTTCAGCGCGTCGGGAGGAGCTTTGCTGTTCCATCTCCTGAGCAGGCTCTACGAACGTACCAGTGTCGTCATCACCACCAACCTGAGCTTCAGCGAATGGGCCAGCGTCTTTGGCGATGCCAAGATGACCACGGCGCTGCTCGACCGCCTGACCCACCACTGCCACATCCTCGAAACCGGAAACGACAGCTTCCGCTTCAAGAATAGCTCAGCTCATGAACCGAAAAACACGAAGGAGAAAAACAGGAACTTGACCTCTACACCAGACCCGAAACATATCTAAAAGGCGGGTCAAATCTCGGTGGAAATACCGGGTCAGTTCTCAGTGGAAATCAACAC
>NZ_JBNWCP010000045.1:0-2498 GCF_053522345.1 Agrobacterium sp. 22-226-1
GTAAGCGGCAAGCTGAGACCGTTCAGCGCGTGTAATTCCAGGGCATGAGTGCATCGAGATCGCTGCTGGGCCAACCATTGGCTATGCGCTCGAGTGTCTGGGTGAGCCAGGCCTGCGGATCGACATTGTTCATTTTCGCTGTTTGAAGGAGCGTGGCGATTGTTGCCCAGGTCCTTCCACCGCCATCGCTGCCGGCGAAGAGGCTATTCTTTCTGGTAATTGTCTGGGGCCGGATTGCACGCTCGACTATGTTGTTGTCGAGCTCGATGCGGCCGTCGGTGAGAAAGCGCTCGAAGATGGAGCGACGCGAGGTGGCATAGCGGATCGCCTCGGCCAGCTTCGACTTGCCAGAGATCCGCGGTAGGATCTTCTGCCAGAGGGCGAAGAGCTCCGTGACAACCGCCGCAGATGTCGCCTGGCGCGCGGCGACACGGGCGTCAGGGCTTTGCCCGCGGGCTGTTTCTTCCACCTGCCAGAGCTTCGCCATCAGTTCCACCGTCTCGGTGGCGATCCTGGAGCTGTCTGAGGCGTGGAGTTCGTAGAACTTGCGCCTGCTATGGGA
Source organism: Agrobacterium sp. 22-226-1 (assembly GCF_053522345.1). NCBI lineage: Bacteria > Pseudomonadati > Pseudomonadota > Alphaproteobacteria > Hyphomicrobiales > Rhizobiaceae > Agrobacterium > Agrobacterium sp. 22-226-1. Next base: position 563 of record NZ_JBNWCP010000045.1, read on the forward strand.
CCAGCAGTAGGCCAGCATCACGCCGTCATTGCCTCCGTCAGATCTGGCAAGCTTGTTATAGGCACCATGTCCGTCAACCTGCAGAATACCGCGATAGCCACTCAGATGCCGGGCGACCCGATCGCCAGCACGGCTATCTTCGAAGCGATAGGCAACCATCGGCGGGCTACTGCCACCGAAGGGTCTGTCATCGCGGGCATAGGCCCAAAGCCAGGCCGTCCTGGCCGATCCGGATCCGGGCGCGAGTGTGGGCAACGTTGTCTCGTCAGCGAAGATACGCTCAGCCTTCTTGATTTCGGCGAGGATGTAGTCAGCCAGGATATCAAGTTCAAAGCCGAGCTTACCCATCCATTGAGCCATCAGCTTCCGGTCAAGCTCGACCTTGTCGCGGGCATAGATTGCCTCCTGCCGATAGAGCGGAAGGCCATCGGCATACTTCGAGACGGCGATCTGGGCGAGAAGCGCTTCCGTCGGAATGCCCGCCTCGATAATGTGCGCGGGTGCGGCGGCCTGAATGACGCCGTTTTCATTTTTGAAGGCATACTTCGGTCGGCGTGTGACGATGACGCGGAACTTCGCCGGCACGACGTCAAGTCGCTCCGAGACGTCTTCTCCGATCAGCACCTTCTGTTTGCCGACGTGTTCGGGCAGTTCATCCGGCTCGATCACCACTTCGACCCGTTCCAGATGCGGTGCGAAGCCTTTGCGCGGCCGCGGCGGACGTTTGCTGTCGGGATGGGTTGCGCCCTTGTTGACCTGGGCTCGGATCGCCGCGATGCCGGTCTCGATTTCCTCGAAGACAAAGGCCTGCTGCTCATCATCGATGCCTGGAGAGCCGAGTTTTTCCGATCGCCGGCCAAAGCGGGCACGATCAAAGGCTTTCAGGATCTGGGTCAGTCGTTCGATGCGTTCATCAGCATCGGCGTTTCTGGCTTTCAGGTCTGCGACCTCGCTCTCAAGAGCATCGGTGCGCGCTGCCTTCTCGGCCATGGCAAGGACCATGGCTTTCAGGGTCTCTATATCATCCGGGAGCTGCAGATCGGGCGGCGTCATGACGTCTACCAGAGCATATTTTGCTCCGGTTTTCCTGCCCTTTCAGGCGGTTGATTCACTTTGCCGCAGGCATTTACCCAACAATCTCCGGCGGCTTCGCCGCCACCGAGCGCACCCGTTTCCAGTCCATGCCGTCAACGAGCGCCATGAGCTGGGCATGGTTGAGCTGGACTCGGTTGTGGCCTATCCGCGGCCAGCAAAACTGCGCCTTCTCCAGCCGCTTGGCGTAAAGGCAAACCCCGGATCCATCCCACCAGACGATCTTGATCCGGTCGGCCCGTTTGGCCCGGAAGACATAAAGCGAGCCGTTGAACGGATCACTGCCAGCATCCCGCACCAGCGACAGCAGGCTGTCCGGCCCTTTGCGGAAGTCGATGGGATGGCTGGCCAGGAAGACCTTTACACCTGCGGGGATCATGCTGAGCGAACCGCTCGGATGACACGCTGCAGATGCGCTTCTTCAACATGCCGGCCAACCCGCACGACGATACCGTCAATGTCGATTTCGACGACGGGGTCGGGGTCAGGTGCGACGCTCTGCGGATCAACTGGTGCTGCTAGTCCAGACTCATCACTGCCCAACAGTTCTCTACGCCAGCGGTAGAGTTGAGACGGCAAGATACCGATCTGCCGCGCCACTGCCGACATGTTCACACCGGGCTGACAGGCCTGCTCAACCGCTGTGGCCTTGAATTCGTCGGACCAGAACCGCCGCAACTGTCGCGGCGACCCGTCAAGGCGATCGGGCACCGCCTCGATCATTCGCATCAACCCAAGGCTAGCCGCAGGTCTAGACATAGATCCTCACATTCAGAGAACTCGTATGCCCCCAATACCCTACTCAGCATCAGCCGCGCCAGATGGGGTCTCCTTGCCGCTTACG
>NZ_JBNWCP010000046.1:0-2497 GCF_053522345.1 Agrobacterium sp. 22-226-1
TGTTGATTTGCACTGAGAAGTGACCCGGCATTGCCGGATATTGTCATCGAGAATTGACCCATGTTTTGAACCTTGCTCCGCGTGTTTTCAGCGGGAGCTATGGAGTGATCGACATGGCGTTATTGAGCGTGATCCGACGCTGGCATTTTAGAGACCATTTATCCATCCGGGAGATATGCCGCAGGACCGGCCTATCCCGGAATACTATCCGCAAATACCTGCGCCTGAACGGCGTGGAGCCGAAGTTCAAGGTGCCGGAGCGACCGAGCAAACTCGATCCATTCGCAGATCGTCTGTCGGCCTGGTTAAAGACGGAGTCCAAGAAGGGTCGCAAGCAAAAGCGCACCCTGAAGCAACTCCATGCCGACCTGGTGGGCCTCGGCTACGACGGTTCCTATTGCCGTGTTGCAGCCTTCGCCAGGGAATGGAAGGCAGACCGGCAGAGGGAATTCCAGACGACGGGGCGCGGCACATTTGTGCCTCTTGCATTCGAGCCCGGAGAAGCTTTCCAGTTCGACTGGTCGGAGGACTGGGCGATCATCGGCAATGAGCGCACGAAGCTGCAGGTCGCACATACGAAGCTAAGCTACAGCCGCGCCTTCATCGTCCGGGCCTATCTGTTGCAGACGCACGAGATGCTGTTCGACGCCCACAATCATGCATTCCGCGTGTTTGGCGGCATCCCCGGCCGCGGCATCTACGACAACATGCGCACGGCAATCGACAAGGTCGGCCGTGGTAAGGAGCGAGACGTCAACGTGCGCTTCCTGGCGATGGCCAGCCACTATGTGTTTGAGCCGGAGTTCTGCAATCCTGCGTCCGGCTGGGAGAAGGGACAGGTCGAGAAGAACGTTCAGGATGCACGTCATCGCTTCTTTCAACCGATCCCACGCTTTCCATCGCTGGAAGCCCTGAACGACTGGCTTGAGCTTCGGTGCAAGGAGTTCTGGGCGAAGACCCCACACGGCCAGATGCGTGGCACCATTGCCGATATCTGGGCTGAGGAGGCTCTGGCATTAATGCCGGTCTCTCGGCCGTTCGACGGGTTCGTCGAATATACAAAGCGTGTCACGCCGACCTGCCTCGTCCATCTGGAACGCAATCGCTACAGCGTCCCGGCATCCTTCGCCAATCGCCCGGTAAGCCTGCGGGTCTATCCGGATCGTGTCGTTGTCGCTGCGGAAGGTCAGATGGTCTGCGAGCATCACCGCGTCATCGATCGCTCCCACGACCGGCCGGGGCAGACGATCTACGACTGGCGGCACTATCTGGCTGTCGTACAGCGCAAGCCCGGCGCTCTTCGCAATGGTGCGCCGTTCGTTGAGCTACCGGACGCGTTCCGGACCTTGCAGCAATACCTGCTCAAGAAGCCCGGCGGAGACCGTGAGATGGTCGACATCCTGGCGCTCGTCCTGCAGCACGATGAACAAGCCGTCCTATCGGCCGTCGACATGGCGCTGAAGTCGGGCGTTCCAACCAAGACGCATGTTTTGAACCTGCTGCATCGTCTCGTCGATGGCAAAACCTTCACGCCGCCGACGATAGACGCGCCCCAGGCACTGACACTCACCAATGAACCAAAGGCCAACGTCGAACGCTACGACACCCTGAGAAAGACGGAGATTCGCCATGCGCCATAACCCGGCAAGCGGTGCGATCGTGATCATGCTGCGACAATTGAAGATGCATGGCATGGCCCAGGCTGTCGGGGAACTGACCGAACAGGGAGCCCCGGCGTTCGAGGCCGCGATTCCGGTCCTGTCGCAGCTCCTCAAAGCGGAGACGGCAGAAAGGGAGGTCAGATCGACAGCCTGTCAGCTCAAGACGGCACGCTTTCCCGCCTACCGTGATCTGAACGGCTTCGACTTCGCAAGCAGCGAGATCAACGAGGCGCTCGTGCGCCAGCTTCATCGCTGCGACTTCCTCGACGAGGCCAACAACATCGTTCTGGTCGGCGGACCCGGCACAGGTAAAACGCATGTCGCCACGGCGATCGGCGTTCAGGCCATCGAGCATCATCATAAGCGGGTTCGTTTCTTCTCGACCGTCGAACTGGTCAACGCTCTCGAGCAGGAGAAAGCTCAAGGACGGTCCGGTCAGATCGCCAACCGGCTCATACACTCCGATCTCGTTATCCTCGACGAACTTGGATACCTGCCATTCAGCGCGTCAGGCGGTGCACTGCTCTTCCATCTGTTGAGCAAACTATACGAGCGGACCAGCGTCATCATCACTACCAACCTGAGCTTCAGCGAATGGGCTAGCGTCTTCGGCGACGCCAAGATGACCACAGCGCTGCTCGATCGCCTGACCCATCACTGCCACATCCTCGAAACCGGAAACGACAGCTTCCGATTCAAGAACAGCTCAGCGCAGGAACCCAAATCCGCAAAGGAGAAAAGTAGGAACTTGACCACCACCACCGACCCGAAACATACCTAAGAGGCGGGTCAGTTCTCGGCGCAAATGCCGGGTCACTTCTCAGTGCAAATCAACA
>NZ_JBNWCP010000047.1:0-1124 GCF_053522345.1 Agrobacterium sp. 22-226-1
GCCGAGCGGGCGCAGAAACTGCGCACCCAGGCGATCGAGGCCGACCACGACCGGGTTTTCGGTTCGTCGACCTCGCGCATTCTGGAGGCCGGCCGCCGCTTCACGCCTTACGAGGTCGCCCATCCCGAACACGCCTATGAAGAACATGTGATCATCAGGGCAAGCCACAATATCGTCGATCTCTCCTATGAGACCAATGGCAACGAGCCGGAATACCGCAATCACTTCGAGGCAATTCCGGCCCGTGTGCCGCTGACGCCGCACCGGTCAACAAAACGCCCGCGCATCGAAGGTACACAGGTGGCGATCGTCGCCGGACCTGAAGGCGAGGAAATTCATCCTGACCAATATGGCCGCATCAAGCTGTGGTTCCCGTGGGACCGCAAGGCGAAGAAGGATGGCACGGATACGTGCTGGGTTCGTGTCAGCCAGGCATGGGGCGGCGGCACATGGGGTGCGCAGGTCATTCCACGCATCGGCATGGAGGTGATGGTCGCCTTTGTCGATGGCGACCCGGACAAGCCGCTGGTCATCGGCGTGGTCAACAATCCGGCCAATTCCGTGCCTTACGACCTGCCGGCCAACAAGACGCGCATGGTGCTGCGTTCCAACAGCCACAAGGGCGACGGTTTCAACGAAATCACCTTTGAGGATGAGGCCGGCAAGGAGAACCAGTTCTTCCACGCCCAGAAGGACCAGACGACGCGGGTATTGAATGACCGGATCAAGCGCATCGACCGGCATGAGGTCGCCTCGGTCGGCGGCAACCGCGCGGTGGAAGTTTCCGGCAACCAGAAACACGAGATCGGCGGCTCGGTAAACACCGTCGTCGGCGGCACGGGGCCGATGGCGATGATGGCCATGGCGGGCGTGCAGGCGCTCTCCGGGCAGACGGCGGGGCTGCTTTCGCAGGCCGCCCAGATCGCCGGCGGCGGTGGCCCCGGTGTCGCGGCCTTCGCCACCACGCTCGCCTCATCCGCACTCGGCTTCCTCGGTGCCGGCGGTCTTTCATCGCGTGAGGGGGTCGTTTCCGGCCCGAGCCCGCGCGCGGATGCGGGTACGGCGCTAGCCGGCTCCGGCTCGGGCGTCGGTTCCGATGCTTCGGGATTGTTTCCGCTGCCGGG
>NZ_JBNWCP010000047.1:1222-2497 GCF_053522345.1 Agrobacterium sp. 22-226-1
GTGGTTCGCTGGATGTCGCAGCCGAGCAGGAAAGTTTTCAGTGGGAGGATGCCTATGAGGGCGATCCGCACCAGACCGTCCTCCTGCGCCAAAGCGATCTTACCCCGGACAAGCCCGGCACGGATATAACCTTTCTCGGGAATGCGTGGTCTGCGAGTGGCGAGCCGGAGAAATCCTGGCGTGCCTCCATCCGCGTTGGTGGAGTTTTCAAGGAAATCGAGGTTTTCGGCAGACGCTTCTGGCAACCTGTCGTTAAGGAGAAATGGGCAGGTTTTGCCGCCAGGGAAGCCAAACGTGTCGTAGCGGATTGGAAACTGAGCGATCCTGAACCGGCTGGAAACGTGGCCATATGCTGGCGCAACGCTTATGGCGGCGCGATCCCTGGCACAGGTGACGCGGGGACGGAAACACCGATTGACGTGGAGCGCCGAAACCCGCTTGGGTGCGGCATCGTCAATCTTGAGATGCCTGCCGACACCGGGCCTGTTCCAGCTCCGCAGATCGCTGCCGTCGGTGAGCATTCCGATTGGCGCAGCACGCCGGAACCGCAGGGATTTGGGCTCGTTTCGCCTTGGTGGCAGTTCCGTCAGCAATATTCCGGAACCTATGACGACGGTTGGCGGGAGGAGAGGCATCCCCTCTTGCCGCGTGATTTTGATCCACGCTTCTGGCAGGCGGCCCATCCTGATCTCATCGCGACGCCTCACCTCAAGGGTGACGAGAACTACGAGCTCGTTAATCTGAGTTCTGAGCATCCGGTCGCGAAAGGCTCGTTGCCTGGCCTTACCCTCGGTGTCCATTGTGCTCGTGAAGATCGCGATGAATGGCACGTGCTGAAGCTCGATGGCGTGCAATTCGACTGGCGCAATGACGGACGGGTGCTTCTGACCTGGCGCATCAGGTTTCCTCTTCCCGATGCCGGTGAAACAAAACTCACCCTGACGCGCGTTCGTCTGAAGTCTCCCGAAACCGAAGCGGCTCTGACCGAGAGGGAGACGGCATGAGCATCCCCCGCGACAATTATATCGGAGAGCCCCAATATCCCGGCACATGGACCACGGGGACACCGCGTGAGGGACTGCGTGACATCGATGAGGCGCGTATCGTCTCTTTGGCACCTGATGTATGCCTGACACCGGTTGGCTCGTCGGTGGTGCCTATTCCCTATCCGGTCGTGGATTTTTGCGGCCATGATAAAAACTATACGCCGTCTGTTCGGTTCACCGGCAAAAAGGCAATGGTGATGCGTTCGTGTACGACACATGTGCACGGCGA
>NZ_JBNWCP010000048.1:0-2490 GCF_053522345.1 Agrobacterium sp. 22-226-1
TGTTGGTTTCCACGCAGAACTGAGCCGGTTAGGCGCATAATTTCCATTGAGAATTGAGCCATGTGAACCTTCCCCCCAACGCGGTGAGCGACGGGGGCAACGGAGTGATCCACATGGGACTTTTAAACATCATCCGTCGGATGGCGCTGCGCGAGAAGCAGTCGATCCGCGAGATCAGCCGGCGCACCGGGCTGTCGCGCAACACGATCGCGAAGTATTTGAGCGCGGGTACGATAGAGCCGACGTTCACGGTACCGGAACGACCGAGCAAGCTTGATCCTTTTGCCGACAAACTTGCTGGCTGGCTGAAGACCGAGGCCGGAAAGTCGCGGAAGCAGCGCCGAACGCTGAAGCAGGTTCATGCTGATCTGGTGGCTCTGGGCTTTACCGGCTCCTATGGCCGGGTCGCCGCCTTCGCCCGTGAGTGGCGGACTGAGCAGCAGACGGCGGGCCGCGGCATATTCGTTCCGCTGTCTTTCCGCCCAGGCGAAGCATTCCAGTTCGATTGGAGTGAAGATTATGCCGTGGTAGGCGGCGAGCGCACGAAGCTTCAGGTCGCACACATCAAGCTATCACACAGCCGTGCTTTTCTGGTCAGAGCCTACCTGCTGCAAACGCACGAGATGCTCTTTGACGCCCATTGGCACGGCTTCAGGGTCTTCGGCGGTGTGCCTGCGCGGGGAATTTATGACAATATGCGCACTGCGGTCGATCGCGTGGGCCGCGGCAAGGAGCGACAGGTCAATATCCGTTTCCTCGCGATGACAAACCACTACGTCTTCGCGCCCGAGTTCTGCAATCCAGCGGCAGGATGGGAAAAGGGTCAGGTCGAGAAAAACGTCCAGGATGCCCGACCGCGGCTATGGCAACAGATGCCGGACTTCCCGGATTTGGTGGCGTTGAATGCCTGGCTGGAACATCATTGCCAAAACCTGTGGCGCGAGACACCGCATGGCACTTTGCCCGGAACGATTGCGGACATCTGGGCAGCCGAGCAGGCCGCACTGATGGCGTTGCCTGCAGCTTTCGACGGCTTTGTCGAACAGAGCAAGCGAGTCTCACCAACATGCCTGATCACCTTCGAACGGAACCGCTACAGTGTGCCTGCATCGTTTGCGAACCGGCCCGTCAGCCTGCGGATTTATCCCGAACGACTGGTCGTTGCAGCCGAAGGCAATATCCTCTGCGAACATCCGCGGATCATAGAACGCAGCCACGACAAACCGCCGAGGACGATTTACGACTGGCGACATTACCTTGCCGTCATCCAGCGCAAGCCCGGTGCCCTGCGCAATGGCGCACCCTTCCTGGAATTACCGTTGGCCTTTCGGCGACTACAGGACCAGATGCTCCGCCGCCCCGGCGGTGATCGTGAGATGGTGGACATACTAGCTCTTGTTCTTCATCACGACGAACAGGTCGTCGTCAGGGCTGTGGAACTGGCCTTGGATGCGGGCGTGGCGACTAAAACGCATGTGCTGAACCTGCTGCATCGTCTGATCGACGGCAAGACGACTGACGGTCCCGACATCGATACGCCACAAGCGCTGACCCTGCTGCACGAACCCAAGGCCAACGTCGAACGCTACGATGGCTTGCGGGTCCGGATCGTAGGAGGTCGTCATGCGTCATGATCCCGCCAGCGCCGCCGTCGTCATCATGCTGCGTAGCCTGAAGATGTATGGCATGGCCCAAGCGGTCACGGACCTCATCGAGCAAGGAGCCCCAGCGTTCGATGCGGCCGTGCCGATCCTGTCCCAGTTGCTGAAAGCCGAGATGGCCGAACGTGAGGTCCGCTCCATCGCCTATCACATGAAGGCTGCCCGCTTCCCGGCCTACAAGGACATCTCCGGATACGACTTCGCCGCCAGCGAGATCAACGAAGCGACGGTGCGCCAGTTGCACCGATGCGAGTTCATGGACGGAGCGCAGAATATCGTGCTTGTCGGCGGGCCGGGCACAGGCAAAACCCACGTGGCAACGGCACTCGGTGTCCAGGCGATCGAGCATCATCGCCGAAAGGTCCGCTTCTTCTCGACCATCGAATTGGTCAATGCCCTCGAGCAGGAGAAGGCCAAAGGCAGAGCAGGCCAGATCGCCGAGACGCTGGTTCGCCTCGATCTGCTGATCCTCGATGAGCTCGGATACCTTCCGTTCAGCGCTTCAGGCGGAGCGCTGCTCTTCCACCTGCTGAGCAAGCTTTACGAGCGCACCAGCGTCATCATCACCACCAACCTCAGCTTCAGTGAATGGGCCACCGTCTTCGGCGACGCCAAAATGACGACCGCTTTGCTCGACCGCCTGACCCATCGTTGCCATATCCTGGAAACCGGGAACGACAGCTTCCGCTTCAAAGCGAGTTCGGCCGCCGCGGCACAAAAGAGAGGAGAAAAGGCCAACCCATTGACCAAAGCCTGATCAGACAACCATACTTAGAGGTGGCTCACTTCTCGGTGGAAAAACCGGCTCAGTTCCGCGTGGAAACCAACA
>NZ_JBNWCP010000049.1:0-2220 GCF_053522345.1 Agrobacterium sp. 22-226-1
TGCTCGCAGAACTGAACCTTCCTGCCATTGACCGGGAGGCCCATGAACGTGGCTTTGGGCGTGCAATCGAACGAAAGCCGGGCAGCAATCCTGTTCGCGTCGCTGACAAGGATCTCTGCCTCAAACCGCAGGTCGGGAATGTCGGCAAAGTCGTTCACCAGCATGTCGCGATAGCCTGACAGGCCGAACGGGCGGCCGTTGTGTTCGACTGTATCGTCGACGAAGGTGCCGAGTTCATCGAAGGCCTGACAGTTGAGGCAGTCGAGGTAAGCGAGATAGATGTCCTGAAGTTTCGGCATGGGTTTCTCCGTGTCGATCAAAGGTCAAACCGGTTTCGGCGTCAGCGCCGCGGCAGCCGTTTTGTGCGAGGTTCGCAGTCCGTTTTGCCGGCGGAATAACGGTCCGCTACTGAACAGGTGCAGTTTTGGATGGTCAACCGGTGACGAGTTTGCAACTGCCGCTATGAAGCCGGTAGAACCCGTCCTGCGGAACGGGAAGTTCGGGCATCTGAACTGGGGTTACCATCATCTTTTGCCCAGATCAGCGGCGGAAACGCCGAGCGCGACTGCCAAGGGCAACCTGGCTTTCTCAGGCATTATGGCGAGTCCTGAAGTGATCGCTTCCTGCCATGCAGGACCCCGTTCCCACGCCTCGTTCCAGGCGTCGGCGAGCGAATATCCTTGCCGTGTTTCCACCAGTGCCTCTGACAACAGGTATGCCTGTTGAAGATCCTTGTCACGCTTTGCCCTGCCTAGGGCATCGTTGCGTCTGCGAGACGCGACAATCAACTTGTGAACGGCATAGCGCTCGGGAGCGGGGACGTTGACGCTGACGCCTTCCCTGTACAGCAGCACCGTTCTGACGGGTTCGTAGATCAGATAGTCCAGAAAGCGAAGGTTTTCCGCCGACGCGCCGCCGAGAGCAGGCATGGGTGACGGCTTGCCCGTATGGTCGTTTGATCCGCGGTTCCCTGTCAGGAACTCCACGCGATAGTTGTCCGAGTTCACGAAGGCGACGACACGCGCCTTGTCCACCTGATGTGGCACCGCCCGGAAGGACGGATCCACGGTATGCAAGACGTCCAGGATTGGTGGCAGGCTGTCCCCGACCTCTGAGCTTATTGCAAAATCCTGGGCGTAGTCGGCGTCGCCCGTCTGGAGCGCGGCATTTGGAAGGCGAACCCCGAGCAGCCCTGAATAGCAGCTGAACGCAACCGAGCCTATGATAAGCGCTCGAAGGCGAAACAATCCGGCGTCTGCAAGAGCTTTTGTTACTTCGCCGGCAAAACGTTCAGGCGCCGCCATGCCACCAGTTCGCGTAAGGGCGTTAACGAGCCGGCGCCGTTCCCTGAGGTCGTCCTTGACTTCCCTGTGGGCGTGTACCCTCGCGGTTATTTCCGCGTCTGCTTCCGGTCCCACATAGCGCCGCCTGTCACCATCGGGGGTCGGATACTCGAAGTACCAGTAACCCTTGCCTTTAACGGGGACATTCACGAACCGTCCATTATGAGGGAAGTCGGTAGAGAACTGCGCATCGAACGATCGCTGCGCCAGTTCCGCGAACATTGTCCTGTATGCGAGGTCAATCTGTTTCAAGACATGCAATCCTTGCGGCGACTTGTGTCGTTATAAGGTTTTGTTATTTTCCTTATAATCGGGATCGCGATCATCGGCGCAGCCGTTATAAGGAAATTTAAGAACCCTTATAACGGCTTACGTTTGCCCTGGCAACCGGTCGTCAGGGTACTGCCCCTGAAACCGGCCAAGGCAGTTCCAGACAGTTTCGCCGTGACGCTGGAGGCAGATTGTCGGTGCAGACACGCGTGCTTCACCCATTTCCGCGTTATCGGTCGCCATCGATCGATGCATCCAGACGGAAACGCGTCGATTGCAGCGCATTGATGACCGAGTGCAGGGCAGCCTGTTTGTCCTTGTCCGATACTGACAGGACGTGATGTTCAAAGGCGCCGAGATCGGCAAACTGCGAGTGGAGATCGGCGACGACAAGCGGATCGCCGAGGCTGTCGCCACCGCGTGCCTGACAGCGTTCAATCGCCTCCTTCACTGTCGTGCGCAGCACGATGTAATGCAGCGGGCGCGAAAGCGCCGTGAAGGCCGGCAGCCAGTCCGGTCGCACGACGCCATCGAGGATGACGAAATAACCTGCCTCGGCGTAGCGACCGGCAACGTCGGCGGCGATCTGCATGATCATCCGGTTCTG
>NZ_JBNWCP010000051.1:0-1729 GCF_053522345.1 Agrobacterium sp. 22-226-1
CGCGAACAGGATTGCTGCCCGGCTTTCGTTCGATTGCACGCCCAAAGCCACGTTCATGGGCCTCCCGGTCAATGGCAGGAAGGTTCAGTTCTGCGAGCATGTGTTCTACGAATTTGAGCACATGAAAATCCGCAGGGTCTGGTCGGTCATCGACAAGGCCGCAATCGAACGTCAACTTGGGTGACGGCCTTGGCCTTGCAAAGACATCGGCGGCCGGCAAAGGCCCGTAAAATTACCCTGACGAGCGCGATCGCAAGCGACTTCCCACCGCGCCCGGGCAGTCTCCAGTTTATGCAGACAGTCGCCGAGATCGTGGGCGTTGCACAAAGGTTACATCATTTTTCAGAGAAAACGCATATGAATGATCTCTCATGTAAGGGAGTTCAGAGACTATGAAGAAAATCGTATCGACTATCGCATTCGTGCTCGCCGCATCGACTGCAATGGCGGCCGATGCCGTATCAGAAGTTCCTGCAGCCCCGGCAGCAGACGTTGCACCGCTGTTCAGCTGGACCGGATTTACAGCCGGTGTCCAGGCCGGTTACGGCTGGAATCAAAACGACGCTTCGATCGTGGGCCTTCCAGGTGAAACATCCGCAGACTTTGACGGCGCTCTTGCCGGCGGGTTCGTCGGTTTCAACTATGACCTTGGCAACAGCTGGGTCGTTGGCCTTGAAGCAGACTTCGAAAAGAACTGGGGCGACGATTCCGCCACTATTCTGGGCACAAGCTTCGACTACGGGTTCGACTGGCAGGGCTCGGTCCGCGGCCGCGTTGGCTACGCATTTGACCGTGCACTGGTCTATGGTACCGCAGGCTGGGCCTACGCTCGCGGCTATGCGGAAGTTCCGGGCGTTGCCGACGTGAAGGAAACCTTCAACGGTTACACCGTCGGCGTTGGTCTCGACTACGCATTTACCGACATGGTGTTCGGACGCATCGAGTACCGTTACACCGACTTCGGCGACAAGGATTTCAATTTCGGCGGCGCTGCAATCAACGCAGATGTCGACCAGCATGCAATCCGCGTCGGCCTCGGCGTAAAATTCTGATCCACCCGGACAAGAAACAGCGAAAGCCCGGCCATCGTGCCGGGCTTTTTCCTTGTCCTTTTCCGAAGGCAGGAGAGCGACAAACCGGGGGTAAACAAGTGCGAGCGACCTGTTCGCCACACCTCATGGCACCACAATGATTGAAAACGCCGACCAGCACCGGACACGGTCAGGCACGCTCCCGCCAACCGCCAGCAAACGTCAACCGTTCCCGTCCGCGTTTTCCCCATTGAGCAACTCCTCAAGCAGTTGACGATCGGCATCCCGCAGCGTCATCTGCGGCAGCTGACGCCGCAGCAAGTCGCGCAGCATCCGCACGTCCGGTTCCTCTGCCGATTGTCGAAGTTCACTGACCATCCACGTGCCCAGCAGCATTTTCCGCCGTACCTCAAGCCGCCGTTCGCGTGCGGCAAGCCGTGCCATCAGCGAGCGCTTGCGTGCCTCCAGTTCCTCGATGCGACGGGCAACCGGTTTACGCACCATCACGGGTTACCTCGCAAGCTGTGAGGGCCTTGTTCTCCACCAGCCTCACCCTCACCAGATGACCGCCCTCGCCACAGCGCCGGACGTTTATGGCAGGGCAGGCATCAACGAAACCGCCAAGCCCGGCAAAACCGAAGTGGCGCGGATTGAACGCCGGCTCATGCAGGGCAAGCCAGAGACCGACCTTTGCCAGA
>NZ_JBNWCP010000052.1:0-1573 GCF_053522345.1 Agrobacterium sp. 22-226-1
CTAACCACGGTAGGGTCAGCGACTGGGGTGAAGTCGTAACAAGGTAGCCGTAGGGGAACCTGCGGCTGGATCACCTCCTTTCTAAGGAAGCTGTGGAACTGGTAAGACGCCTGTCTAGAACAGGATGAACCTTCCCGTGCTTTTTAGAACATAGATGGCACCAGTCAGGCGACCATCGAAACGTAATACGCCACGGAAGTGCTTAGCACTCGGATGGTATGGCGAGGTTCGCCGTCCACGTTTCTCTTTCTTCAAGAAGACAAAAGCCGCATCGACCGGTACCGGAATGGGCCCGTAGCTCAGTTGGTTAGAGCACACGCTTGATAAGCGTGGGGTCGGAAGTTCAAGTCTTCCCGGGCCCACCATTTGCATTTGCGAATGATGGACTGGGTTGAGACTGTTGGTTGATGCGAATTGTTGCCGCGCCTGGTTGATGAGACCTGGGTGATCGAGCTGGATGGGGCTGTAGCTCAGCTGGGAGAGCACCTGCTTTGCAAGCAGGGGGTCAGCGGTTCGATCCCGCTCAGCTCCACCATTTATTTGCGCTCACGGGTGAGCGGTCCTTCGGACCTACCCTCCGCGAGGGCGCCGAACGATCGGCGACGCGCTACCGCGCTGTACTGGAGAATTGATCCGGCGGCTGCGAATTGTCTTCTGAAGAAATAAAAGTTTGCATCGTCCTGCTAAGGATTGATGCCTGTTCTGAATACATTGTGAAGAGAAGATATGTCTGGAAGCTTCCAGGTGTTTTGAGCCCTTGTGGTTTGAAACGTCCGAGCCCAGTCCCAGAGAAACCATGAGATGGCTTAGTCGGCCGGAATTGGCGGAGGGATTGGAGGTAGGTAGGAAAGCTTGTCCGAGGCATTTTTGTTGTTTGAAGGTTTAGGCCTTCATCTGATGGAAATGCTGGATTGGTGTTGCCTGACCGCGCATCACCGGATGATATCTCGAGAAGCTGGTCTTAATGGTATGGCTTCGAGGTGCACCGGCGTGCCCTCAATGAAGACCATACCGACACGTCGATGTCATCGTGACCTGATCTGGTTGTAAAAGGTAACCTGATTTGTCGTTCATCCCTTCGGGATGACGACTTGATGATGAGCATAGACAATGAGAACGAAGAAGTGAATTAAGGGCATTTGGTGGATGCCTTGGCATGCACAGGCGAAGAAGGACGTGATACGCTGCGAAAAGCCGTGGGGAGCTGCGAATAAGCTTTGATCCATGGATCTCCGAATGGGGCAACCCACCTCAGATATCTAGAAAATCTGTTTTGCTAAACACCTTGATTGTTTTGAACGGTCTGATGGGGCTTCCCATACAGACCGTTAGGTCGTCGCCGATCGTTCGGCGCGCCGTCCGCAGGCCTTCGGCCGTGAGGACAGAACAAAACCCGGTATGTCCGGGTTCGGGGGTTCAGCGAAAGAGGTTTCTAGATATCGCAATGAGGTATCTGCACCTGAATACATAGGGTGTAAGAAGCGAACGCAGGGAACTGAAACATCTAAGTACCTGCAGGAAAGGACATCAACCGAGACTCCGCAAGTAGTGGCGAGCGAACGCGGACCAGGCC
>NZ_JBNWCP010000053.1:0-1206 GCF_053522345.1 Agrobacterium sp. 22-226-1
CCTCATCAAGTCAGTCTTGTTTGGATGTTTTCATACTCTTTGAGCCTGGCGTTTGCGATCACGACGATGTGCCGCATTATCGCGCCGAGGGCTGTGAGCTTTGACTTCCCAGCACTGAGCAGGCGTCTGTATGTTGTGGCAAGATGGCTGTTGCTTTGACTTGCGGCCATGGCAGCGGTGAAGAGCAGCGGTCGCAATTGTCGTCGTCCGCCTGTGGCAAAGCGGCGGCCTTTGTGTGCGCCGCTGTCGCGCGCATGGGGCGCACATCCCGCCAGACTTGCTGCCTGCTTGCGATCGATGAGGCCGAGTTCCGGCATGATTGCCAGCAGCACGGGTGCGATCACCCTGCCGATGCCAGGCACGGTCTGCAGGATCGCTTTTCGATCTTTCATGCGCTTGTTGTGAGCGATGATCGTCTCGATCTGTTTGTCGATCGCCTCGATACGGCGTTTGATTTCGGCAATGTGGCCGGCAATCTCGCCTGCGATAGGCTTATTGCGCGGTGCCTTCAGGCGGTTTTCCTCCTGCACGCGCATGGAGACGAGATCGCTACGACGCAAGACGAGCAGTTTCATCTTTGCTTCGTGCGGCTGGCTTGGCCGCCAGCGTGGGAGGGAATGTGCTCGCGACAGGCCATATTCGGCGATATGGCGCGCATCGATGGGGTCTGTCTTGGCTTTGGCGCCACAGGCGCGGATGAAGGCTTTGACCCTCGCGGCGTCTGCGCGGTGGGCGGGGATGGCAAGGTCTTCGAGAACCCCAAGCAGGGCGTCCTCGTACCCGCCGGTTGCCTCGCAGATGGCGAGTGTATCGATACGTCTGGCATAAGGCTTCAGGGTGGCCTTGAGTGCAACTGCGGTGTTTTCGACGGTAACGGTCCTTCCGTTGCTGCTGTCGAAGAGTGTGACGGTTGCTTTGGAGACGTCACATCCCAAGGCGAACTGGATGGAGGCAGACTGGATTTGTACAGTGTTCGGGTTCATGATGGGGCTCCATGCTTGGCATTGTCTGCGGGCGCGGCGCAAGCCAGCCCATTCAAGTCAACAAGCGATGCGAAGCTGGTGCGGCTGCAGCCCAGGATGAGGCCGGTCGATAAGACCCATTCCTGTTCGGGCGTACAATCGCATGACCTCCGGGGTGGCCGCCTCGGAGGTCATCCAACGTCCCGAACAATAAAGCATAATTCCGACAGACAATTCCTGTGCT
>NZ_JBNWCP010000054.1:0-1172 GCF_053522345.1 Agrobacterium sp. 22-226-1
CTAACCACGGTAGGGTCAGCGACTGGGGTGAAGTCGTAACAAGGTAGCCGTAGGGGAACCTGCGGCTGGATCACCTCCTTTCTAAGGAAGCTGTGGAACCGGTAAGACGCCTGTCTTGAACAGGATGAACCTTCCCGTGCTTTTTAGAACATAGATGGCACCAGTCAGGTGACCATCGAAACGTAATACGCCACGGAATTGCTTCGGCAATCGGATTGGTATGGCGAGGTTCGCCGTCCACGTTTCTCTTTCTTCAAGAAGGATATAAACCTTTGGTTTGCGCTCACGTGCTGTTCGCCCTTTGGGCGGCACTCCGCGGGGGCGCCGGATGACCGGCGACGGCCTCTGGCCTGTATGGGTGTCCAGTTGGACGCTTCGTATGTTCGGTTGGATGGGCCCGTAGCTCAGTTGGTTAGAGCACACGCTTGATAAGCGTGGGGTCGGAAGTTCAAGTCTTCCCGGGCCCACCATTGGTTTGCTGAATTTACCTGATCCCTGGCGGTTTGACTGTCGGGTGTTTGCGATGGTTGGGGCTGTAGCTCAGCTGGGAGAGCACCTGCTTTGCAAGCAGGGGGTCAGCGGTTCGATCCCGCTCAGCTCCACCAATCGCTAACGCGGTTTGGGTGTGTAGCGCGGGAATATCCTTCTGGAGAAATAAAAGTTTGCATCATTCGCAAGGATTGATGCCTGTTCTGAATACATTGTGAAGAGAAGATATGTCTGGAAGCGTCCAGGTGTTTTAAGCCCTTGAGGTTTGAAACGTCCGAGACCAATCCCTGAGAAACCATGAGATGGCTTAGTCGGCCGGAATTGGTGGAGGGGTTGGAGGTAGGAAGGATCGCTTGTCCTAGGCATTTTTGTTGTTGGAACCTTGGTTCCTCTGACGGGAATGCTGGATTGATGTTGCCTGACCGCGCATCACCGGATGATATCTCGAGAAGCTGGTCTTAATGGTATGGCTTCGAGGTGCACCGGCGTGCCCTCAAAGGAGACCGTACCGACACGTCGATGTCATCATGAACTGACTTGATTGTAAAAGGTAATCAGGTTGCCGTTCCTTTGGAACGGCTATGGATGAGCATAGACAATGAGAACGAAGAAGTGAATTAAGGGCATTTGGTGGATGCCTTGGCATGCACAGGCGAAGAAGGACGTGATACGCTGCGAAAAGC
>NZ_JBNWCP010000055.1:0-1160 GCF_053522345.1 Agrobacterium sp. 22-226-1
ATACCATCGCTCAATGATCAGAACTCATTGGCCCATTTGCGGTGACCGATGGACATGATGCGCCATGGCTGGCTTTCGAGTTTCCGCCAGGCGTCGCAGCAATGGTCTACGATGTCTTCGTATGATTTGAAGACCCGGTTTGAGAGCCAGTTGTCGCGCATGAACTGCCAGAGGTTTTCAACGGGGTTCAGTTCCGGGGATTTCGGCGGCAGGGGCAGAATGCTGATGTTGCCGGGCACAACGAGGTTGTTGGACATGTGCCAGCCCGCCTGATCCATGATGAGGATGGCGTGCGCGTTCTCCTGGACATGGCGGGAGATTTCGGTCAGATGCCGTGTCATCGCGTAGGTGTCGCACCAGGGCATGACCAACGCTGCTGCCTTGCCGAGCTTCGGACAAATCGCCCCGAAGATGTAGGCCGACTTTGTGCGCTGGTCGTGGGGTGCTGAAGGTCGCGTTCCGCGCCTGGCCCAACGGCGCGTGATTTTGTTCTTCTGGCCGATCCGAGCCTCGTCCTGGAACCAAATCTCTACTTGTTTTCCTCGGGCTGCTCCGGCGGCAATTTCTGCCACAGCAGCAGGGAAGTTTTTTTAAATTCCTCAATCGCCTGGCTATCCTGCGCATGATGCTTGGGCCGGGCCGTGAGTTTGCGATAGCCCATCGCATTCAGTTCGCGCCCAAGCGTCTGACGGCTCACCGAGATACGGTGTTCCTGCCAAAGCCACTGCACCAGATCGACGAGCCTCCAGCGCACGACACCATCGAGATAGGGAACGGGACCTTTCTCGACCGCCTCGATGAGCGCCTTGCGTTGCTTGTCGTTCAGCAACGGCTCACGGCCCTTGGCCTTTCCGGTCTTGAGGCCGTCTGGACCGTGCTGATTGAAACGCTCGACCCAATCGCGGATGATCTGCAAACCAACCCCACCAATCGATGCGGCATGGCTCCGAGAGCCGCCTTCGTAGATCACCGACAAAGCAAGCAATCGGCGGGACCAGTCCGCGTCCCGGCTCTTTCTGGCAAGCTGACGCAGATCATCTGCCGTGTAGTCCTGACGGATGTTGAGGGCCGTTCCCATGGCGAAATCTCCTTCCGCCATGTTGAATCATGATTTGCCCGAAAACGGAATCCCGTGAGTCAATTTCATCGGGCCTTGGTAT
>NZ_JBNWCP010000056.1:0-871 GCF_053522345.1 Agrobacterium sp. 22-226-1
TAGGCTGAATCGACATTCACCGCATCCATATGATGGCTGCGGCGATTTGTATGAAGCTTAGGAAGTGTGTTGCGCGCCTGTCAAATCGAGTTGCGATGCGTCGAAAGTGTTTGAGTTTATTGAAGCATCGCTCGACGGTGTTTCGAACCTTATAGGCTTCAAAGTCATATGGGATCAGCCGCTTTCTTGTGGGGTTGCAAGGGATCACCGCTTCAGCGCCCATATCGGCGATCAGGCCGCGCAAAGCATTTGAATCGTAGGCTTTGTCGGCGAGTACCCGGTTTGGGGACAGCCCGTCGAGAAGGGCTGGTGCAAGCGGTGCATCACCACGTTGGCCTGGTGTGAGGATCAGCTTCAGTGGTCGACCAAGAGCATCGACGGCCATGTGGATCTTGGTCGTCAGTCCTCCTCTGGAACGCCCCAGAGCCTGATCCCCCCTTTTTGGCCGCCACCCTTTCCGGTGGCTGCCTGCTGGTGAGCACGAACGAGGCTCGAATCGAGACTGATGTAGTCATTATCGGGATCATCGATCAGATGCGTGAAGATACGCTCCCACACGCCGGCGTTGGCCCATCGCGTAAACCGCTTGTGGGCGGTCTTCCATTTGCCATAGCGTTCGGGAAGGTCGTGCCAGTGAGCGCCAGAACGCAACACCCATAGCACGCCATTGACGAAGGTGAGATTGTCCGCTCCGGAGCGACCGGGATCAGCAGGCTTGCCGGGCAACAGGTCGCAAATCCTGTGCCATTGCTCTGATGTCAGTTCATAGCGTTTCGGTTTCGGCATGACGAAAACTCCAGATGACAAAATCCAGAGTTCTATGAATCACATATCAGAGCTTAATTGAATCCTGAATGTCGATTGGACCTAG
>NZ_JBNWCP010000057.1:0-847 GCF_053522345.1 Agrobacterium sp. 22-226-1
CTAGGGCGCGGACTCGTTAAATGATGCAATCCATATCCTTATTGCTGCGAGCTTGAGTGCTGCCAGATAGTTGTCGGCCCGGCGGTCATATCTTGTGGCAAGTCCGCGCATCTGTTTGATACGATTGAAAAAACGCTCGACGTGGTTGCGCTGACGATAGACCCAGCGGCTGAAGCTGAAGGTCTGTTTGCGGTTGGCCTTGGCGGGAATGTTTGCCCAGCATTTCCGTTGCTTGGCAAAGCGACGGATCGCGTCGGTGTCATAAGCCTTGTCCGCAAGAAGCGTCGCACCGGGCCGCAATCCGCTCAGCAACTTTTCCGCCATGGGAGCGTCGGCAGCCTGACCTGCGGTCAGCTCCATACGAACAGGCCGCCCATCGGCATCCACGAGCGCATGGATTTTGGTGGTCAGGCCGCCACGGGAACGTCCCATGCAAGGATCGGCAGAGCCCCCTTTTTAGCGTTGGCACCGTGCTGGTGAACGCGAACGCACGAGCTGTCGATCATCACGATGTCACCCGCATAACGCTTTGACACGGCATCAAGAAGTTGATCCCAGACACCTGCCTTTCGCCAGCGAGAGAAGCGATTGTAGAGCGTCGTTCGCGGGCCATAGCGCTCGGGCACATCGCGCCAGGACGAACCCGTCCTAAACCGCCAAAGGATACCATTGATCACCCGGCGGTCATCAACGCGTTTCACTCCACGGCTCTTGGTGGGAAGCAGCGGCTCGATGACGGCCCATTCTTCGTCGCTCAGTTCGTGACGGCGCATGACGATCTCCCTTCAAGGGGAGTGAATCATAATCCGCTCGCCACATGAACCCCGTTTATGGGGACGCGTCCTAG
>NZ_JBNWCP010000058.1:0-839 GCF_053522345.1 Agrobacterium sp. 22-226-1
GGTTTGCACGACATCTTCACCTCGATAGCTGTGACGTGGATCAAGCACCGGCACATAGCGCGAGAAGGTGTCGACCACCGTGAGCACCCGCAGTTTCTTGCCGGTCGCGAGTTGGTCGTGAACGAAGTCCATCGCCCAGACATCGTTCGGTCCAACGGCCATTTGCCGATCTTCCCGCAGCTTGGCTTTGACCCGTCGCTTCGGCGTCTTGTTACGCAGTTGCAGGCCCAAGTCTCTGTAAATGCGATAGGTTCGCTTGATGTTGGTCCCCCAACCCTCGCGCTCCAACAATACATGCACGCGACGATAGCCGTAGCGAACACGTATCTCGCAGATCTCACGAATACGACGTTCCAGACCGGCCTGATCGGCACGGCGAGAGGTGTAATGGTAGGTCGACCGATCGAAGTTCAGTGCCCCACAGGCGCGCCGGATCGAGATCATCCAATCCCGGCACATACCTTTCACCATCTCGCGTTTCCGAGCAGGCCTTAGAGCTTTCGCCGAATGACATCCTGCAACATCTCACGGTCCAGCGTCAGGTCCGCGACGATCTTCTTCAACCGCGCATTCTCGTCCTCGAGCTGCTTCAGCTTCTTCATCTCCGGCGGCAGCATGCCCGCGTATTTTTTCTTCCAGTTGAAATAGGTCGCCTGGCTAATTCCCGCCTTGCGGCAGATCTCCGCCACCGACACTCCTTCATCACCCTGCTTCAGAATGAACGCCTTCTGAGCGTCCGAAAACTGCGATGCTTTCATCGTCTTCCGTTCCTTTCCCAGCCAGGAAAATGCACCGGAAAACTCTAACCAAAAACGGTCCAGTTTGAAGGGTTCAGATCA
>NZ_JBNWCP010000059.1:0-654 GCF_053522345.1 Agrobacterium sp. 22-226-1
ATTGCCTCCGACCAAATCACCAGTCGGGGCGATAGAATCAGAATTCCGCAGCCAGGGGAATCCTCAATGCGATTCCGCGTTCAATGGACGTGCTCTAGAGCAGATCCTGTGATCGATGGATCGATTGTGAAGTGACGGGGCGAGCGGAAGCTGATTCAACATCCACAGCGAAAAAGGTGGATGATGGGACGAGCACTGAGCAATGATCTTCGACTACGCGTGTTAGGACGCGTCCCCACAAACGGGGTTCCGCTTGAGGCGTGATGGTGATTCAATGTCCTTGAAAGGAGATTGCTATGCGCCGTCACGAATTGAGCGACGAAGAGTGGGCGATCATCTCACCTCTTCTGCCGAACAACAGCCGTGGTGTCGAACGCGTTGATGACCGGCGGGTGATTAACGGCATCCTTTGGCGTTTTAGAACCGGCTCTTCCTGGCGTGACGTGCCGGAACGTTACGGTCCACGGACGACGCTCTACAATCGGTTCTCCCGCTGGCGCAAGGCCGGCGTCTGGGACCGCCTTCTCGATGCGGTTTCAAAGCGTTACGATGGAGACTGTTGGTTTCCACGCAGAACTGAGCCGGTTAGGCGCATAATTTCCATTGAGAATTGAGCCATGTGAACCTTCCCCCCAACGCGGTGAGCGACGGGGG
>NZ_JBNWCP010000060.1:0-605 GCF_053522345.1 Agrobacterium sp. 22-226-1
CGTTTCCGGCCCGAGCCCGCGCGCGGATGCGGGTACGGCGCTAGCCGGCTCCGGCTCGGGCGTCGGTTCCGATGCTTCGGGATTGTTTCCGCTGCCGGGTATCATGAACACGATCGTCAGCACGTTCAAATCCGACAGCGTCGGTGTGGCGCGGGCTGAACAGATCGGGGTCAGCAAGGTTACGAATGTCGGCCAGACGTCGCTGGAGAGCGTCGGAAAGTTCAAGAAGATTGCAGTCGGTGAAGAGTTCGTCATCGAATGCGGCGATTCCAAGTTCATCATGAAGGCGAATGGCGAGGTCATCATTCTTGGCAAGACCTTCAACTTCGTGGCGACGGATCATTTTCAGCTTCGCGGCAAGCCGATCGATCTGAACTGACGGAGGCCGGGTCTTGGAACTTCAGAACCGCCTGCCGTTTCCCGCCATGGCTTTCCGTCAGTTCGATGCCGAAGGAGGGCTCGATTGTATCGTCTCCGTGCGTGCAACATTCATGCATGCTCAGGGCGGTTCGCTGGATGTCGCAGCCGAGCAGGAAAGTTTTCAGTGGGAGGATGCCTATGAGGGCGATCCGCACCAGACCGTCCTCCTGCGCCAAAGCGATCTT